>JAEYQX010000148.1 GCA_023409795.1 Pseudomonadota bacterium
GCCTGGTCGCGCTGGGCGGCCTCGCGGGCCAGCTTCTCGGCAGCGGCCGCGCGTTCGCGATCAGCCTGCTGCTTCTGGGCCAGGGCGATGGCGCGACGACGGGCTTCCTGTTCCTCCAGGGACAGGCCACCACCGGCCGGACCACCACGCGGAGCCCCGCCGCTGCGCGGCTGGTGTCCACCCTGGTCGGCGCGCGGACGCGACACATCAAAGCCCTGGGGCCGTTGATGGCTGGGGCCAGAGCCTGCACGGCGCTTGGTTTCGACGACCACCGTCTTGGACCGGCCATGGCTGAAGCTCTGCTTCACAGTGCCGGTCGAGACCGATCCCGCCGCACGCGGCTTCAGGCTCAGCGGGGCGCGCGGCCCACTCTGAGAAGGCGCGTTGGCAGGGGTCTTGCCGTCTTCGGTCTTGTCGTTTTCGTCGCTCATCCGGTCGCTTTACTCGGGGCGGAGAATTCCGCCGTCGTCGTCTTCTTCAAACACCCATAGCCGGGCGTGGTCCCGTCTCCGTCAGGAAACAGGCCCCCGTCCGTCAAAAGCCTCAGGCTCTTGTTCCGGGGACAAGCCCCGGTCGGCCCCTGTTCGATCGCCGGGGCCATTCAGGCTCCAGTTTTCGGGATACAAGGGTCGAAATCCTGCCAACCGTTCAACCTCAAGGGTCCAACGATCGGCTCGGCCGCCTTTCAGCAGGACGGCGTGTATCGCATTTTCCAGCCCAAGGGCCAAACTCAAATCGTCTGCCGTGAAGACGCCGCAAATCTGCGGCGCCGGAGACGCATGTTTTGCGAGGCCCAAAATCTTGCCCCGACCGTCCGCCGAGCCGTCGGCGGCCTCGATGATCCAGGCGGCGCGACCACTGCGGATCGCCGCTGCCGTTTTTTCGAAGCCAGAGATAAGCACGCCTTCGCGCCGGGCAAGGCCCAGTTGCGACAGACAGCGCCTGAAAAGCAGACTTTCGACCAGATCAGACAGGTCAGCCGCCGGTTTCAGCGGTGCCTTGGCCGATCGGGCAAACATATTCTTCCTGACGGCGGCGTCGACCGAGGCCCGGTTGGCCTCGACCCACATGCCGCGACCGGGCAGCTTGCGCGCCAGATCAGGAACCACCGAACCGTCCGGCCCGGCAACGAAGCGGATCAGGCGAGATTCATCGAGGGCCTGGCGGGTCACCAGGTCCTGACGGTCTCTATCGATCAACGCCTCGTGCACAGTCATGGACGGTTGCGGGCCTCATCTCACGCGTCGCGCGACTGTTCGAGGTCTTCGGCAAAGACCTCGGCTTCGTCGGCGGGCAGTTCAGCTTCCTCGAAGCCCTCGTCGCCCTCGGCAAAGGCGGCTTCGTCGTATTCGGGTTCTTCCGGCTGCGGCAGTTCCGAGGCGTCGATCCAGCCAGCGGCGACGCGGGCGTGCAGGATCAGCAGCTCGGCTTCCGGCTGCGACAGGTTGAAGGCTTCCAGGACACCGGCCAGCTTGACGCGTTCGCCGTTGCGGACCTCATAGCCGCCGCGGATCTCGTCGGTAGCCAGGTCAGCCAGGTCCTCGACCGTCTTCACGCCACCTTCGCCCAGGGCCACCGCCATGGCCGGGGTCACGCCCGGGACGTCCAGAACGCCGTCCTCGACGCCCAGGGCCACGCGCTTGGCGTCCAGCTCGGCAGCCTTGCGGTCCAGGAATTCGCGAGCGCGGGTCTGCAGTTCTTCGGCGGTATCCTCGTCGAAGCCCTCGATCTCGGAAACCTCATAGGCCTCGACATAGGCCAGGTCTTCCACCGTGGCGAAGCCTTCGGTGACCAGCAGCTGGGCGATGGTCTCATCGACGTCCAAGGCTTCCTGGAACAGGCTGGTGCGCTCGGCGAATTCTTTCTGGCGGCGCTCCGAATCCTGGGTCTCGGTGATGATGTCGATCTGCCAACCGGTCAGTTGCGAGGCCAGGCGCACGTTCTGGCCGCGACGGCCGATGGCCAGCGACAGCTGCTCGTCCGGCACCACGACCTCGACGCGGTCGGCTTCCTCGTCCAGCACCACCTTGGCGACCTCGGCCGGGGCCAGGGCGTTCACGATGAAGGTGGGCTCATCCTCGTTCCACTGGATGATGTCGATCTTCTCGCCCTGCAGCTCGGCCACGACGGCCTGGACGCGCGAACCACGCATACCGACGCAGGCACCGACCGGGTCGATCGAGGAGTCGTTCGACAGGACGGCCATCTTGGCACGCGAGCCGGCGTCGCGGGCCGCGGCGCGAATCTCGATCACGCCGTCATAGACTTCCGGCACTTCCTGGGCGAACAGCTTGGCCATGAAGCCCGGGTGGGCACGCGACAGCATGACCTGCGGGCCCTTGGCCTCGGGGCGGACGTCATAGATGTAGGTGCGGATGCGGTCGCCGATGTTGAACACTTCGCGCGGGATCGACTGGTCGCGGCGCATGATGCCCTCGCCACGGCCCAGGTCCACGATGGTGTTGCCGTATTCGACGCGCTTGACCGTGCCGTTGACGATCTCGCCCACGCGGTCCTTGAACTCTTCGTACTGGTTGGCGCGCTCGGCCTCGCGCACCTT
>JAEYQX010000157.1 GCA_023409795.1 Pseudomonadota bacterium
CGTCTATAACCTGTCGCTGGTCGGTGCCCTGATCGAAGCCTGGGGCGAAGAGCGCGCCAAGGCCTGGGTCGAGGGCGTCGCCGCCAACCTGGCCCGCCCGCCCGAGGGCGGCGACCGCGACCAGATCCGCGCCGTGGCGGCCGGTGTCTGTGAGGTGGCCCTGACCAACTCCTACTACTTCATCCGCATGGCCAATGGCGAAGATGCCAATGATCGCCAGATCGCGACCAGGCTCAAACTGGGCTTCCCCTCGCTGGATGGCCAGGGCCCGCACGTCAACATCTCGGGCGGTGGCCTGGCGGCCAATGCCCCGAACAGGGCCAATGGCATCCGCTTCCTGGAGTTCCTGGCCTCGCCGGAAGCCCAGGCCATCGTGACCGAGTCCAACTATGAATATCCGGCGGTCGAGGGCGCAGCCCCTGCCGCCTCGGTCGCGCCCTATGCCGACTTCACGGCCCATCCGATGAACGTCTCGCGCTATGGCATCCACCAGGCCAAGGCCCAGTCGATGATCAGCGCGGCAGGCTGGCGATAGGCCCCCAGCCGACACCGCGTCCTGGCAAGGCCCGCCGCCTTTCGCGTGGCGGGCCTTCGCCTTTGCACGTCCTGGGCTGGGCGGCGGCCCTGGTGGCCCTGCTGCCCCTGCTGGGCGTGATCCATGCGGCGCTCCAGCCCGGGCGCGCCGACATCGCCGCGCGCGACATCGCCCGCTATGCCGCCACCTCGGGGGTCCTGGCTCTGGGCGTTGCGGTCGTTACCGGCGCAACAGGGACCCTGGCCGCCTGGCTGGTGGCGCTTCACCGCTTTCCGGGCCATCGCTTCTTTGCCTGGGCCCTGGCCCTGCCCCTGGCGGTCCCGGCCTTTGCCCTGGCCTATTCCTATTCCCAGATATTCGACGTCGCCGGCCTGTTCAGGATGTGGCTGCGCCCGACCCTGGGCTTCGACGTCGCCTTGCAGATGCGCTCCATTCCGGGAGCCATCTTCGTCCTGTCCTGCGCCTTCTACCCCTATGTCTTCCTCGCCATGCGGGCCGCCTTCGTGAGCCAGTCGGTCCATCCGGTCGAGGCCGCACGGATGCTGGGCTGCTCGGTCAGCCAGGCCTTTGTGCGCACGGCCCTGCCGCTGGCCCGCCCGGCCCTGGCTGCGGGCATGGCCCTTGCCGTCATGGAGACCCTGGCCGACTATGGCGCGGTCCAGTTCCTCAGCGTTCAGACCCTGACCACCGGGGTGGTGCGGGCCTGGTCGGTCTATGGCTCCCCCGCCTCGGCGGCCCGGTTTGCCCTGCCGCTTCTGGTCACCGCCGCCGCCCTGCTGGCGCTGGAGCGGTGGGGCCGCCAGGGCCGCCGCTATGAGACCGCGCGCGGCCAGCAAAGGACGCTGGAGCCGGTGACCCTGTCCCCGCTGAAAGGCCTGGCCGCCACCGGCTTCTGCCTTCTGCTTCTGACGTTCGGCCTGATCCTGCCGGTCGGCTATCTGCTGTGGCGCTCGCTGGAGGTGCCGCCCGACTGGCCGCGCCTGCTGGCGGCCACGGGCCGGACCCTGGGCATGGGCCTGGCCGGAGCCAGCGTCACCGTCGCCCTGGCCACCCTCCTGGCCCTGAGCGCCCACCGCTTGCCGGTGATGACGCGCCTGGCCAGCCTGGGCTATGCCACCCCCGGCGCGGTCATGGCCATCGGCCTGCTGGGCCCCGCCGCCGTCCTGTGGACCCTCTTGCCCGGCACGGTTAGCGGCCTGGGTGTGGGCATTGCCCTGCTGATCTATGCCTATGCCGCCCGCCTGATGGCCGCCGCCCTGGAGCCTGTCGAGGCGGGCCTGCACAGGATTACCCCCTCGATGACCCAGGCCGCGCGCAGCCTGGGCCGCAGCGAGCTGGCCACCGCTACCTCGGTCCAGTTGCCGATCGCGCGCGGGGCCCTGCTGACGGCGGGCCTGATCGTCCTGGTCGATGTGCTGAAAGAGCTGCCCGCCACCCTGATCCTGCGGCCGTTCGATTTCGATACCCTGGCGGTGCTGGCGTCCAACTATGCCCTGGACGAGCGGCTGGCCCAGGCCGGCTGGCCGTCCCTGCTGATCATTGGCCTGGCCCTGCCCGGCGTGATCTGGCTGACCCGCCAGGTGACGCGGAGCAGCCGCGCCCGCCGCCGTGATCCGAATGCCGAGTAGCCCCGCCGTGACCCAGACCCCTGCCGTCATCACCCTGTCGAACGCCACCCGCCGCTATGGGCCCCGGGTCGCGGTCAAGGACGCCAGCCTGACGCTGAGGGCCGGGCAGATCACGGCCCTGCTCGGCCCGTCCGGCAGCGGCAAGTCGACCATCCTGCGCATGATCGCCGGGCTGGAGCCGCTGGACGAGGGCACCCTGCACGCCGGCGACCAGCTTCTGGCCGATGCCCGCGCCAGCATCCCGCCCGAACACCGCGACATCGGCCTGGTCTTTCAGGACTATGCCCTGTTCCCCCACCTGTCGGTGGCCGACAACGTCGCCTTTGGCCTGAAGGGCCCCGGGGCCGAGCGCCGCCGTATCGCCCTGGAATGGCTGGCCCAGGTGCGGCTGGCCGACCGCGCCGATGCCTGGCCCCATATGCTGTCGGGCGGCGAGCAGCAGCGCGTGGCCCTGGTCCGCGCCCTGGCCCGCAAGCCCCGCGCCATCCTGCTGGACGAGCCGTTCAGCGGCCTGGACCGCCACCTGAAAAGCCAGGTCCGCCACAGCCTGATCGACACCCTGCGCGCCTCGGGCACTGCCGTGCTGATCGTCACCCATGATGCCGAAGAAGCCCTGATGATGGCCGACGAGCTGGTGCTGATGGACCAAGGCCGGATCCTGCAGTCGGGCACGCCCCAGGCCTGCTATCGCCAGCCCGCCAGCCTGGCCGCCGCCCGCCTGCTGGGCGAGGCCGAGGTCCTGCCCGCCACCGTCCGCGACGGCCTGGCCACCACCGCCTTTGGCCCCCATCCGTGCGACCTGCCCGACGGCCCCGCCTGGCTGATGGCCCGGCCCGAGAGCCTGGACCTGGTGCCGGACCCCGATGGCACCCCCATCACCGCCCTGGCCTTCGGCGGCAGCTTTACCGAGGTCACCTTGCAGTCCGGCAGCGACATCCTGCGGGTCCGCACCACCGGCTCTGACCTGCAGGCTGGCGACCGGGCCAGGGTCCGGTTTTCGCCCGCCACCACCGCCGTCTATCCAGCCTAACCCATCCTCCCTTCTCCCCTTGCGGGAGAAGCTGCCCCGTCAGGGGCGGATGAGGGGTCTCAATCGCGGAAAATTCACCCCTCCCGCGTCACCCTCGGCCCCGTGCCGAGGGTCCAGACACGCTACGGTCCCCCCAAATCCCCACCGTCACGTCTATGGATCCTCGGGACAGGCCCGAGGATGACGCATGACATCTCCCCCGCCCACCCCGGCGAAGGCCGGGATCGCCCGCGCTCAGAAGGCGACGCCTTCTCGACCCGACGCGGAGAATTCCTGGTCGCCCGCGCTCAGAAGGCTACGCCTTCTCGACCCGACGCGGGCTACGGCTCCAGCTCGATGTCCCAGTAGAGGTAGTCCAGCCAGGACTGGTGCAGGTAGTGGGGCGGGAAGCGTCGGCCCGCCTCCTGCAGTTCCCAGCTTGACGGCTGGTGGGCCGTGCGGCGCAGCAGGGGCATGGCAGCCTGGTGCGGGGTGCGCCCGCCCTTCTTCAGATTACAGGGTCCACAGGCGGCGACGATGTTCTGCCAGGTCGTCCGTCCGCCCTGGGCGCGCGGGATGACGTGGTCAAAGGTCAGGTCCTGGGCCAGGCCCGGCTGGCCACAATACTGGCAGGCAAAGCCGTCCCGCAGGAAGACGTTGAAGCGGGTGAAGGCCGGTCGTCGGTCCTGGTCCACATAGGACTTCAGCGAGATGACGCTGGGCAGCGGCATCTCCATCGACGGGCTGCGCACCACCTTGTCATAGGTGGCGACCACATCGACGCGCTCCTGCCACACGGCCTTGACCACTTCTTCCCAAGGCCAGACCGACAGGGGGTAATAGGAAAGGGGCCGAAAGTCGGCGTTCAGCACAAGGGCTGGCCAACCAGAAGGCGGACGGGTCAAAACCTCCATCACGCCCTCCCGAAACTGCGGCAGGGTTTCAAGGCGACAGGATTGAGGACACTACTCCTTTCCTAGTCTGATGCCTTTAACTTAAGCCCGATTCTTCGACACTGCCACGTCTGGCGCGCGGTGTTTTTGTGACAAATGCCGCCCGTGGGCGAAAACTTGGAAGCCTGGCCTTAACGACTGGGCGCACTGGGGAAGGCGGGCAGGCTCCAGCCCCAGGTCAGGGCTCCGGCGCGCAGGCCAAAGCCGGCGACCACGGCCACCGCCACCGCAGGCCAGGTCGGCACCCCGACATAGGTCAGGACCGCAAACAGGGTCCCTGACAGCAGGGCGGCGGTGATGTTCAGCTCGCGCCGCAGCAGGATCGAGGGCTGGTTGGCCAGGACATCGCGCACGATCCCGCCAAAGCAGGCCGTCAGGACCCCCATGATGACGCAGATCATCGGCGCGACCCCATAGGTCGCGGCCTTGGCCGTGCCCATGACCCCATAGGCCGCCAGGCCCAGGGCATCCAGCCACAGCAGGGCCCGGAAACGCCAGGTCCGCGCCCCCAGGATCCAGATCGCCGAGGCCGCCAGCACGCAGACGGCGATATAGCGCCAGTCCTGGACCCAGAAGACCGGGGCCCCGATCAGCAGGTCGCGCAGCGTGCCGCCGCCCACCCCGGTGATCGCGCCAAAGAAGGCAAAGGTCACCCAGTCATGCTTCTCGCGCGCAGCGGCCAGGGCGCCGGTCGCGGCAAAGACCGCCACCCCCAGCAGGTCCAGCAGGGGCAGCACGGTCTCGGGGCGCGCCAGGTCAGGGGCCAGCGAGGTCACGGAAGTCAGGTCAACAGAGCTCAAAGATGCAATCCCGGGGCGCAATCCTGAGCGCCTGGGCCGTACATAGCACCCCTACGGCCCTTCCGCCCACCTTGCCCTTGCGGCCTTATCGACACGGGCCCGTGTGGCAGGTAGCGTCCCGGCCATGAAAGATCTGGCCGACCTTCTACATCCCCTTACGCCTGAACGGTTTTTCGCCGAATACCATGGGCGCAGGCCGCTGCACCTGCCCGCCAGCGATGCCGCTGGGCTGCCAGGTCCCGACCGAGCCTCCCTGCTGGATTGGGAAGGGCTCAGCCAACTGCTGAACCAGTCGTCCATCTGGACCCCCTCGACGCTGAAGCTGGTCCAGAACACCGAGGCTATCCCGCCAGAACTCTATTGCCGCCTGGTGCGCGACCAGAATGGCGAGCAGATGCGTCCTGACCCGGCCAAGGTCAGCCTGTTCCTGGCGCGCGGTGCCAGCCTTATCGCCGGGGATGTGCAGGGGCTGACGCCCGCGCTGTCACGCCTCACCCAGGCGCTGGGCCGGGCCTTTGCAGCGAGCGCCCAGGCCAATGTCTATTGCTCGTTCCAGGGAGTTAAGGCCTTTGGCAGCCACTATGACCTGACCGACGTCTTTGCCATCCAGACCCGGGGCACGAAGCTGTGGAAGCTCTATGCCCACCGCGAGGACCTGCCGGTGGAAATGCCCGAGTTGCCCGACCCCAGGGCCTACTTCGAGCAGGCCCGCGGCCCGGTGGTGGCCGAGATCATGATGCGACCCGGCGATGTCCTGTACATTCCGCGCGGCTGCTATCACGACGCCCTGGCCCAGGATGAGGCCTCCCTGCACGTCACCATTGCCCTGGCTCCCCTACATGGACGGGTCCTGTTCCGGCTACTTGAACATGCAGCCATGCAGGACCGGGCCTTCCGCGCCTATCTGCCGCCGGCGGACCAGGATGGCGGGCGCGCCCTGCAGGCCCATCTGGCCGACCTGGGCCAGCGCCTGGCCCAGCTGGCAGCCCATCCGGCCTTCCGCGACGAAGTGGCCATGGCCCAGGAACAGATCATCCCGCGTGAGGCGGCCATCACCCTGCCCCGTGCCCCAGCCCTTGCCACCTACCGGCGCACCAGCCTGGTCGCCCGGACCTATTCCGGCCCCCTGGCCCACGCCATGAACTGGGCCCTGTCCCAGCCCGGCTTCGTGCTGGAAGAGGTGATCGCCCAGTTCAACTTCGTGCCCGAGGCCGATATCCGCCAGGCGGTCGAGGAGGCCGAAAAGGCCGGCGTCCTGCAAAGGGTCTAGGCCCATGTTCGCCACCCGCTTTGCCCCTTCGCCGACCGGCCGCCTGCATCGGGGCCACGCCTTCTCGGCCCTGACGGCCTGGACTGCGGCGCGCGAGGCCGGGGGGCGCTTTGTCCTGCGGATCGAGGACATCGACCCGACCCGCTGTCGCCCGGAGCATGAGGCCGTGATCCTGGAGGACCTGGCCTGGCTGGGCCTGGACTGGGAAGAGCCGGTGCGCCGCCAGTCCGATCACCTGGACGACTATGCACGGGTGGTCGAGGCCCTGCGCCAGCGCGGCCTGGTCTATCGCTGCTTTCGCACCCGCAAGCAGTTGCTGGACGAGATCGGCCACGCCCCCCACGGCCCGGCCGAGGCGGCCCGGCCCGGCCCCCACGCGCCCGACGAGGAAGCGGCCCTGTTGGCCCAGGGCCTGCCCTTTGCCTGGCGACTGTCGCTGGAGCGTGCCCGCCAGGCCCTGGGCGAGGCTCGCTGGAACGACCTGGCCTTTGTCGAGGAAGGCGAGGGTCCCGATGGCGAAACCGGCCTGGTCCGCGCCCGGCCCGAGACAGCTGGCGACGTCGTCCTGGCGCGCAAGGATGCGGGCACGGCCTATCACCTGGCGGTCACCCATGACGATGCCCTGCAGGGGATCAACCACGTAATCCGGGGCCAGGACCTGTTCGAGGCCACCCACATCCAGTGCCTGATCCAGGCCCTGATGGACTGGCCCCGTCCCGTCTATCGCCACCACCGCCTGCTGACCGGACCCGATGGCCGTCGCTATGCCAAGCGCGACCGCTCGGTCACCCTGGCCGAACTGCGCCAGGGCGGGCTGACGCCCCAGGCCCTGCGGGCCGAACTGGGCTTCTGAGCCGGCCCGGCCGCCCATGAAAAAACCCCGGGGCCGAGGCTCCGGGGTTTTCCTTGAACCCTGGGGTTCAGATCAGCTTAGAGGATCTTGAGGTCCACAGCCGAGGTCTTGCCGCGCTGGGTTTCCAGCTCGTACTCAACCTTGGCGTTTTCATCGAGACCTGCCAGGCCAGCCTTTTGAACAGCCGTGACGTGGACGAAAACGTCCGAGCCGCCGCTGTCCGGCTGGATGAAGCCATAGCCCTTGGTGGGGTTGAACCACTTGACCGTACCGGTCGCCATCTTAGCGTCTCCGTAAACGCGCTTTGCCAGGCGGATTTCCACGCAGGAGAATCCGTCAGT
This sequence comes from Pseudomonadota bacterium, assembly GCA_023409795.1. GTDB lineage: Bacteria > Pseudomonadota > Alphaproteobacteria > Caulobacterales > Caulobacteraceae > Brevundimonas. The sequence goes on from JAEYQX010000157.1 coordinate 7,390, forward strand.
CCATCTGGACAAGCTCGTTCAGTAGAAGGAGCGAGACGCGGGTTTGGACCCCACGCAAAATCCGGACTGCAGGAGGGATGACACCTGACTATCCACAAGCCGTCAACTGTAAACCGCTTCTGGCCTCACACTGTTTTGGTCAGATCGCGGTCCTGAACAGATTCCGCGCGCCGCAGCATCGACATGAAAATGATCCCTGTGCGCCACATTATAGTCCGGTGTCAGAACATTGGCGAACAGGCCACAGGCCCCGTCGCGCAGGCGTCTGAGCAGGCTTGCGCCCGCCGCTCCGGCAGGCCCCTGCCCGTCCCAGTCGTCCAGCACCGAGACCTGGCGTCCGTCCGCCAGGCGGATGGCCGAGATGTCGATCGCATTGGCCCGCGCGTGCTGGCTGGGCCGGGCCGTGGCGGCGGCGGATCCATAGATGCGGCGACAGGCATAGGTGCCCAGGCTGTCGATCCGGGCAACCTCGCTGCCCATGATCTGGCGCGCGCCCGGTTGCAGGACATGGCGATCCCACAGGATATGGCGCACGGCGACCGGGCAGCGCAGGGTCAGGCCCGCAGGGCGGAGCGGCGTCATCTCGCCGCCGGTCAGCCGCACCGCGCCCCTGACGATGCAGAAGCCGCCGTCGTCGCGATCCTCGGCCCGCCTGGCCTCGACCCCGGCCTGGTGCAGCAGCTCCAGACAGGCATCCGTCGCCGCCTCGACCCGCTGGGGTGATGCATGATCGTCCAGGTCCAGTCGCGCGATCTTGGCCCCCGTTGCCAGCCCCGGCGGATGGCGCAGGTCCAGCGGCTTCCAGGGCAGGTCCTGGGGCGGGGCCCAGCGATGCACCATCCAGACCAGGCCACAGGCGACCAGGCCCAGGGTCACCACCGCGCTCCAGGCATTGGCCAGCCCCACGGCCCCGGACGGGGGCGGCGAAGGGGGGGCGGGTTGGTCGTGGCCAGGCTCGGTCATCCCCCAGCCAATGCCCGTAGGGCGCGGCGGTTGCCCCACGGCACGCAGGGCTGGCCTTGAGCCCAAAACCGCCGCAAGCTCGCCACCAGGCCACAGCAAAGGGAGACGACATGGACAAGCCAGACTATGACGAGGCTCTGGAGGCCCTCCAGATCCAGCTGGTCGAAACCCAGGCCTGGGCCATCGAAAAGGGCCTGAAGATCGTGGTCGTCTTCGAGGGCCGCGATGCCGCGGGCAAGGATGGCGCGATCAAGCGGATGACGGCGGTCATGGCCCCGCGCGCCACCCGCGTCGTCGCCCTGCCCAAGCCCAGCGACCGCGAGACCAGCCAGTGGTATTTCCAGCGCTATGTCCCCCACCTGCCCGCGGCCGGTGAAATCGTCTTCTTCAACCGCTCCTGGTACAACCGTGCCGGCGTCGAGCCGGTCATGGGCTTTTGCACCCCGCAGCAGTACGAGGACTTCCTGAACGAGGTCGAGGACTTCGAGCGGATGCTGACCCACTCGGGCATCATCATGATCAAGCTGTGGCTCGATATCACCCGCGAGGAGCAGGCAAAGCGCCTGGCCGAGCGGATGGAGGATCCGATCAAGCGCTTCAAGGTCTCGCCTATGGACAAGGAGGCCCAGGCGCGCTGGGACGACTATTCGCGGGCCCGCGACCGGATGCTGGCCGAGACCCACTTCCCCTGCGCGCCCTGGACGGTGGTGGCCACCAACACCAAGAAGCAGGCGCGGCTCAACATCATCCGCCACATCCTAAAGGTCCTGGACCGTCCGGGGCTCAAGGCCGACGCGCCCGACCCCGACATCGTCTTCAGCGCCGACCAGGCCCGGGGCCGCCTGGCACCCTAGGCTGCAATCCGGGCCGCCCGCTCCAGCTCCCCAGGGCTGGACCGGCTGCGTGGCCAGGGGCTATGACCACGCCATGACCACCGCCCCCCTGCCCGATGCCGCCCACCAGAACTGGGTGGATCGCCATGCGCCAGAGCGCCTGAAGCCCTGGCTGAAGCTGGGACGGTTCGACCGGCCGATCGGCACCTGGCTGCTGCTGCTGCCGGGCTGGCAGGGGATCGCCCTGGCCCTGCAGCAATTTGGCCGCCCCTTTGGCCTTTACGAGCTGTGGCTGGTCATCGGATTTGGCCTGGGCGCGGCCCTGATGCGCGGGGCCGGCTGTGCGGTGAACGACATTGTCGACCGCGACTTCGATGCCCAGGTCGCCCGCACCGCCATGCGCCCCATTCCGGCCGGCCAGATCAGCGTCAGGCAGGCCTGTGCCTTCGTCATCGGCCTGTGCCTGGTCAGCCTGTGCATCCTGCTCAGCATGAACCTTCTGTCGGTCCTGCTGGGAGCCCTGTCCCTGTTCCTGGTGGCCGCCTATCCCTTCATGAAGCGCATCACCTGGTGGCCCCAGGCCTGGCTGGGCCTGACCTTCAACTGGGGCGCGCTGCTGGGCTTTGCTGCCGCGACCGGAGGCCTGTTCTCGTTGGGCTGGCTCTATATCCTGCAGGTGAAGCTCAGCGGCGACGCCTTCTGGCTGTCGCCCGAACTGGACCAGATGGGCCGCCTGGCCTGGTCGGCAGGCCTGCTCTACATCGGCGGCCTGTTCTGGACCCTGGGCTATGACACTATCTACGCCCTTCAGGACATCGAGGATGACGTCATGGCCGGGGTCAAGTCCTCGGCCCGCCGCCTGGGCTCGCAGGTCAGGCCGGGCATTGCCGTCTTCTATGTCCTGGCCACGGTCCTTGCCGGCCTGGCCGGCTGGGCGGCGGGCCTTGGCCCCGTATTCTACGCAGGCCTGGCCCTTTATGGCTTGCACCTGGGCTGGCAGGTCGCGAAGCTGCGGCCCGAGGATGCCCCGGCCTGCCTGGCCCTGTTCAAGTCGAACCGCGAGGCGGGACTGATCCTTCTGGCTGCCATCGCGTTCAGCGGCCTGTCTGTTTGATGTGACCCATAACCGGAGTCTGACATGATCCGTTCGCGCCCCGCTCGCGCCCTTTTCCTGACCGCTGCCGTCGCAGCCCTGCTGGCGGGCTGCCAGAGGGATGGCCAGAAGGCGGACAAGGCTCCGGCACCTGAGGCGCAGACGGCGATCGAGGCCCCCCTGACCTATGAGAGCGAGACCCCCTTCGCCAAGGTCAGCCTGGCCCTGCCCAAGGCCATCCAGTCCCAGCCCGAGCTCTACAAGGCCCTCTATGCCCAGGAGGTTCAGGACCTGATGGGCTATGCCGAGGGGGCCCAGGCCGACCGCACCGAGGCTGGCAGCGACGCCGCCCTGCCGCCCTATCAGAAGATCATCACCTACAGCGGCGTGGTCCAGACCGGCCGCCTGTTCAGCGCCGTGCGCAGTGACTTCGACTATTCAGGTGGGGCCCATCCCAATACCGTCGCCACGGCCCTGCTGTGGGACAAGACCACCGGCAAGCGGATCAGCGCCGGCGATCTTCTTGCCAAGGGGGCTGACCTGACGGCGCTGGAGCGCGCCCTGTGCGAGGCCGTCAACACCGCCAAGAAAAAGCGCCCGGGTGCGACGCCGGTCACGACCACCAGCGACACCTGGTCCTGCCCCCGGGTCAAGAGCCTGGCCGTGGCCCTGGCCCCCGGCTCGGTCGAGGGCAAGGCGGGCGGCCTGACCTTCCTGCTCGATGCCTATGCCGTCGGCCCCTATGTCGAGGGCCCGTATTACCTCACCTTGCCGACCAGCGCCTTCCAGGGCGTGCTCAACCCCACCTATGCCGATGAGTTCGCCGGCCAGCCGGCCAAGACGGGCGACGTCACCGAGGACCTTCGGAGAACTTCGGGCGACTGACCGCGCCCGTCGGGATCAGTCGGCGCGATAGGCATTGGCGAACACCGTCTCGACCGAACAGTCGAACAGGGCCGCTATGCGATAGGCCAGATCCAGCGACGGGTCGTGCTTCTCGGTTTCCAGGGCATTGATGGCCTGACGCGACACGCCCAGGGCCTGGCCCAGCTGTTCCTGGGTCATGCCCCGCTCGACGCGCAGCAGTTTCAGCCGGTTCTTCACTTGGTGTCCTTGATGAACAGGCCGGACAGGCCGAACAGCAGCCACATCAGGGCATAGCCGCCCCAGCCCGGCAGGTGCACCACCCCGGCAAAGGTCTCCAGGAAGCCCCAGACGGTCATCAGGCCCAGGGTCGCCATGCAGGCCGTAATCAGCCGCTTGGCCAGCAGGGTGCGGACATATTCGTCGGCCTCGCGCAGATAGCGCAGGGTCACCCAGATCTGGAT
>JAEYQX010000158.1 GCA_023409795.1 Pseudomonadota bacterium
TTGCGACGGCCGCGACCACGCGATCGGTCGTCATCGCTGCGCGGACGATCCTTGATGGCGGCGAAGTCGATGCCTTCCAGGACCAGCTCCTGCGGCTCCTTCTTGATCAGCTTCAGAACCTTGTCCAGCGACTTGTCGTCGGACGGGGTGACAATCATGAAGGCTTCGCCGGTGCGGCCGGCCCGACCCGTGCGACCGATGCGGTGCACATAGTCATCGGCATGGTGCGACACGTCGTAGTTGAACACGTGGCTGACGTCGGGGATGTCCAGGCCGCGGGCCGCGACGTCCGAGGCTACCAGCAGCTTCAGCGTTCCGGCGCGGAAATCAGCCAGGGTCTTCATGCGCAGGCTCTGGTCCAGGTCGCCATGGATCGGCGCGGCATCGAAGCCGTGCACCTGAAGCGACTTGGCGACGATATCGACGTCGGACTTGCGATTGCAGAAGACGATGCCGTTCTTGACCTCGGCCCGTTCGATCAGGGCGCGCAGCGCGGTGCGCTTGGCCTTGGGGTCACTGGTGGGCAGGCGGGTCAGGAACTGGGTGATGGTATCGGCCGTCTGGGCCGGGCGCGAGACCTCGATCCGGGTCGGATCCTTCAGGAACTGGGTGGTCAGGCGCGTGATCTCGGGCGGCATGGTGGCCGAGAAGAACAGGGTCTGGCGGCGCGGCGGCGTCAGCTTGAAGATGCGCTCGATGTCGGGGATGAAGCCCATGTCCAGCATGCGGTCGGCTTCGTCGACGACCATCATCTCGACCCCGGTCAGCAGGATCTTGCCGCGGTCAAACAGGTCCAGCAGGCGGCCCGGCGTGGCGATCAGGACGTCGACGCCCTTGTTCAGCAGGGCGACCTGGTCACCCATGGACACGCCGCCGATCAGCAGGGCCCAGTTGAGCTTGGTGCCCTTGGCATACTTGGCGAAGTTCTCGCCAACCTGGTCCGCCAGTTCGCGGGTGGGGGCCAGGACCAGGGCCCGGGGCATCCGTGCGCGGGCACGGCCCGAGGCCAGCCGGTCAATCATCGGCAGGGTAAAGGCCGCAGTCTTGCCGGTGCCGGTCTGGGCTATGCCCAGAACATCGCGGCCAGCCAGGGCGACGGGGATTGCGGACGCCTGAATGGGCGTTGCTTCGGTGTAGCCTGTATCGGCGACCGCTTGCAGGGTCGTGGCCGAGAGGCCCAGTTTGGTGAACTCTGTCATTTAATCCAGGTGACGGAAAACCGTCTTTGCGTACATGACCTGCGGAACCGCCCCTCGTGGGCGAGCGGGCGGCGCGCATCGCCTGTCCTGTCCCGGGTCAACTGGGGGTATATGGAAATCCCTACGACACAGTCAAGTATTTCCGTTGTGGCAGCAGGATTGGAAATCCCGGGCCAGACTGATAGGTCAACCGCAAAGCAAGAGGTTCTCTGTATGCGGACGAAAGCACTGATCGGCCTGTCGGCTGTCATCTATCTGGCCGGAACGCCCGCAGCGGCGGGCATGGAACTGGCCTTCAGCAATACTGTGGTGTCGCAGTACGCCAGCGGCCTGAACGTGCGCCACTGGTTCAACCGCGACGGCAGCTATGAAGCCTTTTTCTCGGACGGCCGGCGGATGACGGGGCGCTGGACAGAGGAGGGCGACAAGGTCTGCCTCAACGACATCCGGCCCCGCATGATCCTGTCGCGCTTTTGCACGCCGGCCGTAAAGGCAGAGGTCGGCGATACCTGGTCCAGTCGCGATCCCCTGGGCCGCCGGGTCCACAACGAACTGGTGCCGGGACGCTAGACCGACATGAAAAAAAGCCCCCGGACGATGCCGGGGGCTTTTTCTTATTCGGCTTCAGCCGTCTTTTTCGTCGTCTTCTTGGCGGCGGGCTTCTTGGCCGTTGCCTTGGCTGCCGGTTTCTTGGCCGGGGCCTTCTTGGTGGCGGCAGCCTTCTTCTTGGGCCCAGCGCCGGCCTTGGCGGCCAGAAGCGGGAGGGCCGCTTCCAGGGTCATGTCGTCCGGCTCCGTGCCCTTGGGCAGGGTGGCGTTGACCTTGTTCCACTTCACATAGGGGCCATAGCGGCCCGCCATCACCTGGACGGCGGCACCGTCTTCCGGGTGGTTGCCCAACTCCTTGAGCGGAGCAGCCGCCGCACCACGGGCCGCGCGTCCAGCCCGCTTTTCAGCCAGCAGGGAGACGGCGCGGTTCAGCCCAACCTCGAAGACCTCTTCGATGTCTGAGACATTGGCATAGGTGCCGTCGTGAGCCACGAAGGGACCGAAACGGCCAAGGCCTGCGGTGATTGGCTTGCCATCCTCGGGGTGTTCACCCACGACGCGCGGCAGGCTGAGCAGTTTCAGAGCGCGGTCCAGATCCAGTGACGCTGGCGACCAGCCCTTGGGCAGGGACGAACGGCGCGGCTTGGCCCCGTCTTCCAGCGCTTCGGTTTCCACATAGGGGCCGAAGCGGCCGATCTTCAGTTGGACCGGCTTTCCGGTGATCGGATCGACGCCCAGTTCGCGGTCGCCGCTTTCGGCTGCGCCATCGGTGGCGTCAGGCGAGGCGACGGGGCGGGTATATTTGCATTCCGGATAGCGCGAGCAGCCGATGAAGGCCCCGAAACGGCTGGTCTTCAGGCTGAGCTGGCCTTCATTGCAGACCGGGCACAGGCGCGGGTCGCGGCCATCACCCTTGTCGGGGAAGATGTGTGCGCCAAGGGCTTCGTTCAGATGGTCCAGAATGGCCGTGGTGCGCAGCTCGCCCGCTGCCTGGGTGGCGGCATGGAAGTCCTGCCAGAAGGATCGCAGCAGCGCCTTCCAGTCCAGATCGCCGGCCGACACCTCGTCCAGCTGGGTCTCCAGCGCGGCGGTGAAGTCGTATTCCACCCATTTGGTGAAGAACTGCTCGAGGAAGGCCGTGACCAGACGACCCTTGTCCTCGGGATAGAAGCGGTTCTTGTCCATGCGGACATATTCGCGGTCGCGCAGGGTGGTCAGGATCGAGGCATAGGTCGACGGACGGCCGATGCCCAGTTCTTCCAGTTTCTTGACCAGGGTGGCTTCGGAGAAGCGCGGGGGCGGTTCGGTGAAATGCTGGTCCGTGCGGATGGCCTGTACCTGGGCTTTCGCGCCTTCTTTCAGCGCGGGCAGGCGGCCGCCGTCCTCGTCCTCGTCCTCGGCACCCTTCTGGCGATCATCGCGGCCTTCCTCATAGACGGCGAGGAAGCCGTCGAAGACCACGACCTGACCCGTGGCGCGCAGGCCGGTCTGGCCGTCCGGCGTCTCGATCTCGACCGTGGTGCGGTCCAGCTTCGCCGACTCCATCTGCGACGCCACGGTCCGCTTCCAGATCAGCTCATAGAGGCGCTGCAGATCACCTTCGAGGCGAAGGCTGTCCGGATGGCGCATCATATTGGTCGGACGGATGGCTTCGTGCGCTTCCTGGGCGTTCTTGGCCTTGGTCTTGTAATAGCGCGGCTCTGCCGGGACGTAGGCCGGACCGAAACGTTCGCTGATCGCCTCGCGGGCCTGGGCAATGCCTTCGGGCGTCACATAGACGCCGTCGGTACGCATATAGGTAATCAGGCCGCCGGTATCGTCGACGCCTTCATACAGCTTCTGCGCCGCCTGCATGGTGCGCTGGGCGGTGAAGCCCAGCTTGCGCGCCGCTTCCTGTTGCAGGGTCGAGGTGGTGAACGGCGGGGCGGGCGAACGTTTAGCCGGCTTCTTCTCGACCGACTTGATCGTGAAGTCGCCCGATGAAATGGCGTTGCGGGCGGCGGTGGCCATGGCCTCGGACACGATGTCCAGGCGCTGGACGCGCTTGCCCTCGTGCTTCACCAGGCGGGTGGTGAAGGGCGGGCTGTCGGCAATCAGGTCGGCTTCGACCGACCAGTATTCCTGCGGCTTGAAGCGTTCGATCTCCATTTCGCGATCGACGACGATGCGAAGGGCGACCGATTGCACGCGACCGGCCGAGCGCGCCCCGGGCAGCTTGCGCCACAGGACCGGCGACAGGTTGAAGCCCACCAGATAGTCCAGTGCGCGGCGGGCCAGATAGGCCTCGACCAGCTCCATATCCAGTTGGCGCGGAATGGCCATGGCCTCCAGCACGGCCGATTTGGTGATCGCGTTGAACGTCACGCGCTCGACCTCGGTGTCCTTGAGGGCCTTCTTCTTGTTCAGCACTTCCAGAACGTGCCAGCTGATCGCCTCACCCTCGCGGTCGGGGTCGGTGGCGAGGATGACGCGGTCGGCCTTCTTGGCGGCTTCGGCGATTTCCGACAGGCGCTTGGTGGCCTTGGAATCCACCTCCCACTGCATGGCAAAGTCATCGTCGGGCAGGACCGAGCCATCCTTCGACGGCAGGTCGCGGATGTGACCGTACGAAGCCAGGACCTTGTAGTCCGAGCCCAGGTACTTGTTGATGGTTTTAGCCTTGGCGGGGCTCTCGACGATGACGAGATTCATGACGCTCTGTTCGGGAAATCGGGGCGCGAACGTGGTTGGCGTCGCGCCAGAAGTCAATCTCGACATTTTAACAGCGGCAACCTTCAGGTGTTTACAATCTTGCACGCTTACCTAAGGTTGTGATAAGGCGGTTCGCGCTTAGGCGAGGTGAGGCAACATGACGTTCTGGGCTAAACGATCAATCCGGTCCCCCGGCCAGGTCACTCAGACAGCGGACCTGGCGGACTATCCCTTACGAGAATATGTGGCCTCCATGGCGGTGGAGTTGGCAATCTGGCGCGATCGGACGGCGATGTGCGCCTGGCCAGGGCGCTGGAGGGCGCAGCCCAGCTGGCACGTGAGGTCGAGCCGCGCCTGGCCTAGGTCTGGCGGGTCGCCAGGCCGCTGGGCAGCAGGCTGACCTGGCCGGTCAGGGACAGCTCCAGCAGGGCGGCGCGCACCTGTCCGATCGGCTGGCCCAATGTCCGCGCCAGTTCATCCTGGGGTGTCGGCACCGTTGAAAGCTGGGCCAAGACCTGATCCAGGAAATCCTGCGCCATCAGGTCGGGCATGTCTTCGCCGTCAACCGCGGTCAGGCCCAGGGACAGGCGGGGGCGATCAGATTCACGCAGGCTGAACAGCGAGGAGAAGGCGCGCTCTATGTCTTCCAGACCCTCGCACAGTATGGCTCCCTGGCGCAGCAGTTCGTTGGGCCCGCGCGAGCGGGGATCCAGCGGCGAACCCGGCACGGCGAAGACGTCGCGGCCCTGTTCGTTGGCCAGTCGCGCCGTGATCAGCGAGCCGGAGCGCAACTCGGCCTCCACCACGACGACACCGCGCGACAGGCCCGAGATGATGCGGTTGCGGCGCGGGAAGTCGCGGGCCTGGGCACGGGCACCGACCGGACTCTCGGAGACAATGCAGCCCTGTTCGGTCAACTGGTGATAAAGGCCGGTATTCTCAGCCGGATAGATGTCGTCCACCCCGCCGCCGAGAACCGCCACCGTGCCCTTGGCCAGGCCCCCCTGGTGGGCGGCGGCATCAATGCCCCGGGCCAGGCCCGACACCACGACATAGCCAGCCTCGCCCAGTTGCTGGGCCAGGCCGCGCGCGATCCTCTGGCCACCGGCCGAGGCGATGCGTGCACCCACGATGGCAATGCAGGGCTGGCTGAGCAGGTGGCCCTTGCCGCGAATCCACAGGACCGGGGGCGGGGGCTCGGTGGCCGCCAGCAGTTCGGGATAGTCAGGATCACCCAGGACCAGAAGCTCGGCCCCCAGCCGATGACCGGCCGCGACCTCGTCCTCGATCAGGCTGATGGAGGGCAGGCCATAGGTCTTGCCACCCCGCCGGGTCAGGTGGGGCAGGGCGTCCACGGCGCGGATGGCGCTGCCAAAACGGTCCAGCAGATGGGAGAAGGCCACGGGCCCGATGCCATCGGTGCGGGCCAGCCGAAGCCGGGCAAGACGCTCGGCTTCGGACAGAGGGGTCACGCCTTCTTGGCTCCGATACGGGGCTCAACCCCCTTGATCAGCCGCTCGATGTTCTCGTGGTGGCGGATGTAGATCAGGATGGCCGTGAATACGGCCAGGACCAGGATGGAGGGCTCCGCCGGCAGGCCCAGGGCGGGCAGGGGCAGCAGGGCATAGAGCGGGGTCGCCGCCGCGGCCACCAGGGCGGCCAGCGACGAATAGCGCAGGGTAAAGGCCAACAGCAGCCAGGTCGCCGCCGCCAGAAGCCCCAGAGGCCAGCAGGCGGCCAGGATCAGGCCAAAGAAGGTCGCGACGCCCTTGCCGCCCTTGAAACCCAGCCAGACCGGGAAGAGGTGGCCCAGGAAGGCGGCACCGCCAGCAATGGCCCCGGCCACTTCGGTGCCGATCAGATGGCGCGCCAGCAGCAAGGCCACGGCACCCTTGGCGGCGTCCAGCACCAGGGTGGCAATGGCCAGGTCCTTGCGGCCCGTCCTCAGCACATTGGTCGCGCCAATATTGCCAGAGCCGATCTGGCGCACGTCGCCCACGCCGGTGGCACGGGTCAGGACGACGCCAAAGGGAATGGATCCCAGCAGATAGCCGCCCAGGGCTACCAGTCCGAGCATGAGGAGGGCCGGGCCCGCCAGATCCTGCAAGTGAATCACTCCGCTATAGGTTGTCGTGCACGATGCGGCCCTGAACGACCGTGAGCAAGACCTTGCCCTGCAGGCGGCGGCCGTCGAAGGGCGAATTCTTCGATTTGGACCTAAGCTGTGCTGCGTCGATCACGACCGGGGCGCTGGCGTCGAACAGGACCAGGTCCGCCGGGGCACCGGCGGCCAGGACGCCCGCGTCCAGACCCAGCAGGTTGGCAGGACCCTGGGTCAGGGGGCGCAGGATATCCAGCAGGTCCAGCCCGTGCTCGTGGTGCAGCATCAGGGCTGCCGGCAACAGGGTCTCAAGGCCAATGGCCCCGGGCTCGGCCTCGGCAAACGGGCGGCGCTTGTTCTCGGCGGGCTCGGGCGCATGGGCCGAGGTGATGGCGTCGATCAGGCCATCGCGCACCGCCTCGACCAGGGCCTGGCGGTCGCTTTCGCGGCGCAGCGGCGGGTCCAGCCGGTAGAAGGTGCGATAGTCGCCGATGTCGATCTCGTTGAAGCACAGGTGGTTGATCGACACCGAGGCGGCAACGTCCAGTCCCCGACCGCGCGCACGGGCCAGAACCTCCAGCGCGCCTTCGGTTGAAATCTGGTCGACCAGGAAGCGGGCTCCGGTCAGCTCGACCAGGGCCAGGTCGCGGTCCAGCTGGATGCGTTCGGCAATGGCCGGGACCGACGGCAGGCCAAGCCGGGTCGCCAGCTCGCCCGAGGTCGCCACGGCCCCTTCCGACAGCCAGGGCTCGGCCGGGCGACAGGCGATCAGCGCATTGAAGGCGGCGGCATAGCTCATCACCCTTTGCAGGGTGCGGCTGTTCTGGATCACGCGGTCGCCGTCGGTGAAATAGAGGGCACCGGCCTCGTGCATCAGCCCGATCTCGGCCATGCGCTGGCCTTCGCGCTTCTGGGTCGCCGATCCGGCCGCGCGAACATGGACCAGGTCCAGGGCTGCGCCGCGACGCTGGATGTGGTCGATCATGGCCGGGTCGTCGATGGCCGGCTCGGTATCGGGCTGGACAACGATGGTGGTCACGCCGCCGGCCGCCGCCGAAAGACTGGCCGACTTCAGGGTTTCCTTGGGCTCATTGCCCGGCTCGCCCGTCTTGACCCGGATGTCGATCAGGCCCGGAGCCAGGCAGCGGCCCTGGGCGTCGACGACCTTGATGCCGTCGGGAATCTGGCTGGCCTGGCCGTGGACGACCTCAGTGATGCGGCCATCCTCGATCAGCAGGGCACCGGGGCCGTCATAGTCGGTCGCCGGGTCCAGCAGGCGGGCGTTGATGATGGCGATGGCGTTGGTCATGCCTCACCTCCGGCACGGCGGTGGGCAAGGGTGGCCAGAACGGCCATGCGGGCGGCGACCCCCATCTCGACCTGATCCTGGATCAGCGAGACAGACAGGTCATCGGCGACGTCGGAATCGATCTCGACGCCGCGGTTCATCGGGCCGGGGTGCATGACGCGGGCATTGGGCGCGGCCCAGGCCAGCTTCTCGCGGTCCAGCCCCCAGAAGCGGAAATACTCGCGCGTCGAGGGGATCAGGGCCCCCGCCATGCGCTCCAGCTGAAGGCGAAGCATCATAACGACTTCAACCCCTTCCAGTCCTTCCTTCATGTCGTGGTAGATCTCGCAGCCCCAGCGGCGGGCATCGCCCGGGATCAGGGTCGGCGGGCCAACCAGCCGCACGCGCGCCCCCATCATCTGCAGCAGGGCGACGTTGGAGCGGGCCACGCGGCTGTGGGTGACATCACCGCAGATGGCGACGCTGAGGCCCCCGATATCGCCGAAGGTGCGACGGATGGTCAGCAGGTCGAGCAGTGCCTGGGTCGGGTGCTCGTGGCGGCCATCACCGGCATTGACGACGGCGCAGCCGACCTTCTGCGACAGCAGGTCCACAGCCCCCGAGGCCGAGTGGCGCACGACCAGGATCT
>JAEYQX010000159.1 GCA_023409795.1 Pseudomonadota bacterium
TCCTGGTGCCGGACTTCGGGCCGTTCTGGGACTTCTTCCAGGCCAATCCGTCGATGTTTGTGGAAACCCGGAACAACCTGCTGGGCGACTACGAAATGCACGAGGACGTTGCGGCGGCCTATCTGTCGGGCATCTATGCCAGCGACCGTTTCAAGATCGTCGGCGGCATGCGCTATGAAGAAACCTCGACCCATGTGAACCGCCCGCAAAGCGGCCTGGGTGATGTCACCTTCGTCCAGCACGATGCCAAATACGGCAACTGGCTGCCGTCAGTTACGGCCTACTGGAACCTGAGCGAGGCCATGCGCCTGCGCGGCTCCTACTACAAGGCCGTGGGCCGCCCGAACCCCAGCGCCCTGGCCCTGGGCGAGGTGATCAGTGTCAATCTGGACGGCGAGACGACCATCTCGCGCGGCAACCCGGATCTGCAGGCGCGCGAAGCCGACAACTTCAGCCTGGGCCTGGAATACTACTTCCCCCGCAACCAGGGCATCCTGTCGGTGGGCGTGTACCGCAAGGAGATCGAGAACGAAATCTTCACCGGCCGCACGACCGGTCTGTACAACGGCGAGGAAGTCACTTTCCGCCAGTCGCTGAACATGGCTGGTGCCGAGGTGAACGGGATCGAGTTCAATGCGGTGCGCAACCGCCTCGACTTCCTGCCGGGCCGTCTGGGCAACCTGGGCGTCTCGACCAACCTGACGCTGCAACGCGGCGAGTCGGAAATCCTGATGGACGACGGCTCGACCCGGGTGCTGAACTTCATGCGCGAACAGCCGCGCCGTCTGTTCAACGCCTCGGTCTTCTATCGTGAGGGCCCGATCCAGCTGCGCGCCACCTATGCCTCGAAGTCGGCCTATCTCCACACCATCAACCTGAACAACAAGGGCGCGTTGGAAGACCGCTATGAAACGCCCTACGAACAGGTCGACCTGCAGGCGCGCTGGGACGTCAACGACCGTGTCCAGCTGATTGCAGAGGGCAAGAACATCTTCGACGAGACGCGGGTCAATATCCAGAACCTGGATGACCCGCTGGTCCGCGACCACAACTACACCGGTCGCTCCTTCTGGGTCGGCATCTCCTACAAGATGTAACCGGCAACCGGAAAAAGCCTCGGGTGGCACCTCAACGGGGTGCCACCCCCTTTTTTGCCTGATGCAGGATCGGGAGTCCCGCGTGTTTTCCTTCAGATACATGATGGCCGGAGCGGCCGTCCTCGCCTTGGCGGCCTGTGCCGCCGTGCCGGATAATGGCCCCGTGGCCGTGGCGGCGGTACCCTATGTCCATGACGTGGTGGAAAGCCCGACGCCGGGCGACTATCGCGCCCATGTCGTCACCATCGACCTGACCCACCCCGGCTTGCGCTTTGGGGTCACGCCCGCCGATAATTCCCAGGGCATGGAATTCACCGGCCGCCTCACCAGCACCTATCTGCAGGAGACCGGCGCAGTTCTGGCGATCAACGCCAACTATTTCCTTCCGTTCAAGGGCGGATCGAATGGCGGCGACAACTATTACCCCCACGTCGGCCAGCCGGTGAATGCTTCCGGCGCTGTCCTCAGTGGTGGCCGGATTGTCTCGCCGGTCGAAACCGACATCGATGACCGCGTGGATTCGATGATCTGTTTCGAGCAGGTGCGGGTGGCCATTGTCCAGGGTCAGGTCTGCCCGCAGGGCTTTACCGACGGGGTGGCATCGGGGCCGCACCTTCTGCAGGCGGGCCAGCGCCTTGCCTTCGACCCGAAGTATGACGAGGCCTATCGCAACCAGCGCCAGCCGCGCACCTCGATGGGGATATCGGCGGACGGCTCCAGAGCCTTTATCATCGTGGTGGATGGCCGTCAGGCGCACAGCGCCGGCGCGACCATGACCGAACTGCAGGACCTGTTCCTCGAATTGGGGGCCTCGGACGCCATCAATCTGGATGGAGGCGGCTCGTCCACCCTGGCGGCGGAAGGGGTCGATGGCCAGCCGAAGCTGCTCAACTCGCCGATCCATACCCGGGTGCCGGGCCGCGAACGCCCCGTCGCCAACCACGTCCTGCTCTTCAAGGATGATGCCCGATGAAGGCCGGTATGCTTTCCGCCCTGGTCTCGGCCGGCGCCCTGCTGGCCGCCGCACCGGCCGTCGCCGACACCCGCGCCATTGCCGATCGCATGGTCAACACCTCCGAGGTGATGGTGATCGCCCACCGCGCCTGCTGGAACGGCGCGCCCGAGAACTCGATCGCGGCGATCGAGGCCTGCGTCCGCCTGGGCGTGGACATGATCGAGCTGGACGTGCGCAACACCGCCGACGGGGCCCTGGTGCTGATGCACGATGAAAGCCTGGAGCGCACCACCGAGGCGACCGGGCCGCTGTCGGGCCTGACGCTGGACCAGGTCACGGCCCTGCGCCTGCGCGACGGGGCAGGAGGGGCGGATGCGGCCCTGACCGACCAGACCGTTCCCACCCTGGAACAGGCCTTGGTCGCGGCGCGCGGCCGGGTCATGGTCAACCTGGACCTGAAGGTCCAGAACGAGGCCGAGGTCATGGCGCTGCTGGACCGGCTCGGCATGGCGGACCAGGTGCTGATGAAGCTGACGGCCCTGCCGGACGCGCCGCGCATGGTCAATGCGCCCTTCCTGGGACGCACCCATTTCATGCCGATCCTGGGCCGTTGTGCCGAGGGCGGGCGGCCGCCCTGCACCATGGAGCTGCAGGCCCCGCTGGCCGCCTATGAGGCCTATCGCCCGGTCGCCTATGAGATCTCCTTCCTGCGTGACCGGGCCTTCCTGCAGTCGGTCATCGCCAGCCCGCGCCCGGCCGGGACCCGCATCTGGGTCAACATCCTGGGCGAGGATGACCGCCTGGGCCTGGCCGATCCCGACGGCGTCTGGGGCGCGCTGATCCGCGACGGCGTCTCCATGCTCCAGACCGATGAACCCGAGGCGGTCATGGAATATCTGGGGCGTCGTCCATGAGCGCTGCGGCCCTGATCGCCAGCCTGGCCCTGGGCACCGCAGCCGCCCCGCAGGCCCAGCCACCCCTGCGCTATCCCGAGCGGACCGATGCGCCGGTGCTGGTCCAGGACAAGATCATCCTGGCGGGGGATTCCATCATGGCCCCGCACAGCGGCTGGGGCGGGGCCTTCTGCGCCCACCGGGTCCATGCGGCGGTGGTCTGCGTCAACCTGGGGCGTGGCGGGCGATCGACACGCAGCTATCGGGCCGAGGGCTCCTGGGACATGATGCTGGCCGAGGCCCGGGTGCCCGGCTATCGCCAGACCTATGTCGTCCTGGGCTTTGCCCACAACGATGGAAACACCCCGGCCGATCGCTGGACCGAGGTGGAGACCGAGTTCCCCGCCAACCTGCGCCGCCAGGTGGCCGAGGTCAGGGCGGCGGGCACCGTGCCCATCCTGTCGACGCCCCTGGCCCGCCGCGTCTTCAACCCGGACGGCAGCGTGGTGAACGCCATCGCCCCCTATGCCGAAGCCATCCGCCGGGTCGCCGCCGAGACCGAGACCCCGCTGATCGACCTGAACCACCTTAGCACCCAGCTGTTCGAGGCCCGGGGCAAGGCCTGGAGCGATCGCCACGCCCAGCGCCTGCCCGACCAGCCGCCCGTGCCGCTGGGCGTGTCCGACGGTATCGGCGGGACCTATGCCCCGCAGATGCGCTACGACAACGTCCACCTGGGCCGCGACGGCGCTGACTTCTACGCGGCCCTGATGGCCCGCGAACTGGGCCGCCTCTTTCCCGACCTGCGCCCCCGCCTCGTCGCCGGCGGCCCGCCCACGGAATGAAAAAAGGGCTGCCGGAACCACCGGCAGCCCTTGAGCCCTATGCAAAGGCCGTCGATCCTGCGATCGGCGGCCTTTGGCTTTGGAGGGTCAGGCGAGTGCGGGGTGGTGGGGTTCGACGTGGTAGGTCGCCAGGGTGGACAGGCGGCCGCCGGGTGAGGTGATGCGGTCAACCGCCTTCAGGTCCGTGCGCCATTCCCGCTCGCGGATGTCAAAGACCTGATAGCCGCGCTGGGCGTTGACCAGCTTCATGTGCGGGCTGCCGGCCATCATGGCGCGTGTGCCCTCGGTCTCCGGGGCACCGTCGCCGCCCGAGGCGATGGAGGTGGTCAGGAACTCGACCGCGGCGGCAGGGCCGTCCAGCTCGTCGTCACGCAGGGGCACGTGGCCCACGGCATGGATGTGGGCATCGCCGGTGGCGACCACGACATTGGTCAGCCCCCTGTCGGTGATCGACTTCACCAGGCGCTGGCGGGCGTCGGGATAGCCACCCCAGGTGTCGGTGCCGCCCCGGGTCACGGTGCCGTCTGCCGCCTTGCGCAGGACGGGCATGACGAAGACCTGCTGGGCGATCAGGTTCCAGCGGCCCCATTGGCCAGCCCCTGGTCCAGCCAGGCTTCCTGGGCCTGGCCCAGCATGGTCGAGCCTGTGCCGTCATCGGTGCGGCAGTGGGCCTGTCCGGCCCGCTCGCAATACTGGTCGGTGCGATAGGAGCGCGTATCCAGGACGTGCATCCGCATCAGGGAGCCATAGTCCAGGCGGCGATACATGGTCAGGGCACCGCGGGCGTCCGGGCGCTGGGCGCGGCGCACGGGCATGTTCTCGTACCAGGCCTGCATGGCCGCACGGCGACGGTGGATGAAGACTGCCGGGTCCGTGCCGTCCTGGTCGAAGGTGTCGGCCCAGTTGTTGTCGACCTCGTGGTCGTCAAACGAGGTGATGAAGGCGGCCGAGGCATGGGCGGCCTGGAGATCGGCATCCGACTTGTACTGGGCATAGCGGCGGCGATAGTCGTCCAGGCTGTAGATCTCGCCGCCGACGTGGGCACGGTTGATGCGGTTGCCCTGGGCGTCCAGCACCGTCGGGGCGCTGGCCGCCACGCCGCCCTCGTAGATGTAGTCGCCATAGTGGAAGATGGCGTCCAGGTCCGCTTCCTGGGACAGGTGGCGAAAGGCGGTATAGAGCCCGCCCTGGTAGTGCTGGCAGCCGGCGACGCCCAGGCGAACCCCGTCAACCCGCGCCCCGGCCAGGGGGGCGGTGCGGGCCATGCCCACCGGGCTGGCGTCTCCGCCCGGCAGGCGGAAGCGATAGAAGTAGGGGCGATGGGCGGCCAGGCCCTCGACCTCGACGTGCAGGCTGTGCCCCAGCTCGGGGTGGGCCACCACCTCGCCGGTGCGGACGATCCGCTCGAAGCGGTCGTCCTCGGCGACCTCCCACAGCACCGGCACCCGGCGCATGGGCATGCCCGCGTGCTCTTCCAGCGGCTTGGGAGCCAGGCGGGTCCAGATGACAAAGCCGTCGGGCAGGGGATCGCCGGCGGCGACCCCCAGGCCAAAGGCATAGCCGCCCAGGTTGACCGCCGCCTGGGCCAGGCCGGCGATGCCGAAGCTGGAGGCGGCCACCAGCCCGGCCCCGCCCGCCAGCAGGCGGCGACGGTCGGGACGCAGCAGGTTCGGGTTCGATGTCATGTTCCGGATCCTCAGAAGACGAAGCGGATGCCGGCGGTGCCGCTGCGGCCATACTCGCGGTAGTCGCCCGCGTGGTCGCCGATGTAGCCGCCGGTGGTCTCGACGCCCGGCAGCATGATGTGCATGGGCGTATCCAGGACGTTGCGCAGGGTGAAGTAGGCGCTCAAGCCCTTACGGATGTTGTAGGAGCCGCTCATGTTCATGACCGTGCGGGCCTTGATGTAGGAGCCGGACGAGACGCTGTTGAACTTCTCGCCGTTCCAGGCCGTGTTCACGTTCAGGCGCACCGGCCCCTTGTTGTAGGCGATCGACAGGCTGCCGAAGTTGTCGGACGAACCGGCGATCGGCACCTCGGGGCTGTTGTGGGTGAAGGAGCCGCGCAGGGTCAGGCCGTCCAGCAGGCCCGGCAGGTAGGTCATGGAGTGGTTGAACTCCAGCTCCACGCCCTGGATGCTGATGGCCTCGCCCGAAACGGTGCGGGTGGTGCGGAACATGTAGTCGGCATAGTCGGTGCCGGTGTAGCCAAACTCCTCGGCGGTCAGGTCTTCGGTCTGGAACAGGCCGTCCACCTCGTTGCGGTAGTAGTTGATGGCCAGCAGGCCGACCGGCTCGAAATACCGGGCCACGCGGACCGAGAAGTTGTCCGAGATTTCCGGCTCAAGGCCCGGGTTCGGGGCCGTGACGATCATCAGGTCGTCATTGACCGACCAGACCCCGGCCAGAACGCTGACCGGCGCGCGGCGGATGGTGCGGCTGTAGCCCAGCTGCAGGTCGATGTCCTCAGCGATGGCGAACTTGGCCGAGGCGCTGGGGAAGAAGTGGTCGTACTTGCCGACCCGGTCGACGGTGGGACGGCTCTCGAACTGGTACTTCAGGCCCTCGATGGTCGAGGCGCGGCCGGTCGAGGCGGTCACGGCATAGCCGGCGGCGCGGACCTCGTCGGCGGTCAGGGCGTCGCGTTCGCGCGCCCGGGTCTCGGTCTGCTCCCACCAGTGCAGACGGGGATCGCCGGACTTTGAACTCAAGACTGTCATCCTTGTTCGGCCGCCCTGTAGCCAGGGGCTGTGTCAGCTTGGGCATGGTTTTGAGACAGAACCGTAATGGCCGGTTCCGGAGTCGGGTCTGGCGGCTTACCCCGGTTGTCGCGGCGGGCTAGACAGGGGAAAGGTGCCCGGCGGGGGATTCGTTGGGGCGATGCCAGGTGAGTGGGGTTTGGCGATAATGAAGCGACAGTGGCTGATGGCGGCCTGTGCGGCGGTGGCTCTGGCCAGTCCGGCCACAGTGACCCTGGCGCAGGCGGCCGGGGCAGGCGCGCCCGCCGACAGGACGGCGGAATCGGACGTCGCGGCGCAGCTGCGCGCCCTCTATGACGCCGACTGGGACTATGCGGCGGCGCGTTCGGGCCGGGTTCGCCAGACGGACGGCACCTATGGCCCGCCGCATCGGCTGGCCATGGTCGACCCGGCCAGCCAGGAAGCCTACCTGGACCACACCCGGGCGCTGCTGGCCCGTATGGACCGCCTGCCGACGGCGGGCCTGTCGGCCCGGGATCGCATCGACGCGGCCGTCTTCCGCACCAACCTGGAGCA
>JAEYQX010000031.1 GCA_023409795.1 Pseudomonadota bacterium
GGCGTGCAGGTTGCGGGCGCGGGCGTAATAGCCCAGCCCCGCCCAGGCGGCCATCAGCTCGGCATCCTCTGCCGCCGCCAGGTCGCTAACCGTCGGCCAGCGCGTCGTGAACCGCTCGAAATAGGGCGCGGCATGGGGCACGGTCGTCTGCTGCAGCATGACTTCGGACAGCCAGACCCGATAGGGATCGGTGCGATAATCCGCGCCGGGCGGTGCCCGCCAGGGCAGGCGGCGCGCATTCTGGTCATACCAGTCAAGAAGAGCTGTGCGGAGGGAGGGGACGTCAGGCATAGGTCAGGCTATATAGGACGAATGCGCCGCACACTGCCTACCGAAAGCGAAGCCCGCGAAATCCTGGCCCGGTGCCGGACCCGGCCGCCGCTGCGCCCGCCGCCACCGGCCGGTCGCCACCTGGCACCGCTGATCAAGAAGCTGGACGCCCAGTTCGGTCGCGGGGCCAGTGCGCTGGAGCCGCGCTGGAGCGAGATCGTCGGCGAACGCCTGGCCCGCGTCTGCCGCCCGCAGAAGATGACCAAGGGGCGTGGTGGCAACCCCGGCACCCTGGAACTGCGCGTGGTCGGGGCTGCGGCCCTGCTGGTCCAGCACCAGTCCGAGGACATCATCGAGCGGGTGAACCTGTTCCTGGGCATGCGGGCTGTCGACAAGCTTCGCATTCAGCAAGGGCCGGTCAAGCCGCTGGCCGACGCCGGGGCCAAGCCCCGCCCTGCCGGTCGCCGCGCCCTGCCGCCCCTGCCCGCCTCGGCCGAGGTCGAGTTGCAGGCCTCGCTCGAGCCCGTCCCCGACGCGCTGAAAAACGCCTTCCAGAAGCTGGGCCGGGCCGTGCTTTCCCTGCCTCCGGAAAACGGTTCGCGTTGACAAAACTCTGCCGCATCTGTTGTCGATGAATTTCATCCGGCGCGACCGTCTCGGAATCGCGCTATTCTTCAGAGTTAAAAACTACTCAAGGATTTGCCATGACCCGGTCCCGCTACGCTTCGATGAGCCGCCGCGCCGCGATCGCCGCAGCCACCCTCGCCGCCATGGCCACGGTGGCCGGCTGCTCGGGCAAGACCGGCGGCGCTTCCGAGGGCGACATGGCCAAGGGCGCACCCGAGGGGGCCAAGGTCACGGTCGTTGAATACGCCTCGGTCACCTGCGGCGTCTGCGCGGCCTGGAATGCCCAGGTCTGGCCCGAGTTCAAGGCCAAGTATGTGGACACCAACAAGGTCCGCTTCGTCTTCCGCGAGTTCCCGACCCCGCCCCAGGACATCGCCGTCGCCGGCTTCCTGATCGCCCGCTGCGCGGGCGAGGACAAATACTTCGACGTCGTCCACGACATCATGGCCAGCCAGAGCGAGTGGGCCGCCGGCGTGGCCCCGCGCACGACCCTGTTCCGCGCCGCCGCCGCCGCTGGCCTGAGCCAGGAGCAGACCGAGGCCTGCATCCGCGACGAACAGGCCATCCAGGCCATGAGCGACCGCATCAAGGCCGGCATCGACGCAGGCGTGACCGGCACCCCGACCTTCCTGGTCAACGGCGTCAAGGTGGCTGACTCCAGCCTCAGCGGCCTGTCGACGGCCATTGATGCCGCACTGGCCAAGTAAGGCTGACTTAAGCAGCACTGGTCACGGGGCCTGAGGACGTCTAAGGGGGCAGCAGAATGAAACCATCTTTTGCAATGGGCGCTGCCCTCGGTGCCGTCTTGCTTCTGGCCGCCTGCGGCAAGGGCGAGCCGGAAGTGCCCAAGCAGGGCAATATTGGTCTGGGTGCTGACGAAGGCGCTGCGGTGACGGTGGTCGAGTATGCCTCGGTCACCTGCTCCGCCTGCGCGGCCTGGCAGAGCGAGGTCTGGCCCCAGTTCAAGACAAAGTATGTGGACAACAAGAAGGTCCGCTACGTCCTGCACGAGTTCCCGACCCCACCCCAGGACATCGCCGTGGCCGGCTTCCTGGTCGCGCGCTGCGCCGGCGAGGACAGCTATTTCGACGTGGTCGACAAGATCATGAAGGCCCAGCCCGAAATGGCGACCTCGGCCCCGCGCACCGTCCTGCTGCGCATCGCCCAGGAGCACGGCATGGACGAGGTGGCGTTCAAGAACTGCATCTCCGACCCCGAGGCCGTCGCGGCCATGGGCACCCGCATCCAGCAGGCCCAGGCGGTTGGCGTGACCGGCACCCCGACCTTCATGGTCAATGGCGAGGTCGTCACCGACCCGACGCTCGAAAACCTGTCGTCCAGGATCGACGCCCTTTTGGGAGCTGAGCAATGATCCGCACCCTGTCCGCCCTGGCCCTGGCCACGGGCCTTGCCCTGGCTGCGGCCCCGGCGCTGGCCGAGGCCCCGGCCGCCGCCCAGGAAACCCGGCCCGTCCCGGCCGTCACGGCCACTGACCGCATCCTGGGCCGCGCCGACGCCCCGGTGACGGTGATCGAGTACGCCTCCTTCACCTGCAACCACTGCGCCGACTGGCACAATACGGTCCTGCCCCAGTTCAGGGCCCGCTACATCGACACGGGCAAGGTGCGCCTGGTCTTTCGCGACATGCCGACCCAGCCGGTCCAGGTGGCCGCCACGGCGGCGGCCGTGGGCCGTTGCGCCGTTCCGGGCAAGTTCTTCGATGTGGCCAGGAGCTTCATGAGCGGCCAGGCTGCCCTGTTCGCCAGCCGCGATGCCGCCGCCTGGTTCAATGCGGCCATCAGCGCCAGCGGTCGCACCGAGGCCCAGATCGACGCCTGCCTGGGCGATCCGGCGACCCAGTCCGCCATGCAGGCCGACATCAGCGCGGCCATCGCCGCCGGCGTCAGCGGCACCCCGACCTTCTTCGTCAATGGCCGGCGCGTGGCCGATCCGTCGCTCGCCTCGCTGTCGGCGGCCATCGACCCGCTCGTTTCGGGCCACTAATCCCACGCCATGCAATTCCAGAGACTGAAGCTCGTCGGCTTCAAATCCTTCGTCGACGCGGCGGAAGTTCAGATTGAGTCCGGCCTGACCGGCATTGTCGGGCCCAATGGCTGCGGCAAGTCCAATGTGCTGGAAAGCCTGCGCTGGGTCATGGGGGCCAACTCGGCCAAGGCCATGCGTGGCCAGGGCATGGACGACGTCATCTTCGCCGGGGCCAGCGGCCGTCCGCCGCGCAGCCATGCCGAAGTCAGCCTGACCATCGACAACGCCCAGAAGCGGGCACCCCAGCCCTTTACCGACGCCCCGGTGCTGGAGGTCTCGCGCCGGATCGACCGGGGCCAGGGCTCGACCTATCGCATCAATGGCAAGGAGGTCCGCGCCCGCGCCGTCCAGCTGCTGTTCGCCGATGCCTCGACCGGGGCCAACAGCCCCGCCCTGGTGCGCCAGGGCCAGATCTCCGAACTGATCGCCGCCAAGCCACAGAACCGTCGCCGCATCCTGGAAGAGGCCGGCGGCGTGGCGGGCCTGCACACCCGCCGCCACGAGGCCGAGCTTCGCCTCAAGGCCGCCGAGTCCAACCTGGAACGACTGGAAGACATTGGGCGCGAGCTGGAATCCACCCTGGGCAAGCTGCGCCGCGAGGCCCGCCAGGCCGAGAAATACAAGAAGATCTCGGCCGAGATCCGCGCCCTGCAGTCGGCCCTGCTCTATGTCCGCTGGACCGACGCCAGGGCCGCTGCTGAAACCGCCACCCAGGAACTGCGCGATGCCGACCGGCTGGTGGCCGAGGCGACCAGCGCTGTCAGCCGGGCCGAGGCCGATGCCGCCCGCGCCCATGAGGCCGTCAAGCCCGCCCGCGAGGAAGACGCCGTCGCAGCGGCCCTGCTGCACCGCTCGACGCTGGAACGCGACCGCCTCGACATGGCCGAACAGGCCGCCCGCGCCGAGGTCGAGCGCCTGAATGCCGACGTCGCCCGCATCCTGGCCGACATCGAACGCGAAGAGCGGATGGCCGCTGACGCCACCCGCGAGCTGGACCGGCTGGACGCCGACCTGACCCGACTCAAGGCCGAGATTGCCGCCGCCCCCGCCCGTGCCCCGGAACTGGACAGGGCACTGGAAGCGGCCGAGGCCGCTCGCCAGGCC
>JAEYQX010000034.1 GCA_023409795.1 Pseudomonadota bacterium
TTCGTTACCCGACCTGACAAACGCGGCTGAACCGGCTAAAGGCACGCGCTCACGAGGAATACCATGGCCCTTAAAGTCGCGATCGTCGGCCTGCCCAACGTCGGCAAGTCCACCCTGTTCAACGCCCTGACCAAGACGGCGGCAGCCCAGGCTGCAAACTATCCGTTCTGCACCATCGAGCCGAACACCGGCGACGTGGCCGTGCCGGAAGCCCGCCTGAACCAGCTGGCCGAAATCGCCGGCTCCAAGGAAATCATTCCGGCCCGCATCACCTTTGTGGACGTGGCCGGCCTGGTGCGCGGTGCCTCCAAGGGTGAAGGTCTGGGCAACCAATTCCTGGCCAACATCCGTGACTGCGACGCCATCGCCTTCGTCGCCCGCTGCTTCGTCGACGATGACATCACCCACGTCGAAAACCGCATCGACCCGATCTCGGACCTCGAAATCATCGAGACGGAGCTGATGCTGGCCGATCTGGAAAGCCTGGAGCGCCGTCGCGTCCAGGTCGAAAAGCGCGCCAAGGGGGGCGACAAGGAATCCCAGCTGAACCTCAAGCTGATCGACATGGCGCTGGAGCAACTGCGCGAAGGCAAGCCCGCGCGTCTGGCCGATGTGTCCAAGGAAGACCGCAAGGCCTGGGACATGCTGCAACTGCTGACCGCCCTGCCGGCCCTCTATGTCGCCAATGTCGAGGAAGCCTCCGCCGACAAGGGCAATGAGCTGTCCAAGCTGGTCGCCGAGCGCGCCGCCAAGGACAACGCCAACTCGGTCGTGATCTCGGCCCAGATCGAATCCGAAATCGCCGTCCTCGACGACGAGGAATCAGCAGAATTCCTGGAAACCCTCGGTCTTGAAGAGCCGGGCCTGAACCGCCTGATCCGCGAAGCCTACAAGCTGCTGGGCCTGCAGACCTATTTCACCGTGGGCCCGAAGGAAGCGCGCGCATGGACCATTCCGGTCGGTGCCACCGCCCCGCAGGCCGCCGGTGTGATCCACACCGACTTCGAAAAGGGCTTCATCCGCGCCGAGACCATCGCCTTTGACGACTATGTCGCGCTCAAGGGTGAAACCGCCGCCAAGGAAGCGGGCAAGATGCGCGCCGAAGGCAAGGCCTATGTGGTCAAGGACGGCGACGTCCTGCACTTCCTGTTCAACAACTAGGTCGCCAGCCCCGCGCGTCATCCTCGGGCCTGTCCCGAGGATCCATAAACGCGAGGGAGGTGGACTTAGAAGACAGGCCTACGTCTCTGGATCCTCAGCACAAGGCCGAGGATGACACTGTGTAGAGCAGCTCGAGACCTTAGACCTTCTAAGCGTAACGGCAGTTTTTCTACAGGGCGGTCCATCGGGCCGCCCTGCTAGTTTGTGCGCCTATCCGAGACGGGAGGCTCACCTTTGTCATTCAAATTCGACACTCTGGCGGTTCACGCCGGCTATTCGCCCGATCCGACGACCAAGTCCGTCGCGGTGCCGATCTATCAAACCACCAGCTATGCCTTTGACGACACCCAGCACGGGGCCGACCTGTTCGACCTGAAGGTGGCGGGCAACATCTACACCCGCATCATGAACCCGACGTCCGATGTGCTGGAACAGCGCATTGCAGCGCTGGAGGGCGGCATTGCGGCCCTGACGGTGGCCTCGGGCCAGGCGGCCATCACCTATGCCATTCTGACGCTGGCCGAGGCCGGCGACAACATCATCGCCACCAGCACCCTTTACGGCGGCACCTACAACCTGTTTGCCCACACCCTGCCCCAGTACGGCATCGAGGTGCGTTTCATCGACGCCAGCGACGTGGACGCCATCGCCGCCAATACCGATGCACGCACCAAGGCGGTGTTCTGCGAGTCCATCGGCAACCCCCTGGGCAATGTGGTGGACTTTGCCGCCCTGGCTGAAGCGGCCCATGCCCGGGGCGTGCCGCTGATCGTCGACAACACCGTGCCGACCCCCTATCTGACTCGCCCGATCGAACATGGCGCGGACATCGTCATCCATTCGCTGACCAAATATATCGGCGGGCACGGCACCTCGATCGGCGGGGCCATCGTGGACGGCGGCACCTTCCCCTGGGCTGAGCACAAGGAACGCTTCCGCCGCCTGAACGAACCGGAAGTCAGCTATCACGGCGTCGTCTATACCGAGGCGCTGGGGCCAGCCGCCTTCATCGGCCGCGTCCGCACGGTCCTGCTGCGCAATACCGGCGCGGCCATCTCCCCGTTCAACAGCTTCCTGATCCTGCAGGGCCTGGAAACGCTGGCCCTTCGCATGGACCGCCACGTCGGGAACGCCACCGCCATCGCCAAGTGGCTGAAGGCCCACCCCAAGGTCGAGTGGGTCAACTATGCCGGCCTTGAGGACCACGCCTCCCATCCGCTGATCCGGAAATATTTCGGCGGCAAGGCCTCGGGTCTTCTGACCTTTGGCGTGAAGGGGGGCCGCGAGGCGGGTGCCCGCTTCCAGGATGCGGTCAAACTGTTCACCCGCCTTGTAAACATCGGCGATGCCAAGTCGCTGGTCTGCCATCCGGCCTCGACCACTCACCGCCAGCTGTCGCCCGAAGAGCTGGAGAAGGCGGGCGTGACCGAGGACACGGTGCGCCTCTCGGTCGGCATCGAACATATCGACGACCTGATCGCCGATCTGGAACAGGCCCTGGCCGCAGTCTGAACCCTCTCCCGGCGTGGAGACGGCGGCGGAGGGGCTGGCTTTACCCGCCCCTCCGTCTCTGTCCCGAAAGCCCCTGCCCTACTGGCGGGCGTCGGCCGAGCGTTCGCGGACCTGTCCGAACTCCGAGGCAGGCTTCCAGGTCGGCCACTGGCGGCTGTTGGCCAGGTCCAGGCCCAGGCGATACAGCAGCGTCAGGTTCTGCACGGCCGAGCGCCAGTCCAGGGCCTCGGACCACTCGTCGCTGGGCCGGTGGTAGTCAGCGCCGAACTTGGCCTTCCAGGCTGCCTCGCCGGCTTCGCGACCGCCCTCGACCCAGTCCCAGCCATGCCAGGTCATCAGGGCCGGGACGCCTGCCCGCGCGAACGGGAAGTGGTCAGAGCGATAATAGAAGCCCTGGGCCGGCTGGTAGTCGTCGGTGACACGGCGGCCCTGGGTGTCGGCCAGGGCCTGCAGGCTGTCTTCCAGGCTGTTCTGCCCCTTGCCGAAGATCGGCAGGTCATGGGTCGGCCCGGTGATCGGCAGCATATCGATGTTGATGTTGGCCACCGTGGTTTCCAGCGGATAAATCGGATCGGCCGTATAGGCATAAGCCCCCAGCAGGCCCATCTCCTCGGCGGTCACGTGCAGGAAGACGACAGTGCGCGCCGGGGTCTCGCCCGCCTTGAAGGCGCGGGCCATCTCGACCAGTCCGACCGTGCCCGAGGCATTGTCCCAGGCCCCGTTATGGATTTTGTCGTGGCCGGCGACGCGCTCATTGATGCCCACGTGGTCCCAGTGGGCGGAATAGATCACCGTCTCTTCCGGATGGGTCGTGCCGGGAATGCGGGCGATGAAGTTGTTGGTCTTCAGCACGTCGATGGTCTCGGCGGTTTCCAGCGACAGGCTGAGCCCCTCCAGGTCAAAGGCGCGGAAGTCGCCCGAGCCCAGCTGCGGCATCAGGACGTCGAGGTCCAGGCCGAGCGCCTTGGCCACGTCGGCATTGATCGAGCCGGTGGCTTCCAGATCGGCCGCACCGGGTGCCTGGGCGCGCTGGCGATTGTTGAACTGGGCGCTGCGGGTCCAGGCGGCGTCCTCGGCCCCTGATTTGGACACGGTCAGGACGGCGACCGCCCCCCGACGCCTGGCCTCGTCGGCCTTGTAGGCCCCGGACTGGTAGTTGGTCGTATAGGGGCCGTTGAACAGGTCGCCGTCCGGCTCGCCCGCCACGACCAGGACGATCTTTCCGGTCACGTCCAGGCTGCCATAGTCATCCCAGCCGCGCTCGGGGGCCACGATGCCATAGCCGGCAAAGACCACGCCCAGGTTCTGGAGGTCAGCGGCACCATCATTTGAAATGGCGCGCAGCAGGATGTCCTTGCCGACCTCCAGCGCGTGGACCTGGCCCTGGGCATCGGTCCAGCTGGCCTTGGCCGCGCCCTCGACCGGGGTATAGCGCTTCAGCTCGACCGGCTGCAGCCACTGTCCGTCGCGGCCACCCGGTTCCAGGCCCAGCGCCTGGTATTGGGTCTGCAGCCATTCCAGAGTGCGCCCCTCGCCGATCGTGCCGGGATAGCGGCCCTGGAAGTCATCGGAACTGATGTGGCGCACGCTGTCGGACAGGCGCTGCGTCGAGAAGTCCTGGGCCGAGGCGGTCCCTGTTGCACAAAGCAGGGCCAGTGCGGCCACGCCGCAATAGATCCGACGATACATGTAAGGGTCCCCCAGGGCCGTGGTCACTGTCGGCACAGGTGATAGGACGGTTCCGTGCGGAACCGTCCGTTACTTATTTGTCATCTTGCGAGGGTCACCCGACCCGCAAGGCCTACTGGCGCTGGTCGGCGCTTTCGGCACGGGCGGGGCCGAACTCCGAACCCGGCTTCCACTGCGGCCAGGTGCGGCTGTTGGCCAGGTCCATGCCGACCTTGTAGACGACTTCCAGGTCCTGGAGCATGCCGCGATAATCCCAGTCGGCTTCCCATTCGTCGGCGGCCTGGTGATAGCGGTTGGCCCGGTAGTCGGCGGCCTTGGCTAGGCGCGGCTCGATCGGGGCATCGACGAACTCGCCGGTCGAGGACAGGTAGGCCATGGGCACACCGCGCTTGGCCAGCGGGAAGTGGTCCGAGCGGAAGTAGATGCCCGCCGCCGCACCGGCATCACCGACAAAGCCACGGCCCTGGGAGGCGGCGACGGCGATGACGGGCTCATCCAGCTCCGAATGGC
>JAEYQX010000045.1 GCA_023409795.1 Pseudomonadota bacterium
CTGAAGAACGACAACATCGTCTACATCGGCGACCTGATCCAGAAGACCGAGGGCGAAATGCTTCGCACCCCGAACTTCGGCCGCAAGTCGCTGAACGAGATCAAGGAAGTTCTCGCGACGATGGGCCTGTCGCTCGGCATGGACGTGCCGAACTGGCCGCCCGAAAACATCGAAGATCTGGCCAAGAAGTTCGACGACCAGATCTGATCATTAACCCCTCCGCCCAGGTCCCGAGATGGATCGGTTGGGGCGGTTAAATTGAGAGGCCCCAGGTCCCGCCCGCCAAACTGATCAGGGCAGGGAAACCAGGGTTGAGTAGGAGAG
The DNA here is from genome assembly GCA_023409795.1 of Pseudomonadota bacterium. Classification (GTDB taxonomy): domain Bacteria; phylum Pseudomonadota; class Alphaproteobacteria; order Caulobacterales; family Caulobacteraceae; genus Brevundimonas. The sequence goes on from JAEYQX010000045.1 coordinate 325, forward strand.
ACCCCGATGCGCCACGGCGCCGCCTATCGTAAGCTCGGCCGTACGGTCAGCCACCGCCAGGCCATGTTCGCCAACATGGCTGCCTCGCTGATCAAGCACGAGCAGATCACCACGACCCTGCCCAAGGCCAAGGAACTGCGTCCCTTCGTCGAGAAGCTGGTCACCCTCGCCAAGCGCGGCGACCTGCACGCTCGTCGTCAGGCCATCAGCGCCGTTCGCGATGTGCCGCAAGTCGGCAAGCTGTTCGAAACCATCGCTCCGCGTTATGCCGAGCGTAACGGCGGCTACATCCGCATCATGAAGGCCGGTTTCCGTCACGGCGACAACGCCCCGATGGCTGTCATCGAGTTCGTTGACCGCGACACCGCTGCCAAGGGCCAGGACTCCGGTCCGGTCTTCGCCGTCGAAGGCGAAGAAGCCTGATCTGATCCCGCAAGGGACTGAGGCTTTAAGGGGCGGCTGGAGCAATCCGGCCGCCCTTTTGCTTTGGCGGTTCATCGCCGGGCTTGCCCCGGGGCGCAAGCGGCGCAATAGGGAGCCATGTCCGCGTCGCCCTGTGCCATTGTTTCCTATTCCCCGCGCCATGCCGCCGCCTGGAAGGCCCTGAACGAGGCCTGGATCCTGGAGGCGGGCTTTGTCCTGGAGCCCAAGGATCTGAAGGTCCTGGGTGATCCCCAGGGCCAGGTACTGGATCGCGGCGGGCACATCGTCCTGGCGCTCGACGCGGCGGACCAGGCCGTGGGCTGCGGCTCCCTGATGCCCATGGGGGACGGGGGCTATGAGGTGGCCAAGATGGCCGTGACGCCGTCGGCACGGGGCCAGGGCCTGTCGCGCCTGATCCTGCAGGCGCTGGAGGATCACGCCCGCGCCCAGGGGGCCAGCCGCCTCTATATCGAGACCAACTCGGCCCTGATCCCGGCCATCCGGCTCTATGAGAGCTTTGGCTTCGCCTGGCTGCCCGCCCAGGACACCCCCTATGCCCGGGCGGACGTCTTCATGGAAAAGCGTCTGTGAGCGCCTATTCCTTCGACAGGCCCTGACGCTGGAACAGCAGCAGGGACAGGCCCACGGGCACCACGATCCACACGGCCAGGCTGCCCACGGACAGCGGCACCAGGCTCTCGCCCAGCGCGGGGGGCAGGCTGAAGCTGATGGCCTGCTTCAGGTGCTCGGCGGCCAGCCCCGGTGACAGGAAGACAGCCTGCCAGTCCGTCGGCGCGATCTCCAGGACGCCCAGCAGCTTTGCGGCAAAGTCCTGGGCGATGCTGATGATGAAGGGCACGAACAGGGCCGCCATCAGCGAGCGGGTCACGACCGCCGCCAGCAGCCCCAGCACCATGACCTGCAGCAGGCGCGCGATCCCGGTCAGGCAGAGCCCGCCGAACTGGCCCCAATGCCTGGCTGTGAAGGCAAAGCCCACGCCTCCGCTCTCATAGAGGCCGATCCCCACCAGGATGATCGCCCCCGCCAGCACGAAGGCCAGGCTGGCCGCCACGATCATGACGCCCAGCGCCAGCAGCTTGCCTAGCACCAGGTTGAGCCGGCTGTTGCGGGCGATGACCAGCCGCCAGGTCTCCCAGCGATAGTCACCGGCAAACAGGATGGCCGCCCCGATCATCAGGAAGGCCAGGCTGGCCAGGTTGCTGACCTGGCCCGCAACCACCATCAGGGGATCGGCCAGGTTGGTCGTGGCGGTCACCCCGCCGACCGCCAGCTCGGCCGCCATGTCGCGGGTCTTGCTGACAATGAACAAGCCTGACGCCAGCCCGCCGATCAGGAAGGCCAGGGGCACAAAGGCCACTGCCCAGAACAGGGTCACGCGGTTCTTCGACAGCCGATACATCTCGGCGCGGAAGGCATCAGCCAGCATGGGTCGCCTCCGTCGTCGTCTGGGCCATGAAGACGGCCTCCAGGTCGGTGCCGACCCAGCGGGCCTCGTCAATCTCGACGCCCTGTTCGACCAGGGCGCGCAGCAGGGCAGGGCCTTCGGCGCGGGGGATGCTGGCCAGGACCGCGTCGCCGTCCATCTGGCCCCGCTCGCCCAGCACGGACAGGACCTGGGCCAGGGGCGTGGCGGACAGGCGCAGGCGCTGGCCGTCCGCGACCAGGTCGCTGACCCGCCCCTCGGCCGCCAGGCGGCCCCGGTTCAGGATGGCCACGCGGTCGCAGACGCGCTGCACCTCCAGCAGCTGGTGGCTGGCCAGGATGATGGTGACGCCCTCCTCATCGGCTAGGCTGCGGATCAGGCTGCGCATTTCCTGGATGCCGGGCGGGTCCATGCCGCTGGTCGGCTCGTCCAGGATCACCAGGTCGGGCCGGGTCATCAGGGCGGCGGCCACGCCCAGCCTCTGCATCATGCCGACCGAAAAACCGCGCACCTTGCGGTCGGCCGCTTCGCCCAGGCCGACGCGATCCAGCCAGTCGGCGGGATTGATCGCCCGGTCCATGCCATGGGCCAGGGCCAGCCAGCGCAGCACCTGGCGCGCTGTCATGTAGGGTGCAAAGCGCGGCGTCTCGATCATCGAGCCCAGGCGGCGCATCACCGCCGGGTCCCCGGTCGGATGGCCCAGCACCCGCACCTGGCCCTGGCTGGGCTGGACCAGGCCCAGCAGGATGCGGAACAGGGTCGACTTGCCCGCGCCATTGGGCCCCAGGATGCCATAGACCCCGCCGCGCGGGATACTCAGGTCCAGCCCGTCAAGCGCCCGCACCGCGCCATAGGTCCGTGTCAGGTCGTGAGTCTGGATAACCGGGTCCATTCACGCAGACTGGACGGGTGGGGATAAGCGCACAAGACGTCTTCTGGCTGTTACAGATTGAGTTTAGGCAGTCCGCCCGAAGCTGCTTCGGAGTAACCCAATGATGTCCCGCCTCTTGCGCCTGTCTGCCGGCGTGTCCCTGGCCCTGATGATGACGGCCTGCGCGGCGGCCACGGCCCCGGACCTGGCCGCCCTTGATCAGGCCGAGGTCCAGGCCCCGGCTGCGGCCCGGCCCAACGTCATCCTGGTCTCCATCGACGGTTTCCGCGCCGACTACCTGAACCGGGGCCATACCCCGGTCCTGGCCGGCCTGGCCGCCGGGGGCGCGTCGGGCTCCATGCGCCCGTCCTTCCCCAGCGTGACCTTCCCCAACCACTACACCCTGGTCACGGGCCTGCACCCGGACCACCACGGCATCGTCGGCAACAACATGGTCGATGCCGAGCTGGGCCGCTTTTCCCTGGGCAACAAGCAGGCCGTGACCGACCGCCGCTGGTGGGACCAGGGCGAGCCGATCTGGGTGACGGCCGAGCGCGCGGGCATCCGCACCGGCACCATGTTCTGGCCCGGCTCCGAGGCCGAGATCCGCGGCGTGCGCCCCTCCTACTGGACCGAGTTCAACCAGAGCATGGCCGACAATGCCCGCGTCGACCAGGTCCTGGCCTGGATGGACCTGCCGCAGGCCGAGCGCCCGCAGCTGACCACCCTCTATTTCGACATCGTCGACACCCAGGGCCACCGCTTCGGCCCCGACGCGCCCGAGACCGCCGAGGCGCTGCGCACCGTTGATGCCTCGATCGGCCGCCTGGTCGAGGGGCTGAAGGCACTCGGCCTCTATGACAATACGGTCCTGGTCATCGTCTCGGATCACGGCATGGCCGCCACCTCGCCGGACCGCGTCACGGTCCTGGATGACCTGATCGACCCGGCGGCGGTCCAGATCGTCTATTCCGGCGCGGTCAGCTTCCTGAACGTCGTGCCGGGCCGCGAGGCCGAGGTCGAGGCCGGCCTGCTGGGCTCGCGCCCGCACCTGGACTGCTGGAAGAAGGGCGAGATCCCGGCCCGCTTCGTCCTGGGCAGCAACCCGCGCGTCTCGGACATCGTCTGCGCCTCGGAGCCGGGCTGGCTGCTGGCCACCCGCGCCCGCCCTGTCACCCGCCCGGGCGGGGCCCACGGCTATGACAACCAGTCGCCCCAGATGGCCGCCGTCTTCATCGCCCACGGTCCCGGCGTGGTCCGGGGCCGCCAGCTCGCCGAGCTGGACAGCGTCGATGTCCAGCCCCTGCTGGGCCGCCTGCTGGGCATCGAGGTGCCCAGGGGCGACGGTCGCCCCGAGGACACCTTGCCGGTGACGGTCCGCTAGGCCTGAGGTAGGATCGCGTCCTCGATCCCGGTCGAGGACGAGCCCTCCAGGAATCCCATGTCCGCACATCCGCCCAAGGTCCGGCGCGCCGCCATCGCCTTCATCCTGGTGACGGCGGTCCTGGACATCGTGGCCATGGGGATCGTCATCCCCGTCCTGCCGCGCCTGATCGAGGACTTTGTCGGCTCCAATGCCCAGGCGGGACTGCTGAACGGCCTGTTCGTGGCCCTGTGGGCGGGGATGCAGTTCCTGGCCTCGCCGGTCATAGGCTCGCTGTCGGACCAGTATGGGCGCAGGCCCGTCATCCTGATCAGCTGCGCGGGCCTGGCGGCGGATTATGTGCTGATGGCCCTGGCCCCCAACCTGTGGTGGCTGGCCGCCGGACGCCTGCTGGCCGGCATCACCTCGTCCAGCTTCACCACCATCTATGCCTATATGGCCGACATCACCGAGCCCGAGAAACGGGCCAGGGCCTATGGCCTGATCGGCGCGGCCTTTTCGGGCGGCTTTGTCCTGGGGCCTGTGCTGGGCGGCTTCCTGGGCGAGTATGGGCCGCGGGTGCCCTTCTGGGTGGCCGGTGGCCTGTCGGGCCTGGCCTTCCTCTATGGCCTGTTCATCCTGCCCGAGAGCCTGGCCCCCGAGAAGCGGATGGCCTTCAGCTGGCACCGTGCCAATCCGGTCGGGGCCATGATCCTGCTGAAGCGGCACGTCGAACTGGCGGGCCTGGCCGCCGTGAACTTCCTCCTCTACTTCGCCCACCACGTCTTTTCGGCGGTCTTCGTCCTCTATGCAGGCCTGCGCTATGGCTGGGGTCCGTGGCAGGTCGGGATGCTGCTCGCCCTGGTCGGGGTGCTGGACATGGTGGTCCAGGGCCTGCTTGTGGGACCGGCCGCGCGCCGCTTCGGGGACCGGCCCACCATGGTCTTTGGCCTGTTCGGCGGGGCGGTCGGGGTGGCCATGATGGGCTGGGCCCCGACGGGCCTGGCCTTTGTCATCGCCATGCTGCCCAATGCCCTGTGGGGCCTGGCCATGCCCACCATGCAGTCCCTGATGACCCGCCGCGTCAGCGAGAGCGAGCAGGGCCAGTTGCAGGGCGCGAACATGAGCGTCGCCTCCATCGCCGGGGTGGCCTCGCCCCTCTTCTTTGGCTGGGTCTATTCGCGCTCGGTAGAGCAGGGGGCCTGGGCCCCCAATCCGGGCCTGGCCTTCTATCTGGCCGCGGCGGTCCTGGCCCTGGGCGGGGTGATCGGCTGGATGACCGCCCGGCGCGCGGAACGGGCCGAGGGCCGCGCCGTTTGACAGCGCAGTGGCCACCGGGCCGAAGCTTGGCTTTTTGGCCTTGATCCTGACCAAAAGCCGTTGCGCTATAGGCAAGACACCGGCCTCGGCAACGAGGCTGCACTGAACGAGACTGCAAAGCGATGAAGACCTCACGACTGGCGATTGCCGCTGCCCTCCTGCTCTCGGCCTGTGGCCAGCCCCAGGCGACCAAGGCTCAGGAAGGGGTCTTTTCCGAACAGCCGCGCGAAGTGCCGCGCACGGCCCTGGAGATGAAGTCCAGCTTCGCCCCCGTGGTCCAGCAGGCGGCCCCCGCCGTGGTCAATATCGCCGCCCGGGGCGTGCAGCAGTATCGCGACCCCTTCTGGGGCCTGCCGGGCCAGCGCCAGACCGGCTCGGTCGGCTCGGGCGTGATCGTGCGCCCGGACGGCATTGTCGTGACCAACAACCACGTCATCCAGGGGATGCAGGAAATCCGCGTCACCCTGAACGACCGGCGCGAGTTCCCGGCCCGGGTGCTGCTGGCCGACGAGCGCTCCGACATCGCCGTGCTCCAGCTCGAGAACCTGGACGGTGACCTGCCGGTCCTGCGGATCGACGACCAGGAAGAACAGCTGGTGGGCGACCTGGTCCTGGCCATCGGCAACCCGTTCGGCGTGGGCCAGACCGTGACCAATGGCATCATCTCGGCCCTGAACCGGACCGAGACGGGCATCACCGATTCCGGCTCCTTCATCCAGACCGACGCCCCCATCAACCCCGGCAACTCGGGCGGGGCCCTGGACGACATGGACGGGGACCTGATCGGCATCAACACCGCCATCTTCTCGCGCTCGGGCTCGTCCAGCGGCGTGGGCTTTGCGGTCCCGGCCACCATGGTGCGCCGCGTGGTGGATTCGGCGGTCGGCGGCGAGAAGTCGGTCGTGCGCCAGTGGATCGGGGTCAAGGGCGATGCCATGACCTCTGACGCGGCCCGCAGCCTGGGCCTGCCGCGACCCCAGGGCCTGGTGGTCACCGACGTCTATGCCCAGGGACCGGCAGCCCGCGCCGGGATCGAGCTGGGCGACGTCATCACCGCCATCGACGGGGCCGAGGTCAATGACCAGGGCGGCCTGAACTTCCGTATCGGCACCAAGGCCAACAACGAGACCGTGGCCGTGACCCTGCTGCGCGATGGCCGCCAGCAGACGGTCAATGTCCGCGTCGACACCCTGCCGGGCAATGCCGAGGTCAAGGGCACCATGGTTGACCAGGGCGTCTTTGCCGGCCTGCAGGGCGTGGCCCTCAACCCGGCCCTGGCCGATCGCCTCGGGGCCGATCCCTTTGCCACCGGCATCATCGTTACCGGCCTGCAGCGGGGCAGCATCCCGGCCCGCATCGGCCTGCGCCCCAATGACGTGATCTTGCAGATCGATGGTCGAGCCACCACATCCCTGGCCGCACTGTCCCGCGCCCAGCGTGGGTCCGAGATCACCATCCTGCGTGGAGGCCGCCGCCTGAATGGTCGACTGCCCTGATCTGGTCGCCTCTGTCCCGAAATCCGGGCCATCCCGGCCAGATGAGACAGATAAGACAGATGAGACTGTGTTTTTTTTCCGCCGGGTGCGCGTGTGCACGCTCGGGAAAAAGGATGAAACCGGTGGGGCTATCCCTTAGGGCTTGGCCCCATGACTGACCTGTTCGAAGCCTCCGGCATCCATCCTCCCGGCGCGCCGCTTGCCGACCGCCTGCGGCCCCAGGCCCTGGACCAGGTGGTGGGCCAGGATCACCTGCTGGGTGAGGGCGGCCCGATCCGGCGGATGATCGAGGCAGGGCGCCTGGGCTCCATGATCCTGTGGGGCCCGCCCGGCACCGGCAAGACGACCATTGCCCGCCTGCTGGCCCGGGCGGCGGGCTATGAATACCAGTCGATCAGCGCGGTCTTCTCGGGCGTCGCTGACCTGAAGAAGGCCTTCGAGGCCGCGCGGATGCGGCGTGCGGCCGGCCAGCAAACCCTTCTGTTCGTTGACGAAATCCACCGCTTCAACCGCGCCCAGCAGGACAGCTTCCTGCCCTTTGTCGAAGAGGGCATCGTCACCCTGGTCGGGGCCACGACCGAGAACCCCAGCATCGAGCTGAACGGGGCCCTTCTGTCCCGCTCCCAGGTCTATGTGCTGAAGCGCCTCGACGACGCCGCGCTCGACCTGCTGCTGGATCGGGCCGAGGCCCTGATGGAGAAGCCCCTGCCGCTGACGCCCGAGGCGCGCCAGGCCATGCTGGCCCTGGCCGATGGCGACGGGCGCTACCTGCTGACCATGTCCGAGGTCCTGTTCGACCTGCCGGACGCCACGCCTCTGGATGTCCAGGGGCTGGCGGGCATCCTGCAAAAGCGCGCCCCCGCCTACGACAAGTCGCGCGAGGAGCATTACAACCTCATCTCGGCCCTGCATATGTCGGTGCGTGGCTCCGACCCCGACGCCGCCCTCTACTGGCTGGCGCGGATGCTGAACGGGGGCGAGGACCCGCTCTATCTGGCCCGCCGCATCGTCCGCATGGCGGTCGAGGACATTGGCCAGGCCGACCCCCTTTCCATCCTGGTCGCCAATGCGGCCAAGGATACCTATGACTTCCTCGGCTCGCCCGAGGGCGAGCTGGCCCTGGCCCAGGCCGTGGTCCATCTGGCCACTGCGCCCAAGTCGGTGGGGGTCTATGAAGCCTTCAAGGCCGCCAGGCGCGCCGCCGCCGAAACCGGCTCCCTGATGCCGCCCGCCCATATCCGCAACG
>JAEYQX010000115.1 GCA_023409795.1 Pseudomonadota bacterium
CTGCTGCGCCGCCTGGACACGCGCTCTGGGGGGGGGCCGCCTGAAGAGCCGATCACGACCCTGCCGCAGATCGAGGGCTTTACCGGCACCCTGCGTCCCAACGGGGCCCTGGTCGTGACCTATCGGACCGGCGAGTCGAGCGTCGAGCAGGTGCTGGCCGCCGTGCGCCGCGCGGGCGTGACCATCCGCGACATCGCCACCGAGGACCCGGACCTGGAGGACGTCTTCCTGGCCCTGACCTATGGCGATGCCTCAAGGCCGGCCCCGACCTCGGACTGAGGGCTTAATCAAGGACAGTGTGGCCGGCCGCGCCTGCCGGGCAAGGCAAGGCAAGGCCCCGCCCTGACAGGATTTAGCGCCGGTCGGGGGCGCGCCTAGCTTTCGACCGAGCGCAGGCCCGAGACCGAAGCCTGCTGCACCACCGGGCGGCTCTGGCCACCGGCGGCGATGATGCGGTCGATGCGGGCCTTCTCGGCCTTGAAGGCCGCCAGTTCCGAACCGGTCAGAATGGTGCCCTCCTGGGTCTTGATGCCCGCCGGATTGACGCGGCGGCCATTGCGCCAGATCTCATAGTGCAGGTGCGGGCCGGTCGAGGCCCCGGTGGAGCCGACATAGGCGATCACCTGGCCCTGGCGAACGCGCTGGCCGGCGCGAATGCCCGAGGCATAGCGCGACAGGTGGGCATAGCCGCTTTCCAGGCCATTGGAGTGGCGCACGCGCAGCCAGTTGCCATAGCCACCCCAGCGACGGGCCTCGACCACCACGCCATCAGCCGGCGCGATGATGGGCGTGCCGGTGCTGGCCGCAAAGTCCATGCCCTGGTGCATCTTGCGATAGCCCGAGATCGGGTGGGTACGGAAACCATAGTTGGAGCTGACACGGCGGAAGTTCTGAAGCGGCGTGCGCATCATGGCCGTGCGGGTGTTCTTGCCGGTGGCGTCGAAATACTCGGCCGTCTTCGAGCCGGGGCGCTGGAAGCGATAGAAGACGTGGCCCTTGAGCTCGGCATACAGCAGGTCGCCGGTTTCCACCGTGCGGCCCGCCTCGGTGACCTTGCGATCGAAGACCAGGGTGAATTCGTCCGACGCGCGCACATCGCGCTGCATGTCGAACTTGTGGGCGAACAGCTGGCTGGCGCGGCGCACCACGGCCGAGGAGGCCCCCAGTTCGCGGGCCGTGGCCGACAGCGAGCGCTGGACCTTGTCGCGGGCCACGACGGTCTCGTGCGACACCTTCTCGTCCAGGGCGCGCAGGCGCAGGGCCCCGTCGAAGCTGCGCGACACGGTCAGCTGGCTCGCCGGGCCGGTACGCATGGTCAGGCCGACCAGGCGGGCGTCACCCATGCCGCCGCGCGGCTTGGAGACGGCGGTCTCGAACCTCAGCCCGGCCCTCATGTCCTTGGGATCAATGGCGCTGGCGATCGTGGCGGCCACGGCGCTGGCCTCCTCGGCCCCGACGCCGGTGCGGCGCACAGCCTGCTCCAGGGTCTCGCCACGGCGAATCTGAACGGCGATGGCTTCCGGAGCCGTCAATCCGGCCGGGGCACCCGCGACGGCATAGGCCTGGGATTCCAGGTAGGCAAACTGTTCGGACGTCAGAGACGGAACTTCGGATGCCTGCGCGGGTTCAAAGGAGCGGCCCGCCATGATCGCGAGGGTCACTGCTGCAGCGGTCGTCAGGAGATGCGGCGCAAGCCGCATGGGCTGGCGGCGCGGATCGAACTGAGCCATCGGTCCCCGGCAATCGACGACGCCAACTCGGCGCCTAACCATTCGAATTATGGACTCGTCGCAAACGGACTATGCAACGAAGCCTCCACCATAACCCCTAGTTCCAGCCTTGGGAAGACAGAAGGTTACAATGGTTTAACATGGTCTTGGGTGGCTGAATCTATTGCAGCGTTATTTGGTTAATTCCTTATGAATGTTAACCTTAGCCATGGCAGCCTAGACTTGAGTAACCTGAAAGTCACGGCCGCGTGATCAATCAGACACAACTGTCCCTGCGCCCAAATCTGTGGCGTTGTTACGCGGCCCCGCAACCGGACGTTCTGCCCTTTTGACCGCGACAAACGACACCGCCGAACCGTCTCCCGACCGCACGCCCCGCGCCTTCTGGGTCCGCCGGGTGCTCATGATCGCCCTGATCGGCCTGCTGATCCTGGCCATGGCCCTGGTCGCCCTCTACCTGAACCGCCGGCTGGCGGCGCGCGAGATCCTGGTCGGCTGGCTGGACCGTCGCGGCATCGAGGCCGATGTCGAGGTCGAGCGGCTCGAGCTGAACGGCTTTGTCGGCAAGATCACCATTGGCGATCCTGACGACCCCCAGGTGCGCGTCGACCGGGTGGAGGTCGACTACCAGCTGGGCATGCCCTGGTCCGAGGCCGGGCTGGCCGTAACGCCCAGCCGCATCCGCCTGGTGCGCCCGCTGGCGCGGGCCAGCTGGAAGAAGGGCAGGCTGTCCCTGGGCTCGCTGGATCCGCTGATCGAAGAGTTCACCGCCCGCCCGCCGCGACCTGACAGTCGCGCGCCCCTGGTCCTGATCGAGCGGGGCCAGGCCCTGCTCGATACCGACTATGGCCCCGTGCGCGTGATGGCCGATGCCCGCATCGACAACAGCCGCCTGATCGCGCTGAAGGCCCAGTTGCCGCAAACCTCGCTCAAGAGCGGCCAGACCCTGGGCGAGGCAGTCACCGCCGAGGTGAACCTCCAGACCCGGGGCGACGTCGTCAGCCTGGATCTTTCGGGCAGCGCCGGGCGGCTGGTCCACGGCAGCCTGGACAGTCAGGGCACCCGGCTGAGCCTGTCAGGCACCCTGCCCTATCCCGACGCCCGGACCCGGCAGAGCCGAGGCCCCGTCGCCCTGACCGGCCAGGTCAGCAGCGACCAGCTGGCCCAGGGCAACAGCCTTATGGACGATCTCGACCTGGAGCTGGACATCAAGGGCGAGCTGAAGGGCTGGATCGACACCTTCACCTTTGCAGGCCAGGCCAGCGCCACGGCCACCGCCGACCAGGCCCGGTCGGGCAGCACGCGCGCCGAAGGCTTGACCCTGGCCACCCGCCGCAGCCAGCTGACCCTGTCGCGCGAGGCCGAGCAGCCGGTGCGCTGGCAACTGATCGGCCCGGCCGAGGTCTCTGCGCGCCAGATGCAGGCCAGTGGCCAGCGCCTGAGCGGTGTCAGGCTGACCGCCGGGTCCCTGTCTGCCGGCGGCCACGACCAGGCGCTGGAGGTCGAGGGACCGGTCCGGGTGCGGGCCGACCGCCTGCGCTCGGGCGACCTGGACCTGCGCCAGCTGCGGGGCCAGATGCGGCTCGACCTGGTGCGCGACGGCGTGACCCGATTCAAGCTGGACGGTGCCCTGCGCTCCAGCGAGGGGGCCTATACCGGCCTTGGCCCGGCGCGGCCCGGCGACCTGCCCGAGTTTGCGGCCCTGAAACAGTCGCTCAGCCGCTTTGCCGTCGAGGCTCCGGCCGTCTCCTTCCACTCCAGCAATGCGGGGATGGAGCTGAACATCGTCCGCGCCGTCGAGATCACCCCGGCCAACGGCGGCCGGCTGGTCCTGGCGGCGGGCCGGGCCCCGATGATGGCCCTGCAGGCCAACCAGCCCGCCACCGGTGCGCTGCAGATCACCAGCGAGCCCGGCGGTGGCCTGCCCGAGGCCGGGATCGAGGTGAACCGCTGGACCCAGGTGGCCGGCGGCCTCGAAGCCGAGATGGAGGGCCAGGCCCGGATGGACATGGGCCCGGCCCGTGGCCTGTCGCTGGAAACTCGCGGCTCGCTGAGGATGGCGGGCGGCACGACAAGCTTCCGCCCGGCCGACTGCCTGCCGCTCAGCATCCGCAGCCTGGACTTCGGCAGCAACGATCTGACGGATGTCTCGGGCAACCTCTGCCCAACCGAGACCCCGCTGCTGGTGATCCAGAACGGCCAGACCCGCATCGATACCCAACTGGACGGCGTCAGGGCCAGCGCGCCTTCGGTGGCGGCCGAGCTGCGAGGCGGCCAGGGGCGGCTTCGGTTCGACGCCCGCGCCTCGGGGATCAGCCTCGACACCGACATCCAGAAGCTGGGCCTGCATGACACCAGCGATCCGGCCCGCTTCCATGCCCTGGACGCCCGGGGCACGCTCAGTCTGGCGGCCAACCAGTGGAAGGGGCACCTGGACCTGAGCCGGACCGGCACGGCGGTCGGCGAGCTGCGGCTGCTTCATGATGGCCCCAGCGGCCAGGGCCAGCTGGACATCCAGACCCCCGAGCTGACCTTTACCCAGTTCGGCCTGCAGCCAGCCGATCTCAGCCCGCTGGCGGCCAGGGTCATGCAGTCGCCCGTCGAGGGTGCGGCCCAGTTCCGCGGCCAGTTCGCCTGGAGTGCGCAGACCAGCGCCAGCTCGGGCCAGCTGACCATCCCCGGCCTCGACTTCGTCAGCCCGGCCGGCAAGGTCGAGGGGCTGAAAGGCACCCTGGACTTCACCAGCCTGAACCCCCTGGCCACGGCCAGCAGCCAGAGGGTCCACATCGACCGGCTGGAGACGGTCGTGCCCCTGACCGACCTGGACGTCGAGTTCGCGCTCCAGGACCAGTGGCTGAAGCTGGCAGGCGGCACGATCAACGCCGCCGGAGGCCAAATCACCATCGAGCCCTTCGACATCCCGCTCAACAGCGACACGCCGTGGAACGGGGTCATCCTGATCAACGGCATCCAGCTGAACGAGCTGCTGAAGACAGCCAACCTGCAGGACCGGGCCACCCTGGATTCCGTGGTTTCGGGTCGCCTGCCCTTTACCTTCTCGCCCCAGGAGGGCTGGCGCATCCAGAACGGCACGCTTCAGGCCATCCGCCCCGGCCGCCTGTCCATCGAGCCCGAGGTGTTCGACGAGCTGGACACGGGTGGCACCCCCGATGCCCTGCCCCCCAACGCCATGCAGGACCTGGCCTACCAGGCCCTGGAAGACCTGGCGATCAGCGACCTGAGCGCCGAGGTGAACAGCCTGGACAATGGCCGGCTGGGCATCCGCTTCCGCATCCATGGCCGCCATGATCCGCCCCAGCGCGAACAGCTGCGCCTGACCCTGATGGAGCTGATCCGCCGCGACTTCCTGAACCGGAAGCTGAACCTGCCGTCCGACACGCCGATTGACCTGACGCTGGATACGACCTGGAATGCCAACCAGATCGCGTCGGACCTGATGGACTACATCCGTCGCGGGGAAACCCCTTGAGATCGGCGTTGCAGTTGTTCAGAACCCGTTCACCCGGGGGCGCGTTAGATAGCCGCGACCCCAAAGACCGTCACGGAGACAGGCCCATGATACGCAAGCGACAGTTTCTTCTGTTCGGTCTTGCCGCTGCCAGCCTTGCCGCCTGCGCGCCGACCGTGAACGTCAAGTTCACCGAGCCGCTGCAGATCTATGCCAAGCTGGATGCCGACATCCGCATCAAGCTGGATCAGGAACTGCAGGATCTCCTGCGCGAAAATCCAAACCTGTTCTGACCACTAGAAAGGGGCTGAACATGAACCATCGCAAGCTTTTCATCGCGGTTGCAGCCGTTGTCGCCCTGGGCGTGGCCGGGGGTGCCGCCCTGGCCCAGACCGCTTCGCAAAAGGCCCTGGTCGACCAGGCCAAGGCGGCCGGCGCGGTCGGGGAACAGGCTGACGGCTACCTGGGTGTGCGCACCTCGGTCGACAGCGAAACCCAGGCGGCCGTGACGGCCACCAACAACGGCCGTCGCCAGGCCTATGCCCGCAGCGCCTCGGAAGCCGGCACCACGGCCGAGATCGCCGCGGCCCGGATGTTCGAGACCCAGCTGCTGCCGCGGATCAGCACCGGCCAGTGGTACAAGAACGCCTCGGGCCAGTGGGTCAAGCGCTGAGCTGACGCCGAAGCCTGGCCTGTCCCGGGCTTCGGCCGGTCCCGCCTTTCTGCAACCTTTTCAGGAAGTAAAGGCTTAGGTCTGCTGTGACCGTGAGGATATTGCGCATGAGCCCTGCTGCCCGAAAACTGCCACCCCTGTCCGCTGCCCTCGTGGCCCTGGTGGTTGCCGCCGCCTGCACCGAGGCGGGCGAGCCTGCGCCCCTGACGCCCGAACCGCCGCGCGAACTGGCCGGGGTCAATCTGGATGAGCCCCTGCGGGTCCTGGGCAATGAGCCCTTCTGGCACGTGGACATCAGCCCCACGACGCTGAACTACCAGAACGCCGACGAGACCAGGCACGTGGCCGACAACCCCGGCCCGGCCCTGCAGGGGGCCAGCGCCGTCTGGGCCACCCAGACCAAGGCCGGCGTGCCGCTGAAGATCACCCTGACCCCGACCGACTGTTCCGATGGCATGAGCGACCGCATCTATCCGCTGAGCGCCGAGGTCGAGCTGGGCGCAACGCAGCTGACCGGCTGTGCCGCTGCCCTGACCGCGCTGGAAAAGGCCGGGGAATCGGGCCGGGTCGAGTAGCCCCTCCCCGCCACACCGGGCCATGACGGGGCTGTGGCACCGGATTTGCTGCAGCGACCGGCAGCCGCTTAATCTTTCCCAAAGCGGTGCTATGCCAGATTGCCCGCATGAACCCCGTCCCGACCCCCGCTGACATCCGCCCGCTGACGGCCCTGCGCTTTGCGGCCGCCTTCTGGGTCGCGCTCTATACCTTCTGGCCCAACCTGGATGTGGGGTTTGTCCCGAACCTGACGACCAAGGGCTATCTGGGGGTCGAGCTCTTCTTCATCCTGTCGGGCTTTATCCTGAGCCACGTCTATCTGGCCGCCTTTGGCGAAAAGCGGTTCGCCTACAGGACCTTCCTGTGGGCCCGGATCGCCCGGGTCTATCCGTTGCACCTGTTCACCCTGATGGGCGTCATGGCCCTGGGGCTGGTCGCCGTGGCGGTGGGCATCAGCATCGACGCCAATGTGCTGAGCTGGGAGACCCTGCCCGCCCACCTGCTGCTGCTCCATGCCTGGGGCTTTGTCGGCGAGGCGGGCTGGAACCATCCGTCCTGGTCCATCTCGGCCGAGTGGCTGGCCTATCTGGCCTTCCCTGTCTTTGCCACGGGAGCCTGGGCCCTGCGCAACCGGCCATGGGCAGCGGTCGGCCTGACCGCGACGGGCATGGTCGCCACCTATCTGGTGTTCGAGCGACTGACCGGCTCGTCCCTGACCCTGGCGACCTTCCGCTGGGGGGCGCTGAGGATCATCCCCTGCTTTGCCTATGGCTGCGCCCTCTACCTGGTCTATCGCCGCGCGCCCCTGCCCCGGGCCTGGCTGCTGGCCCTGGCGGCTGCGGCCGTCATGCTGGCCAGCGCCTCGAGCCTGGTGTGGGACGGGATCACCGTCCTGGCCTCGGGCCTGCTGATCCTGGCCCTGGCCTCGGTGCCCCGCGAGAAAGCCGGGATCCTGGGCTCACGTCCCGCCGTCTACCTGGGCGAGATCAGCTATGCCCTCTACATGGTCTGCGCGCCGTGGCAGATGCTGGCGGTCAACCTTGCCGCCCGCGCCAGCGGGGCCGAGGACAAGGCCCTGCCCCTGGCCTGGTGGCTGGCGGTCATGGCGGGCCTGATTTTGGCCGCGGCCGTCACCTATCAGATCATCGAGCGACCGGCCCGCACCTTCCTGCGAGGGCTGGTCAGGACTGGACCCCGATCCGCCGCGCCTGTGGATCAAACGTCGAAACAGTTGGAAACGGTTCTTCAACCTTCTGAGCCTATCAGCTAAGACTTGGTCCGCGTTTAGTCGGGAGCACGCCAGATGATGAAACGGCTCACAGCCGCCGCAGTAGCGGCGTCCCTGGGATTCTTCGCCCTCAACCCCGCGCCGGCACAAGCTGATCCCTATTGGCAGTGTGTCACCTTCGCCCGCATGTTCTCGGGCATCCAGATCTTCGGTGATGCCTGGACCTGGTGGCGCCAGGCGGTCGACAAGTTCCGCACCGGCAAGGCCCCCGAAACCGGCTCTGTCCTAGTCTTCCAGCCGACCGGCCGCATGAACAAGGGCCACGTGGCCGTGGTCTCCGACATCCTGACCGACCGCGTCATCCGCGTGACCCACGCCAACTGGGGCGGCAGCAGCGGCAAGGTCGAGGAATACGTCACGGTCGTTGACGTCTCGCCCGAAGGCAACTGGAGCCGGGTCAAGGTCTGGTACAACCCGATCAACGCCCTGGGCACCACCGTCTACCCGACCTATGGCTTTGTTTACAAAAGCGCATCCGAAGGCCTTGAGAACGGCCGCCAGATGGCCAGCCACGCCTTGGCCGCGACCGGCGCCAACAACTGATTGATCGCTGAGGTCTGGCCCTTCAGCCCGTAAGCGGCGATACAGGGCCATGACCGCGAACACCGACATCCGTGGCCAGGCCATTGAAACGGCCCGCCATGAGCCCGACGGCAT
>JAEYQX010000179.1 GCA_023409795.1 Pseudomonadota bacterium
CTCTGGCACCGGCCTGTGCACCAGGCTGACCAGCACCACCGAGACGATCATCAGCAGGAACCAGCTGCCGAACTTGGCCCAGCTGACCATCTGCCATCCCGCCTCCTGCCCCGGATAGGTCCAGGCCCGGCCAAAGGTGGCCAGGTTCTCGGCGATCCAGATGAACAGGGCGACCAGGAAATAGCCCAGAAGCAGGGGCATCCCCCTGCGCCGCCGGTCGGTGGTGAACCAGAACCAGCCGCGCCCGAACACCAGGGCCGTCGCCACGAACAGGCCCAGCCGCACATCCGGCAGCCAGTGATGGGCAAAGAAATTCACATAGATGGCCGCCGCCAGCAGCCAAGTCCACCACAGCGGCGGATAGCCCCTCACCCCGATGTGGAAGATGCGCTGGACCCGCGCGATATAGCTGCCCACCGCCGCATACATGAAGCCCGAGAACAGCGGCACGGCCCCGATCCGCAAAAGGCTGTCCTCGGGATAGATCCAGCTGCCGTGATAGGTTTTGAACAGCTCCATCACCGTGCCGGCGACATGGAACAGGAAGATGACCCGCGCCTCCTCCCAGGTCTCCAGCCGCAACAGCAGCATCAGGGCCTGTATCGCCACCGCGCCGACGACCAGGAAGTCATAACGGCTGACCGGGCTGGCATCGGGCCAGAACAGATGGGTCCCCACGATCAGCGCCAGCAAGGCCCCGCCAAACAGGCAGGCCCAGCCCTGCTTCAGCCCGAACCACAGGAACTCATAGGCATAGCCCCGCCACCGCGACCGATCCGCCCAGGCCTCGCCATGCGCCATCCATCGGCGGCCCCAGAGTTCCAGCGGAAGACGTGATCGGCTCATCCCGCCACAGCTACACCGCCCACCGCCCGAGACAAGATGGCGGAGCATCCCCTTTCCTCCCCATTCCATGGGGAGGGGGGCCACGAAGTGGTGGAGGGGCCCCCGCCGCCCAGAAAAAAGGCCTGTCCGCCGTAACGGACAGGCCTCTCAATCCAGCCTCAAAAGGACGATCAGTCCTCCAGGACCTCGATGGCTTCTTCCTCGGCGAACTCGGCGGCGGTGACGTATTCGGCA
This sequence comes from Pseudomonadota bacterium, assembly GCA_023409795.1. Classification (GTDB taxonomy): domain Bacteria; phylum Pseudomonadota; class Alphaproteobacteria; order Caulobacterales; family Caulobacteraceae; genus Brevundimonas. The sequence goes on from JAEYQX010000179.1 coordinate 1,081, forward strand.
CCTTCTGCGTCCAGGACCCACAGGCCCAGGAAGGCCTCGTGCTCGGGCGTCAGGTCTTCCTCGTTCAGGTCGCCCTCATACAGGCCAACGTGGCTGTATTCGAACTCCAGCTTCAGCTCTTCGGCCAGCTCGACCAGTTCCTCGGCCATGCGGCGCGAATAGCCCAGGGCTTCGGACTCGTTCGAGAAGTCGTCGGTCAGGGTGCTGACTTCAGCTTCCTCGGCCCCCTGCGAGGCCGTGGTGATTACGATGGTGAATGCGGGCATGGTCACTTGTCCTGACAAAATGTCTGAACGCCCTCATAGCCGTCCAAACAGGCCTAAAGAAGGCTGCTCACCCTCCATCGCGTCGCGGTCGTGGCCTCTGCCGCGCCCGCGATTGGTCGGCACGCCCTGGTCAGGCAGCCAGACGCCCTCGGGCACAGGCCCCGTCTGCCAGAAGACGTCGATCGGAATCCCGCCGCGCGGATACCAGTAGCCGCCGATCCGCAGCCACTTGGGCTCCAGCAGCTCGGCCAGGCGACGGCCGATGGCCACGGTGCAATCCTCGTGGAAGGCCCCGTGGTTGCGGAAGCTGGTCAGGTAAAGCTTCAGGCTCTTGCTTTCGACCAGCCAGTCACCGGGCACATAGTCGATGACGATATGGGCAAAGTCGGGCTGGCCGGTCACCGGGCACAGGCTGGTGAACTCCGGCGCGGTAAAGCGCGCGACATAGAGGGTGTCGTTGTGCGGATTGGGCACGCGCTCCAGGTTCGCCGTCTCGGGCGAGGTCGGGGCGTCGATCTGTTGGCCAAGCTGGGACAGGCCATCGGTATAGTGGGTCATGCCCCTGCCCCTAGCCGAAATGACGCCAGCCGTCATCCCGGACCCAGGCAGGGGCAGGCCCGCCCCTTCCCTGATATGAAGGCTGGTGCCGGTTTGCCCGCCTGGGTCCGGCACCATGCCATACTGCCTGACGGCTGCGGCAGCCGGCACCGAAGCCCCCTTTGCAGGATTGGACAGATCAGACTCTCAAGACCCTGTTTTTTGTTCTGGTGCCCGTTGCATCGCGGGACCACTCCGATAGCGTAGCCTAAAACAACCCATAAGGAGACGCCCGTGGCCATTCCCGCTTCCCTGCAGTCCGGCCTGAAGCTGCCGGTGATTTCCGCGCCCATGTTCCTGGTGTCCGGCCCGGACCTGGTGGTCGAGGCGTGCAACAGCGGCATCATCGGCACCTTCCCCTCGCTGAACCAGCGCACCACCGAGGGCTATCGGGACTGGCTTCAGCAGATCAAGTCGCGGCTGAAGCCGGACGCGGCGGCCTATGGCGTCAACCACATCGTCCATCCGACCAACCCGCGCCTGATGGCGGACCTTGAGGTGTCGGTAGCCGAGGAAGTGCCGCTCATCATCACCTCGCTCGGTGCCGTGCGCGACGTGGTGGAGGCGGTCCATGGCTATGGTGGCAAGGTCTTCCACGACATCGCCAATGTCCGTCATGCCAGAAAGGCGGCCGAGGCGGGCGTCGATGGCCTGATCCTGGTGGCCAACGGGGCGGGCGGCCATGCGGGCGTGGTCAATCCCTTTGCCCTGGTCAATGAGGTCCGCCGCTTCTACGACGGCTGCATCATCCTGTCCGGCTGCCTCTCGACGGGCCAGGACGTGGCGGCGGCGCTGATGATGGGGGCCGACTTCGCCTATATGGGCACCCGCTTCATTGCGACTGAGGAAAGCCTGGCGGACCCCGCCTACAAGCAGATGATCGTCAACTCGGGCTCGGCGGACATCACCTATACCCCGGCGGTCTCGGGCATCCCGGCCAACTTCCTGACCCCGTCCCTGGTCGACAACGGCATCGACCCCAGGGCCCTGCCCGAGCACAAGCTGGACATGGGCGAGGAGGCCAAGGCCTGGAAGACCATCTGGTCCGCCGGCCAGGGCAGCGGGGCCATTACTGACGTTCCGAATACGGCCAAGCTTGTTGCTCAGCTTTCGGAAGAGTTTTCGCAGGCCTGTGATAAATTCGACAAATTACGTCACTAGACGAGCGGCTGACCATTACGGGAGTTACCATGCTTCGTCCTTTGACCCTTGCGGCCATGCTGGCCGGTGCCGCCGTCACCCTGACTGCACTTCCCGCCAGCGCCCAGGACGGCGGCCGCTGGAACTTCTCGGCCGGCGCCGGTACCGACAACCGCTCCAAGAACGCCTCGAAATCCGACGGCGATCCCTTTGTCTATGGCGCGGCGGAATGGGAAAGCGCCGACGGCTTCTTCTATGC
>JAEYQX010000222.1 GCA_023409795.1 Pseudomonadota bacterium
CTTGCAGCCCGCATAACCGCACCATCCGCTACAGCTGGCGGGTGATCATGGCCCCGCAGGCCGTGGCCGACTACCTGGCCGCGCACGAGGTGGCCCACCTGGTCCATGCCGACCACAGCCCGGCCTACTGGGCGGTGGTGCACCGGCTGGTCGGTGACCACAGGCCGCACCGCCAATGGCTGAGGGACCACGGCGCGGCCCTGCACGCCGTGGGCGGCTGACCGCACCTCAGAAGAAGAGGGTCTCGGGCCGCTTCTCGTTGCGGGGCACGGGTCGGGGTTCAGGCCCGCGTTCGGCATAGGGCGGGCTAGGCTCCTGGCCTGGCGGCGGCGAGATCTGGACCGACGGCGTGCCATGGTCGGCATAGGGTGCCTCGGGATCATAAGTCTCGACCGCATAGGGATCGACAACCTGGCCCATCAGGTCGCCGATCGGATCGACCGGCTGCCAGCCCGGCGGCAGGGGCGGGCCGTCCGGGATGGACTGGACCGCCAGGCGCGGCAGGGCCGAGGCCATGAAGCCCTTCCAGATGGTGGCCGGGGCCCCGCCGCCGGTCACGCGGGACATGGGCGTATTATTGTCCTTGCCGACCCAGACGGTGGCGACGAAGCCGCCGGTGTAGCCGACGAACCAGGCGTCCCGGTAGTCCGAGGTGGTGCCCGTCTTGCCGGCCAGGTCCCGGCCGCTGATGGCCGCGCCACGGGCCGTGCCCGAGGTGACGACGCCGCGCAGCATCTGGTTCATGTAGTAGAGGGCCGGGTTCTGGATCGCCTGGGGGTTCTCGCCCATGGTGTGCTGGTAGATGACCCGGCCCGACGGGGTGCGGATGCGGCTGATGCCCCAGGCACTGACGCGCTTGCCGCCATTGGCAAAGGCGGCATAGGCCTGGGTCATTTCCAGCGGGCTGACCTCGACCGCGCCCAGGGCCATCGACGGCTGCAGGCCGATCTCGCTGGTAATGCCCAGCCGCCGGGCGGTGCGGGCCACGGCATCGCGTCCGACCTGGTCGGCCAGATAGGCCGCGACCGTATTGGTCGACTGGGCCACCGACTGGGCCAGGGTCATCTCGCCCGAGAAGCGACCGGAATAGTTGCGCGGCGACCATCCGCCGATGGTCACCGGCTGGTCGACGACGGGACTGGTCGGGGTATAGCCGGCCTCGACCGCTGTCAGGTAGACAAAGGGCTTCCAGGCCGAGCCGGACTGGCGACGGGCCTCGGTGGCGCGGTTGAACTGGCTGTCGGCATAGGAGGCCCCGCCGATCATGGCCCGCACCCGGCCCTCGCCATCCAGGGCCACCAGGGCGGCCTGTTCGACGCCGCGACCCTTCTCGGCATCCAGCACGCGGCGCACCGCGCGCTCGGCGTCGGTCTGCAAGGTCAGGTCCAGGGTGGTCTCGACCACCATGTCCTCGCTGATCTCGCCGACCAGGCCACGGATCTGCTTGTCCAGCCAGTCGATGAAATACTGGGCGTGCTGGCTGGCCAGGGTGCGCGAGACGCGGACCGGCTCGGCCACGGCGGCGGCACGCTGGGCCGGGGTGATGACCCCGACCTCGACCATTTCGTTCAGGACGACATTGGCGCGGGTGGCCGAACGCTCGCTCTCGCTGACCGGCGAATAGCGCGACGGGGCCTTGAGCAGGCCGGCCAGAAGGGCGGATTCACCCACCGTCAGCTTGTCGGCGCTCTTGTCGAAATAGCGCTGAGACGCCGCCTCGATGCCATAGGCCCCGGCCCCGAAATAGACCCGGTTCATATAGAGGGCCAGGATCTCCTTCTTGGTGAACTTCATCTCCAGCCAGACGGCGAGGATCAGTTCCTGGACCTTGCGCTTGATGTTCTGGTCCGGCGTCAGGAACAGGTTCTTGGCCAGCTGCTGGGTGATGGTCGAGCCACCCTGGACCACGCGGCCGGCCTTGAGGTTGGACGCCATGGCCCGGCTCATGCCGATCGGGTCAAAGCCGGGGTGGTGGTAGAAGCGGCGGTCCTCGATCGCGACGAAGGCGGCCGGGACATAGTCGGGCAGGTGGTCAAGGTCGACCGGCGGGGCCATCTGGGTGCCGCGCACGGCAATCAGGGCACCGGAGCGGTCCAGGTAGGTGATCGAGGGCTGGCGGTCGACGTCATAGAGCGTCGAGGTGTCCGGCAGGTCCCGGGCAAAGATGGCCAGGAAGACGACGAGGAAGATCAGGCCCCAGACCGCCAGGACCGCACCCCAATAGACGAGCCCGCCCAGGAAGCTGCGACGCGGCCGGCGTGGCGTCCGGTCAGAACCCGCATCCTTGCGATCACGACCGCCGTCATTTCGCGCCATCTATAAACCTCACATCAACGGCCGGGGCAGAATTCTCCGCGACCGTCCGTTCTAACGCCCCTGCGTCGCTAAAGGGTGAAAGCCTATTTCGCCGAAAGAAAGGCGTCGACCTCGGCGTGGAAGAGGTCGGGCTGGTCCAGCATGATGAAGTGGGCCGACTCGTCGATGCGCTTCAGCCGGGCCGAGGGCAGGGTGGCAAAGCTGGCCCCATAGATCATGTCGGTGATGGCATCGGTCATGCGCGGGTCGTTGAACTTGACGTAGAGGACCTGGACCGGGGCGGTGATCTGCGGCAGCTCGGGGCGCAGGTCGGTGACGATCAGCTCGCGATAGGCATTGGCGGCGACCTTGGCGTCGGTCCTCAGGGTGTCATTGAGCGGGCCGGGACGCGCCGCCTCGGTGCGGATCATGCCGGTGATGACCTCGGTCGCGGCGGCCTGGTATTCTTCCTGGGAATAGGCCGACTGGCGGGCATGGATCTGGTCGGCGACCGGGACGACGCTCTCGGCCGTGGTGCCTGGAGGGCCGAACATGGCGCCGACGAAGGGCACCATGTCGACCACCAGCAGGCGGCTGACCAGGTCCGGGTGGCGCGCGGCCAGCATCATGCCCATGGTGCCGCCCATTGAATGGCCGATGACGGCAGGCTGCTGCAGGCCCTGCTCGCGGATGTAGCGGGCGATCTCCTCGGCCACCGGGGCGGCGACGGGGCCCTCGGCATTGTCCTTGGCCGGCGCGCCGGCAAAGCCCTGGACGTGGATGCGGTGGATGCGGAAACGATCGCCCAGGTGCTCGACCGTCGCCTGCCAGATGCGCGGCGAGGACGACAGGCCGGGGATCAGGATCAGGTCGGGGGCTCCCTCGGGACCATCAAGGCGGACATGGATGCGCTCGGATGGGAAGTCGGCATGGGCGTGGCCATGCACGGCCGCAGCCGGGGCGTGCGGGGCCGTGGCCTGAGGAGTGGCCTGGGCCAGGCCCTGTCCAGGCAGGGCAAGGGTCGCCGCCAGGATGAGGCCGAGTGAGGCAAAACGCGCCTTGGACATTGATCTTCCCTCCAGTGGTCGTTCGTGGAGTAGCGTTCCGCCTTTTTGATGAAAAGCTATTTTCGCCCGCGCGCGGGGCATTAGCGTCACGGGAGCGGGGACACCCGGCCCCGGACTTGATAAAAGACGGCCATGACCGAGACCGCCGTCGCCGCCTCACCGACCCCGCAGCCTGACGCCAAGGCCGCGCCTGCCGCCATTGGCAGGGGGTTCGTCAAAGACACCTGGTATTTCATCGCCCTGTCGCGCGATGTCCCGGTGGCCAGCCTGAAGCGCCATGAGGTGGTGGGCGAGCCGGTATTGCTGGGGCGCACGCGGGCGGGCGAGATCTATGCCCTGCGCGACATCTGCCCGCACCGGGCCGCCCCCCTGTCGGCAGGTCGCCTGGTCCAGAAGCCGGGCGAGCCCGAGACGATCGAATGTCCCTATCACGGCTGGCGCTTCCGGGCCGATGGCGTCTGCGCGGCCATTCCCTCCATGGTCGAGGACCAGGGCTTTGAGGCCGAACGGATCCGCGTGCGGGCCTATCCGGTCATCGAGAGCCAGGGCCTGGTCTTTGTCTGGATTGCCTCCGATCCGCGCCAGCCGTCCCGGCCGGACCACGAGCCGCCTGTTTTCCCCGGTGCCGAGGGCGAGGCGCGGCTGGTCGAGGCCATGGACTTCGACAGCCACATCGACCACGCGGTCGTTGGCCTGATGGACCCGGCCCATGGCCCCTTTGTCCACCAGCAGTGGTGGTGGCGCTCTGAACATTCGATGCACGAAAAGGCCAAGACCTTTGCGCCGCGCGACTATGGCTGGGCCATGGTGCGCCATGCCCCGTCCTCGAACAGCCGCCTCTACAAGATCCTGGGCGGGGCCCCTGCGACCGAGATCACCTTCCGCCTGCCGGGCTATCGCTGGGAGCATATCCAGGTGGGCGCAAGACAGGTCCTGGCCCTGACCTGCCTGACGCCGGTGACCGATACTCGCACCCGGATCACCCAGATCTTCTGGTCCGACCACTGGGTGTTCGGCATCGCCAAGCCCTTCCTGCGCCTGGGCGTGGTGGCATTCCTGAAGCAGGACGGCGGGATGGTGAACCTGCAGAACGAGGGGCTGAAGTATGATCCGGCCCTGCTGTGGGTCGACGACGCCGACAAACAGGCCAAGTGGTATCAGCAGCTGAAGCGCGAATGGGGCAAGGCCCGGGCCGAAGGACGCACCTTTGTCAATCCGATCAAGGAGACGGTCCTGCGCTGGAAGAGCTGACCGGCGCGGCATAGGGATCAGGAAAAAGGGGACGGGGCGCACGGGCCTCGTCCCCTTTTTCATCGCCGGTGGCTCAGGCGGCGACCATGGTGTTGGCGGCGCTGATGACGGCCCGCGCCGAGGCGGTGGCGACGTCGCTGTCCAGGCCCGCCCCGAAGAAGGTGCGGCCGTCCGCAGTCTTGCACTGTACATAGGCGGCTGCCCGCGCGTCCGAGCCCGCGCCAATGGCGTGCTCCTGATAGTCGACGATCTCGAAGGCCGGGGCCCCGGCTTCGCGGATGCCATCCAGCAGGGCCGAGATCAGGCCATTGCCGCGACCCGAGATCGCCCGCACCTGGTGGCCGATCTTGACGTCGCCGGTGAAGACCCTCTGGCCGTCGCTCTTGGCGATGCCCTGCTCGGTAAAGGACATCAGCTCGAAATACTGCGGCCCTTCCAGGCGATAGGTCTTCTTGAAGGCTTCCCAGATATCGGCGCTGGCCAGTTCGCGGCTGGTTTCGTCGGCCAGTTTCTGGACGTGGCGGGAGAAGTCGGCCTGCATCGGCTTGGGCAGCTTCAGCCCCTTGTCCTGTTGCAGCACCCAGGCCATGCCGCCCTTGCCGGACTGGGAGTTGACGCGGATGACCGCCTCATAGCTGGCACCGATATCGGCCGGATCGATCGGCAGGTAGGGTACGTTCCAAATCTGGTCGTTGCGCTTTTCCTGGGCCTCGAAGCCCTTCTTGATCGCATCCTGGTGCGAGCCGGAGAAGGCCGTGAATACCAGCTCCCCCGCATAGGGATGGCGTGGGTGGACGGGGATCTGGTTGCAGTACTCCACCGTCTGGACGATCTCCTCCATGTTGGAGAAGTCCAGCTCCGGCGAGACGCCTTGCGTGTACATGTTCAGCGCCAGCGTCACCAGATCGACATTGCCTGTGCGCTCGCCGTTGCCGAAGATGCAGCCCTCGATACGGTCGGCACCGGCCATCAGGCCCAGTTCCGCTGCCGCCACGCCCGTACCACGGTCGTTGTGCGGGTGCAGCGAGATCACCACCGCCTCGCGGCGCGTCAGGTGGCGGATCATCCACTCGATCTGGTCGGCATAGATGTTGGGGGTCGAACATTCGACCGTCGCCGGCAGGTTCAGGATCATCGGCTTGTCCGCCGTCGGCTCCAGAATGTTCTGGACGGCCTCGGCCACTTCCAGGCTGAAATCCAGTTCGGCGGTCGAGAAGGTTTCCGGCGAATATTCGAAGCGCCAGTCGGTATCGGGGCGTTTTTCGGCCTCTTCGCGCAGCATCTTTGCGCCTTCGATGGCCAGGGCCTTCACGCCCGCGCGGTCCATGTTGAACACCACCTCGCGCCAGGCGGGCGAGACGGCATTGTACAGGTGGACGGTGGCGGTCCGCGCCCCTTCCAGGGATTCAAACGTCTTCTGGATCAGGTCGCGGCGTGACTGGGTCAGCACCTGCACCATCACATCCTCGGGGATGCGGTCCTCGCGCACCAGCCCCGAGATGAAGTCGAACTCGGTCGCCCCCGCAGAAGGAAAGCCGACCTCGATCTCCTTGACGCCGATCTTCACCAGCATGTCGAAGAAACGCTGCTTCTTGGCGGCGTCCATCGGATCGATCAGGGCCTGGTTGCCGTCACGCAGATCGGTGGACAGCCAGCGCGGAGCCTTGGTGATGGTGCGCGAAGGCCACTGGCGGTTCGGCAGGTCGATCTGGGGAAACGGACGGTATTTGACCGAGGGGTCGCGCAGCATGGATTGCGCCTCTCTGGGTGTGCGGATTTCAATGGGAGATGTGCGGCGCAGACACGTCGCCACCGAGGCAGCCGTTAACCCCGGCGGCCGCGCATAAGTCGCCCAAGGGCGAGCCCGTTGATGAGCTTCATCTCAACCATGCGGGCTCACTAGGACAGTGCAGTGCAAAAATCTATCCCAAAATCCGAACATTTGTCGCGCTGACAGAAATTCCTTGCTGTTCAGAACGGTGACTGGCTCAAATTTCGCGAGAAATGGGTTTGTCCGGTTTCGGCCAAGCCTGGTGTGCCTTTGCCCTTTCCTGGCTCTTGAGGGGCGGGATTTTCGGCCCTGTGCCGGAAACCGCGCATGAAAAAAGGCCTCCCCGGTTTCCCGGGAAGGCCTAGCGTTTCTGAAACCCGAAAAAGGGTTACTGACGCGCCAGCTGGCTGGCCAGGACCAGGTCCAGTTGCTTGCGGATTTGCGGCGTCAGTTCTTCGATGCCCCAGTTGTCGTAGGCAGCGAAGCGGTAGTTGGCGATGTAGATGTCCCAGATCAGGCGGCCCAGCATCAACTGGTCCAGGTCCTGGCGCAGCTCGCCGTCGCGGATGCCGGCCTGCAGGACGTTGATGATGGCACCGATGATCGGCTTGACGAACTCGCGCGAGCGGGCGTCGGCGTCTTCCGGCTGGAACCACGAGCGGGCGATCATGGCCTGCATCAGCGGCAGGTGGGCCAGCGAGCGGTGGTAGCCGGCGGTCAGGCCCTCGGCCAGGCGCTCGGCGACGCGGCCTTCCTTGGCGGCTGCGGTCTGGATGTCCGCCAGCAGGCCGTCCATCTCCTCGGAGAAGACGCATTCGAACAGCTCGGCCTTGTCCTGGAAGTTGGCGAAGACGGCACCGGTCGACATGCCTGCACCCTTGGCGATGTCGCGGATGGTGGCAGCATCATAGCCACGCTCGGCGAAGAGCGTGCGGGCGGCGTCGAGGACCTTCTGGCGCGTGCGGATCTTGGCGGCCTGGCGGCGGTTAAGGCGCGGCTGACCTTCGGCTTCGATGGTTTCGGCAGGGGACAACGAGGTTTCACGCATCAGTTATATAGTACTCTGGCTCGAAGGGCTCATGGCCCTACGGTCTTTATGGACAAACCTGTCAGTTAATTCAGCTGGTGCCGCAGGTGCGGTGCAGATGAACAAACACGGCGGGCTAGCCCCACGGGGAGGCGGCGAACTTTCATCACCGAACATTGACCAAAATGGGTCGCGATCAGGTTGCAAATCTTGCGCAACCGCGTTCGCGCGGTCAATGTAACTACGGATTTCTACGCAATTGATGGTCGATACTTCGGTCTCCTGCGGCATCCGGAGGTGTGTCCCGGCCTGAGGAGCCACCTGCCCGTCGATAAAGCGCACCAGATCGAACGCGGTTCCTTGGTGCAATAAATTGTTGATTTTATACGGCTAAGTTTGTCCGTGGGCGGATCATGGCGGTGGTCGCGCGACCCCCGGTCCCGCACGTCCAGCCTTCGGACCGGGCTTATGAAATTCACGTTACTGTGTGGCCCGTGCTCGCGCCACATTGCGGGCAAGATGATTGATTTTCCTGTGCCGGTTCGACCTTTGTATAGGGGCGGCGCAGGTCCTTTCGGGGCCTGATCGGGGAAGGTCGGGACCAGCCAGGCCGATGGAGACGGTTGCGACCCGCAGGGGTCAAGGCTCGCCACCGGGGCAAAACCTTCCTAATAGAAACACACTGTGGGGCCGGGGAGGGGTCGTTTGGACCTCGGCGGGCCTCGTAAGGGACAAGGTAATTATGAAGAAACTTCTGCTTGGTGCGGCCCTGGGGGCCCTGCTGGTGCCGGTCTCGGCCATGGCGGGTGAAGGCCACGACCATGTCTGCGTCGACGAAGCCTGCACGGTCTATGAACTGTTCCAGACCCCGGTGGCCCAGGCGGGCGAAGGTGGCTGGAAGGGCACGGCCGCGCCGCGTTACGGCACCTGGGGCTTTGACCTGTCGGGCCGCGATACCTCGGGGGCTCCGGGCGACAACTTCTTCCGCCACGCCAACGGCAAGGCGCTGGACCAGCTGACCATCCCGTCGGACCGCACCTCCTATGGCTCGTTCGCCCTGCTGCGCGAACTGTCGGACAACCGCATGAAGGCCCTGATCGAGGGCCTAGTGGCCCGCACCGACCTGGCCCCTGGCTCGGACGAGCTGAAGATCGCCGACGCCTCCCGCTCCTATATGGATGCGGCCCGCCTCGAGGCCCTGGGCGCCCAGCCGCGGCAGCCCTACCTGG
>JAEYQX010000229.1 GCA_023409795.1 Pseudomonadota bacterium
GCCACAACCACGTCGACACGGGCATCCAGAACCTGGGAAACAGCACGGCCCATTCGGCCACGGGCGCCGGAAATGCCGACGTGGAAGATGTCGCTCACGCAGTCTCTTTCGGATTATCAGCGTCGCCGCCCAGAATATCAGCCCAGAACCGCTTGGCCTTGCCGGCGAAACTGGAATTCCGGGGATTCTGGCTTTCGCCGAACGAGGCTGCAAGCTCCTGCATCAGTTCTTTCTGGCGCGCGGTCAGGTTGGTCGGGGTCTCGACGAACAGCTCGACCACCAGGTCGCCGCGCTGGCGACCGTTCAGGTGAGGCATGCCCTTGCCCTTGATGCGGACCGTCTTGCCGGTCTGCGAGCCGGCGGGCACGTCCACCGAGGCCTTGCACTTGCCGTCGCAGGCTTCGGACACCAGGCAGGGGGCATCGACCACCCCGCCCAGGGCCGCCACCGTCATGGGCACGGGCACCGTCACCAGCAGGTCCAGGTTGTCACGCTCGAACAGTTCATGGGGCGTGACGGACAGGAAGACATAGAGGTCGCCGCGCGGCCCGCCACGCTGGCCGGCCTCGCCCTCGCCCGACAGGCGGATGCGCGAGCCGTCGTCGACGCCGGCGGGGATCTTCAGGTTCAGCTGGCGGTTCTTGCGGACCTGACCATGGCCACGGCAGGTGGTGCACGGGTCCTTGATCATCTCGCCGGTGCCGCCGCAGTGGGGGCAGGTGCGCTCGGCCTGGAAGAAGCCATTGGCCTGGCGCACGCGGCCGACGCCGCCGCAGGTGGAGCAGATGGTCGGCTTGGTCCCCGCCTTGGCCCCCGAGCCGTCGCAGACCTCGCAGGTCATGGTGGTCGGCACGGCGATCTCGACCTCGGCCCCCTGGTAGGCCTGCTCCAAGGTGATCTCCAGGTCATAGCGCAGGTCAGAGCCGCGGCGCGGGCCGCCCTGCTGGCGACCGCCCCGGCCGCCGCCCATGCCAAAGGCGTCGCCAAAGGCATCGCCGAAGACCTGGCTGAAGATGTCGTTGATGTCGTGGAAGCCCTGACCCCCGCCCTGGCCGAACGGGTTGCCGCCACCGGCCCCGCCGTTCACGCCCGCATGGCCGAACCGGTCATAGGCGGCCCGCTTCTGGTCGTCAGACAGGACCGAATAGGCTTCGGAGATTTCCTTGAACCGGGCGACGGAGTCCTCGGAGCCGCCATTGCGGTCCGGGTGGTGCTGCATGGCCAGCTTGCGATAGGCCGACTTCAGGCCTGCGGCGTCAATCGTCCGCTCAACACCCAGAATTTCGTAATAGTCACGCTGCGCCATCAGGCGTTCGTCCTCTTACCTTCCCGCCGCGACATCGACCCGTTTGGTTGAGGTCAGGATCTGTCTGTCGCGTTGACCGAACTGACATGGGGGCCCGGCCGAATGATGCAAGTTTTATGAAACGGCCCCGCCAACCGTCAGGCTAGCGGGGCCAGTCCACTACGCGTCAGGCCTGAAATCAGGCGCTCTTCTTGTCGTCGCCCGATTCCGGCGACACTTCCTCGAACTCGGCATCGACCACACCGTCGTCCGCCGGTTGCTCGGCAGCGCCAGCCTCGCCCTGCTGGGCGGCATACATGGCCTCACCCAGCTTCATCGAGGCCTGGGCCAGGGTGTTAGTCTTCTCGCGGATGGCTTCCGGATCGGTGCCTTCCTTGGCCGACTTCAGGTCATCCAGGGCCGACTGGATGGCCGACTTGGTTGCGTCGTCCACCTTGTCGCCGTGCTCCGACAGGGCCTTCTCGGTCGAGTGGATCAGGCTGTCGGCGCCGTTCTGGGCCTCGACCAGGTCCTTGCGGGCCTTGTCGGCGGCGGCATTGGCTTCGGCTTCCTTGACCATCTGGTCGATGTCAGCGTCCGACAGGCCGCCATTGGCCTGGATGCGGATCGAGTGCTCCTTGTTCGTCGCCTTGTCCTTGGCCGTCACATTGACGATGCCATTGGCGTCGATGTCGAAGGCGACCTCGATCTGCGGCATGCCGCGCGGTGCCGGCGGAATGCCAACCAGGTCGAACTGGCCCAGCAGCTTGTTGTCCGACGCCATCGGGCGTTCGCCCTGGAAGACACGGATGGTCACGGCCGACTGGTTGTCATCCGCAGTCGAGAAGACCTGGGCCTTCTTGGTCGGGATGGTGGTGTTGCGCTCGATCAGCGGGGTGAAGACACCGCCCAGGGTCTCGATGCCGAGCGTCAGCGGGGTCACGTCCAGCAGCAGAACGTCCTTGACGTCGCCTTGCAGGACGCCGGCCTGGACGGCGGCACCCAGGGCCACGACCTCGTCAGGGTTCACACCCTTGTGCGGTTCCTTGCCGAAGAACTTCTTCACCGCTTCCTGCACGGCGGGCATACGGGTCATGCCGCCGACCAGGACCACCTCGTCGATGTCGCCAGCCTTCAGGCCGGCATCAGCCAGGGCCTTCTTGCACGGCTCGATGGTGCGGGCGATCAGGTCCTCGACCAGGGCTTCCAGCTTGGCGCGCGACAGCTTGATGTTCAGGTGCAGCGGGCCCGAGGCGTTCATGGTGATGAACGGCAGGTTGACCTCATACTGGGTGGTCGAGGACAGTTCTTTCTTGGCCTTTTCGGCCTCTTCCTTCAGGCGCTGCAGGGCCAGCTTGTCCGAGCGCAGGTCGACGCCCTGCTCCTTCTTGAACTCGTCAGCCAGGTAGTCGACCAGGCGAAGGTCGAAGTCCTCGCCGCCGAGGAAGGTGTCGCCGTTGGTCGACTTCACCTCGAACACGCCGTCGCCG
>JAEYQX010000277.1 GCA_023409795.1 Pseudomonadota bacterium
AAGGTCGCGGGCGGGTACGGCCTGGTGATCGAGTCGCGCGGCGGGCTCAGCCGCCTGGCCGTCGGCGCCCGGGCCGAGATCGGCGGGCGCGGCCATGCGCCCCTGCCGGCCGAGGTGGTGGGGTTCCGCGACGCCAAGGCCCTGCTGATGCCGTTCGGCCCGGTCGAGGGCGTGGCCCCCGGTGCCGACATCCGCATCATCGACCAGGCCGCCAGCGTGCGCCCCACCCGCGCCTGGCAGGGCCGCATCATCAATGCCTTTGGCCAGCCGATCGACGGCGGCCCGCCCCTGCCCCAAGGGCCGGTGGCCTATCCGCTGCGCGCCTCGCCGCCCCCCGCCCACTCACGCGCCCGCGTCGGCGAGCGGCTGGACCTGGGCGTGCGGGCCATGGACGTCTTTACCACCACCTGCCGCGGCCAGCGCCTGGGCATCTTTGCCGGTTCGGGCGTCGGCAAGTCGGTCCTCATGTCCATGCTGGCGCGCCATGCCACCTGCGACGCGGTTGTCGTCGGCCTGATCGGCGAGCGGGGCCGCGAAGTGCGCGAGTTCGTCGAGGAGACCCTGGGCGAAGAGGGCCTGCGCCGCGCCATCGTCGTGGTCGCCACCAGCGACGAGCCGGCCCTGACGCGCCGCCAGTCGGCCTATATGACCCTGGCGATCGCCGAATACCTGCGCGACCAGAACCTGGAAGTCCTGTGCCTGATGGACTCGGTCACCCGCTTTGCCATGGCCCAGCGCGAGATCGGCCTGGCCGCCGGTGAGCCGCCGACGACCAAGGGCTATACCCCCACCGTCTTTACCGAGCTGCCCAAGCTGCTGGAGCGCGCCGGGCCTGGCCCCATGCGGGCCGATGGCAGCGTGACCGGCCCCATCACCGGCCTGTTCACCGTCCTGGTGGACGGCGGCGACCATGACGAGCCGATTGCCGATGCGGTGCGCGGTATCCTGGACGGCCACATCGTCATGGATCGCAAGATCGCCGAGCGCGGCCGCTTCCCCGCCATCGACGTGCTGAAATCGGTCAGCCGGACCATGCCCGACTGCCAGACCCCGCCCGAGCGCGAGCTGAACCGTCAGGCCCGCCAGTCACTGGCCGCCTATGCCAATATGGAAGAGCTGATCAAGATCGGGGCCTATCGCCATGGGGCCGATCCCACGGTCGATCGCGCCATCACGCTGAACCCTGCGCTCGAGGACTTCCTGCGCCAGGACAAGAACGACCACACGCCGTTAAGCCAAAGCTTTGAACGTCTGGAAACCATTCTGGGGCAATGACAAGCTTGACTGACCTGACGAGGGGCGCATTCGACGCATGACTGCCTGGGCCCAATCCCTGATCCGCATCTCGAACTATGAGGTCGAGGCCCGCCAGAAGCGCCTGGCCGAGGTCGCCGCCCGGCGTCGGGACGCCGAGATGAAGCTGGCCATGATGGAGGCGCGCGGCGAGGCCGAGCGCCAGGGCACCGCCCATGACCCCCAGTCGCAGATGATGCTGGGGGCCTTTCTCAACGGCCTGAAGGCACGCCGGGCCGCGGCCGAGAGCGAAATCGCCACCATTACGGCCGAGGAAGAGGGCGCGCGCGATGCCCTGACCGCCGCCTTTGAAGAGCTGAAGAAGTTCGAGCAGGTCGCCGAAGCCACCCGCCTGAAGCGCCTGGCCGAGGCCAACAAGCGTGAGACCGCTGCCTTTGACGAAATGGGCCTGCGCCGCCAGGCCCAGGGCTGATCCGCCATGGTGCCGCGCCCCGCCGGAACAGGGCTGACGCGGCGCACCCTCATGGCCACATCCGCGGCCCTGGCGTCCGGCCTCGCCGCCTGCGAGGCCAGCGCGCCGCGCGCCCAGGCGGCCACCGCACCATTGAAGTCCGCGGTGCCCTTCCCGCTGGGGACCGCCTGCATGACCGGCCAGTTCTCCGACCCCGCCTGGGTCGAGCTGGTCCGCACCCACTTCTCCCAGCTGACGCCGGAGTGGGAGATGAAGATGGAATACATTCTCCAGAGCGACGGCAGCCTGCGCTTCGACGCCCCGGACCTGATCGCGCGAGCGGCCCGCGAGCATGGCCTTGGCCTCTTTGGCCACGCCCTGGTCTGGTATGCGCAGGACCACCCGTGGTTCAGGGACCTGGTTGCGGACCGCGCCCGCTTTACCGCCGAATATGATCGCTACATCGCCGCCGTCGCCTCGCGCTGGGCCGACCAGGTGGTCGGCTGGGATGTGGTCAACGAGCCCGTAACCCATGAAGGCGATGGCCTGCGCGACTGCGTCTGGAGCCAGGGCCTGGGCGGGACCGGGGCCTATATCATCCGCGCCTTTGAACAGGCCCGGCAGGCGGCCCCCGATGCGGTCCTGTTCCTCAACGACTATGACCTCGAGAACAAACCCAAGAAGGGCGCGACCTACCTGAGGCTGGTCGAGCGACTGCTGAAGGCGGGCGTGCCGGTGAACGGCCTTGGCACCCAGAGCCACCTGGAGATCGACATCCCGGCCGGCCAGATCAGCGCCTTCATCCATGAACTGGCCCAGTTCGGCCTGCCTATCCATGTAGCCGAGCTGGATGCCTCGCTGCGATCGCGCCAGGTGCTGAAACGGCTTGAGCCCCGATCCAGGCGCGTGGCCCTCCAGGCCGAGCGGGTCACCGAGCTGGCCGAGGCCTTCATGGCCCTGCCCCGCGCCCAGCAGTTCGCCTTCACCATCTGGGGCGTGCGCGACACCGACAGCTGGCTGCGCCGTGGGCGCGAAGACGACGGCCGCGACAGCCCCCTGCTGTTCGACGCCTCGGGCCAGGCCAATCCGATGTTCGAGGCCCTCAGCCAGGCCATGGCCCGCCCCGCCTGAAGCCTCAAGCCTGAAGCTCTCCGGGAACCGCCACGCCCGCCTGCCGCTAAACCGGGATGACCGCGCCCCTTGCCCTGCCCGGCTTCCTCCAACGCAAGGTGGAGGCCGAATACCAGCGCCTGCTCCAGCCCGAGGGCGGGCCTGACATCGACTTTTCCCGGCCTTCCGGTGCCCCCGCCCTGGCCGCGCCCGACTCCGTCTCCTGGCAGGTGTTCAAGAACCCGCTCACCCTGTTCATCGGCGGCGTGACGGCCGTCATCCTTGAGCTGGGCGAGGCACGGGTGCGCGCCGGGGTCTGGGACCACACCAGCTTTCGCACCGATCCGGTCACGCGCCTGCGCCGCACGGGCCTGGCCGCCATGGTCACCGTCTATGGCGCGCGCGAGGTGGCCGAGGCCATGATCGCCGGCGTCAGCCGCGCCCACGAGCGGGTCCAGGGCAT
>JAEYQX010000051.1 GCA_023409795.1 Pseudomonadota bacterium
CCCCTGGGTCGCCTGGAGGCCCAGCCAGCCATCGCCCAGGGTGCCCGTGACGAAGACCAGGTCGCCCGGCCTGGCCCCTGCACGGCTGACACCCGCGCCTGCGGGCACCCAGCCCATCATGGTGGCCGAGAAGCTGGCGGGGCCCGGCGTCCTCACAGTGTCCCCGCCCAGAAGGGCGATGTCGAACTGGGCCTGGTCGCGGCGAAGGCCGTCGGCAAAGGCCTCGCGCTCGGGCCAGCCGCAGCGCTCGGACCAGTGGCAGGCCAGCAGATAGCCGAACGGCTCGGCCCCCTTGGCGGCCAGGTCGGACAGGTTCACCCGCAGCAGCTTCTGCGCGACCGTATCCAGCGGATCATCGGGCAGGAAATGCACGCCCTCGATGATCGCGTCCTTGGTCAGGACCAGGTCAAAGCCCGGGCGGGACGGAAGCACGGCCACGTCATCGGCCAAACCCCGCGCCCACTCAGGATGGGCCAGCGGCTTCAGGAGCCGCTGGATCGTTTCGAATTCGCCAGCGACGTCAATCGCGGGCATCACGCGCCACGCCGTCCAGCGCCGCGTTCACGAACTTGGCCTCGGCCTCGTCGAAGAAGGCCTTGGCCAGCTCGACGTATTCGTCGATGACGATTTCGCGCGGCACGTCCGGCTTGAACTTCAGCTCCCAGGCCCCGCAGCGCAGCAGGGCGCGCAGGGTGGCGTCGAGGCGTTCCAGGCGCCAGTTCGAGGCCAGGCGCGCCTTGACCGCATCGTCGATACCGCGCTGGTCGGCTACAACGCCGTGAACGATGTCCGAGAAATAGTCCTCGTCGGCCTCGGCCAGGGGCGCGCCGTCGATGTCGCCGTCGAAGCGGAAGTTCCGGAACTCGCGGATGACGGTCTCGACGGGGGCACCCGCCAGCTCCATCTGGTAGAGGGCCTGGACCGCAGCGAGGCGCGCCACGGTGCGGGCGCGGCGCTGGCGGGCGGTCAGCTGCGGCTCGGCGCGCGCCTTGTCGGCCTCGGCCAGCTGGGCCATCACCTCGGCGACGGTGGCCGGTTTGTTGGTCTCTTCGCTCACGAGCCCAGCCCCATGGTCAGTCGGTTACGCAGGTTGATCAGGTCCAGGCAGGCGCGGGCGGCAAAGCCACCCTTGTCCGCCTCGCTCCGCCGGGCGCGGTGCCAGGCCTGGTCCTCATCCTCGGTCGTCAGGATGCCATTGCCGATGGCAATGCCCTTCAGGCCCAGTTCGGTGATGCCCGCAGCCGACTGGTCGGCCACGATCTCGAAGTGATAGGTCTCGCCACGGATCACGGTGCCCAGCGCGACATAGCCGTCATAGCGCGGGGCGGTCGGCAGGCGACCAGCGGCCTCGGCCATGGCGATGACGGTCGGGATTTCCAGCGCACCGGGAACAGTGACCACGTCATAGTCAACGCCCTGGGCGCGCAGAGCGTCGGTCGCCCCGTCCAGCAGGGCGTCGGCCAGGTCATCATAGAAGCGTGCCTCGACAATGAGGACGCGGGTGGGTTGGTTCAGGATTGGTCTTCTCCGTCCATATCGCGCCAGCCCACGATGCGCAGGCCATAGCCTTCAAGCGCCGTCGGATTGGGCCGCGTCGAACTCATGATGATCATGTCGCGCACGCCAAGATCCAGCAGGATCTGGGCACCCACGCCATAGTTCTTGATCGCGCGATCGACCGCTGCGGGCTTGTCGCCCCGGCCCAGCCGGTCAGCCAGGCCATGCATGCCCGGATCGCGCAGGAAGACGATGACGCCGGGGCCGTCGTGGGCCGTCAGGGTCTTCATCGCCTTGGGGATATAGTCCTGGCGGGCCTCGACATGGCCCAGCAGGTCCGCCGCGAAGTCGATCTGGTGCATACGGACCAGGATCGGCCTGGAGGGGTCGATGTCACCGCGCACCAGGGCGATGTGCTCGGCCCCCTCGATGGTGTTGCGATACTGGATCAGCTTGAACGGGCCGCCGTGGACGCTGTCGAACTCGGTTTCCAGCGCGCGCTCGACATAGCGCTCGGTGCGGCGGCGATAGGCGATCAGGTCGGCGATCGTGCCGATCTTCAGGCCGTGAAGCTGGGCAAAGGAGACCAGGTCCGGCATCCGGGCCATGGTTCCATCGTCCTTGATGATCTCGCAGATCACGCCGGCGGGGGTCAGGCCGGCCAGGCGCGAGATGTCGACAGCGGCCTCGGTATGGCCGGTGCGGACCAGGACCCCGCCGTCGCGGGCGACCAGGGGGAAGATGTGACCGGGCGAGACCACATCATCGGCGGTCTTGGTCGGATCGGCGGCGACCTGGACCGTGCGGGCGCGGTCAGCGGCGGAGATGCCGGTCGTCACGCCTTCCCTGGCCTCGATCGAGACGGTGAAGGCCGTGCCCATGCTCTCGCGGTTTTCGGCCGACATGGGCGGCAGGCGCAGCTGGCGCGCGCGCTCGGCCGTCAGGGCCACGCAGACCAGGCCGCGGGCGTGCTTGATCATGAAGTTGATCTGGTCGGGCGTCGCGAACTGGGCCGGGATGACAATGTCACCCTCGTTCTCGCGGTCCTCGGCATCGACGAGGATGAAGGGGCGGCCGTTACGCGCGTCCTCGATAATATCCTCGATCGAGCTGATCGGGCTGTCGTTCATGTTTGCCGCCAACTGCATTACGCCGTCTCCTGCCAGCGAGCCAGGTAGCGCGCCAGCATGTCGATCTCCAGGTTCACCTTGTCACCGACCGACAGGGTGCCGAGGGTGGTCGCATCCCACGTATGCGGAATGATGTTCAAGTCGAAGCGGCGGTCTTGCACCCCATTGACCGTCAAGGAAACCCCATCGACCGTGATTGAGCCCTTTGGCGCGATAAAACGGTGCAAGGGTGGCGGGGCTTCGACCACAATGCGGTGCGAGCCGCCCTCGGGCGTGATCGAGATTACCTGGCCCAGGCCATCGACGTGGCCCGAGACAATGTGGCCGCCCAGCTCGTCACCCAGCCGGGCCGCCCGCTCCAGGTTGACCAGGGTGCCCTCGGCCCAGTCGCCCAGCTTCGTCTTGGACAGGGTCTCGTTCGACACCTCGACGGCGAACCAGCCCTCGCCCTTTTCCGTCACCGTAAGGCAGCAGCCCGCGTGGCTGATCGAGGCCCCCAGGTCGATGGTGGCGGTGTCATAGGCGGTTTCGACCTCGTAGCGGCGATCCCGCTCGGTCTGGCGAACGCTGCGAACGCGGCCCTTGTCAGTGACGATTCCGGTGAACATGAAAAGCTCCGGCCCCAGGCGCGGGACCAAAAAAACAGGGTCTAGAGAGTCTCAAGTGTCTTGGGTGGGTGAACCGGCCGCGCGGGCCGATCGAAGTCTTCTTACGCTCTGACGTAGGATTCCCAAAGATCATCACCCAGTGCCTGCACACCCTGCCGACGGTACTTGGGAGCCGCAGCCAGGTTTGCAAGGTCAAGCGCAGCAATACCTGGCCGCCCCTCGTCCCCCAGAAGGATCGGGGCCCGGAACCACTCGATGCGATCCACGGCCCCGGCCTGGACAAAGGCAGCGGCGACGCGCCCTCCCCCCTCGATCAGAAGGGAGGCAATCGCGCGCTGGCGCAGGGTATCGAGGACGGCGGCAATGGCCGGGCGGCCAAGGGCGTCGGGGGCGACCCGGATCACCTCGGCCTGGCCCACAGGCTTAGGCACGGCCGTGGTCAGGATCAGGCTGTTACCCGTCGCGACATGGGCGCTCGCAGGCGTGCGCAGACGGGTGTCGAGGATGACGCGCAGGGGATCCCTGGTGTCCTGGCCCGCCGCCGCTAGCCGCACGTTCAGGCGCGGATTGTCCGCCAGGACCGTCTCGATGCCGACCAGGATGGCATCATGGGTGGCGCGCAGGACATGGCCCTGCTGGCGTGATTCAGGGCCAGTGATCCACTGGCTCTCACCCGTTGCGGTGGCGATGCGCCCGTCGAGGGATGTGGCCAGCTTCAGCGTGACGCGCGGGCGCGTCAAAACCGGTCAGGCCCCGACTTGGCTTCCTCCAGCCCCTCGTCGCCCAGGAACTTGGCGAAGTCGCTGGTGTGGCGGAAGTCCTTGTAAACCGAGGCGTAGCGGACATAGGCGACCTCATCGACGCCCTTGAGCGCCTTCATGATGAAGTCCCCGACCACGCTGGACTGGATCTCGGTCTCGCCCAGGCTTTCCAGCTGGCGCACGATGCGGCTGACCAGCTGTTCAACCTGCTCGGGCTGGACCGGGCGCTTGCGCAGCGCAATGCCCAGCGAGCGTTCCAGCTTGTCGCGGTCGAAGGGGGTGCGGCGGCCGTTCCGCTTCAGGATGACCAGTTCGCGCAGCTGCACCCGCTCAAAGGTCGTGAAGCGCCCGTTGCACTGTGGACAGGACCGACGGCGACGGATGGCCGAGCCGTCGTCCGACGGCCGGCTGTCCTTCACCTGGGTGTCAGCATTTCCACAGAAGGGGCACTTCATTCAGGCGCTCGCTCTCAGCTGTAGATGGGGAAGCGGGCGGTCAGTTCGCGCACCTGGGCCGCGACCGAGGCGATGACGGCCGGGTCAGCCTCGTCGCCGCCGTTCATCGACGAGACGACGTCGGCGATCCAGTGACCGATCTGCCTGAACTCTTCCTCGCCAAAGCCGCGGGTGGTGCCCGCCGAGGTGCCCAGGCGCACGCCCGAGGTCACCATGAAGGAGGCGGTGTCGAACGGCACGCCGTTCTTGTTGCAGGTCATCAGGGCGCGTTCCAGCTGGGCCTCGGTGGCCTTGCCCGTCACGCCCTTGGGACGCAGGTCGACCAGCATCAGGTGGCTGTCGGTGCCGCCCGAGACGATGGCCAGGCCACGCTCGACCAGGACGCCGGCCAGGGCCTGGGCGTTCTTGACCACCTGGTGGGCATAGGCCTTGAACTCAGGCTTCAGGGCCTCGCCAAAGGCGACGGCCTTGGCCGCGATGACGTGCTCCAGCGGGCCGCCCTGCAGGCCGGGGAAGACAGCCGAGTTGATCTTCTTGCCCAGCTCGACGTCGTTGGACAGGATCATGCCGCCGCGCGGACCGCGCAGGGTCTTGTGGGTGGTGGTGGTGACGACGTGGGCGTGCGGCACCGGGTTCGGATAGGCCCCGCCCGCGACCAGGCCCGCATAGTGGGCCATGTCGACCATCAGATAGGCCCCGACGCTGTCAGCGATCTCGCGGAAGCGGGCAAAGTCGATGTGACGGCTGTAGGCCGAGGCCCCCGCCACGATCAGCTTGTGCTTTTCCTTCTGCGCCATCTCGGCGACGTTGTCGTAGTCGATCAGGTGGGTGTCCTCGGACACCTTGTAGGTCACCGGGCGGAACCACTTGCCCGACTGGTTGGCGGGCGAGCCGTGGGTCAGGTGGCCACCGCAGGCCAGGTCCATGCCCAGGAAGGTGTCGCCCGGCTGCAGCAGGGCAAAGAAGACAGCCTGGTTGGCCTGGGCCCCCGAGTGGGGCTGGACGTTGGCAAAGGCGGCGCCGAACAGTGCCTTGGCGCGCTCGCGAGCCAGGTCCTCGGTGACGTCGACGAACTCGCAGCCGCCATAGTAGCGGCGGCCCGGATAGCCCTCCGCATACTTGTTGGTCAGGACCGAACCCTGGGCTTCCAGCACCGCCCTGGAGACGATGTTTTCGGAAGCGATCAGCTCGATCTGCTCCTGCTGGCGGCCCAGTTCACCCTGGATGCCCTTGAAGATCTCGGGATCGGCATCGGCCAGAGACTTGGAGAAGTAGGAATCGTGGGTGAAGGCGGTCACTGTGGGAATCCCGAAGGCTGTGGGGCAAGACGGTGCCCCTATCTAGGCCGCGTTGCCAAACACCACAACATCTAAGGGGTGGAGCCGCGCCAACCCCATCATGTCGCGCCCTGCCCCGGTTTCGCCCTACCAGTTGTTGCGCCCGTCCATGTCCTTGATCTGGATGGATGAAAGGTCGAAGTCCGGGTCCATCCTCAGGTTGATCGCGCCGATCCGCCCCTCGGGCACGGTGCCCGGCTCATAGCCCGGCCGGGGGTTGCCATCCGGGTCATAGGCAGACAGCCAGTCCGGCGCGATCCCATGGGTATTGCCGCCGCAGGTCGCGCAGAAGTGGTGATGGTTGACGAGGCTGGGCGCATAGTCGCCGACGGGCCCGGTCGCCGTCACGGCCAGGTCCTTCGCCGAATAATAGGCCCAGATCGCCCCGGTCCGGTGGCAGAAGGTGCAGTTGCAGCGCGCCGCCTCGGTCGGGACGTCGGGAACCTCGATGCGGATGGCTCCGCAGTGGCAGGCGATGGAAAACGGCATCCGTCCCTCCTGTGAGCTTGCACGGGCACAGGATAGCACAGGTGCGGGGCGAGGCGGCGGAAATCAGCCCTGGGCCAGGGCGCGCTTCAGCTTGGCAATGGCCACCCGCTCGACCCCGCGCGGGTCAGTGGCCGGGCCGATGGCGCTGACCTCGCGCCCGGTCGCCACGTGGACGGCCGAGCATTTCAGGTAGGTGCCGTTGCGGGTGAACTCGACGATCACCTCGCCCAGGCCGGGGTCCGTCACCATGGGCCCTCGTCAGGCCGCGACAGGCCGGCGCGCGACGTTGCAGTGCGAGAACAGCTTGTCCATGGCGTCGACCAGCCTGTCCATCATGTCGTCGTCGTGGTTCGGCGACGGGGTGAAGCGCAGGCGCTCGGTCCCCTTGGGCACGGTCGGATAGTTGATCGGCTGGACATAGATGCCGTGGTCTTCCAGCAGCATGTCCGAGATCAGCTTGCAGTGGACCGGATTGCCGACCAGGACGGGCACGATGTGGCTTTCCGACGGCATGACCGGCAGGCCCTTGGCGGCAAAGCGGTCCTTCAGCGTCTGGGCGCGCTCCTGGTGCTGCTGGCGCAGTTCCGGGTGGGCCTTCAGGTGACGCACCGAGGCCAGGGCACCGGCGGTCAGCGCAGGCGGCAGCGAGGTCGTGAAGATGAAGCCCGCGGCCCAGGAGCGCACCGCGTCGATGATGACGGCATCAGCGGCGATATAGCCGCCCATGACGCCAATCGCCTTGCCCATGGTGCATTCGATGATGTCGATGTCGGCCAGGACGCCGTCGCGCTCGGCCACACCTGCGCCGGTCGGACCATAGAGGCCCACGGCATGGACCTCGTCCAGATAGGTCATGGCGTTGTATTTGCGGGCCAGGGCAATCGTGGCCTTCAGGTCGGCAATGTCGCCGTCCATCGAATAGACGGACTCGAACGCGATCAGCTTGGGCGCATCAGCCGGCGCGGCGGCCAGCAGCTGCTCCAGGTGCTCAAGGTCGTTGTGGCGGAAGATATGGCGCGGACCGCCGCCGTGACGGATGCCCTCGATCATCGAGGCATGGTTCAGCGCGTCCGAAAAGATGATCAGGCCCGGCAGGATCTTCTGCAGGGTCGAAAGCGTCGCCTCGTTGCCGACATAGCCCGAGGTGAACAGCAGGGCTGCTTCCTTCTGGTGCCAGGACGCCAGCTCGGCCTCCAGGTCCACGGCCGAGCGCGTCGTGCCCGAGATATTGCGCGTGCCCCCTGCCCCGGCCCCGACCTCGTCCAGGGCCTTGTGCATGGCTTCCAGCACGATCGGGTGCTGGCCCATGCCCAGGTAGTCGTTGGAGCACCAGATCACGACGTCCTGCTCGGAGCCGTCCTCGCGGCGGCGCACGGCGCGCGGAAACTGGCCGCGGACACGCTTCAGGTCCGCAAATACCCGATAACGGCCCTCGGTGCGCACCTGCTCGACCGAGCTTTGAAAAGCGGACTTATAGTCAAACAAGACGTGAGTTCTTTCGCTTATACAGCAACGGGGCCTAAATGCGCTCCGCAGGCCCACTTGTCCACGCCCC
>JAEYQX010000065.1 GCA_023409795.1 Pseudomonadota bacterium
ATTGCACCCACGCCCCGCAGGGCAATGGCGACGAACAGGCCAAGGGTGGCGATCCAGTGGCCGGGCAGCCTTTCCTTCAGCAGCCAGAACAGCACCACGAGCCCGACCGCAAAGACCAGGTGCTGGCCGCGCGGCACGACCAGGGACTGTCCGCAGCCCCCGCAGGCAAAGGGCGTGCCCAGGCCCAGCTGGGTGGCGCGAAAGGGCAGGCGGGTCTGGCAGGCCGGGCAGCGCGGGCCCAGGGCGATCTTCCGGTGGTGAGGGATCATGGGCCGTCCTTACGACGAGGGGGCAAGCGAGGCTACAGGCCGGCCTCGACAACCTCGGGCGGCGGCAGGCGTTCCTCATCGCTGATGGCAGGGCGATCGATCAGCATCGACGGTTTTCCTTGACCTTGGGCCTGCGGCGGGAGACGAGCCGACTATGAACTATCGCCACAGCTTTCACGCCGGAAATTTCGCCGACCTGGTCAAGCACGCCCTGGTCCTGTGGCTGCTGAAGGAACGCCAGGCCAGGGGGCCGGTGACGGTCATCGACACCCATGCCGGGGCGGGGCTCTATGACCTGTCGGGCGACGCCGCGCGCTCGAAGGAGGCCGAGGCCGGGGTGGCGCGCCTGATGACCGCCCAGAACCGCCCACCCCTGATCGAGGCCCTGGCGGCCGAGGTGGCGGCGCTCAATCCCAAGGGCGGCGCGCGCTATTATCCCGGTTCGCCCCTGCTGGTCGCCCGGGCCCTGGGCGAAGGCGACCGCTACCTGGGATTCGAGTTCAATCCCCCGGTCCAGGCCATGCTGGCCGAGGCCCTGGCCGACCACCGCCAGGCCGAGGGACGCCAAGGGGATGGCTATGCCGAGGCGGTCAAGGCCGCGCGCGGGGCCAAGGCTCCGCTGGTCCTGATCGACCCGCCTTTCGAGCGGCCCGATGACTATGTGCGCTCGGCCGAGACCGCCGTGGCAATCCTGAAGGCGGACCCCGCCGCCTGCGTGGCGATCTGGACGCCGCTGAAGGACATGGAGACCTTTGACGGCTTCATCCGGCGGCTGGAAGAGGCCCGGCTGACGCGGGTGCTGGTGGCCGAGGCCCGGATGCGGCCCCTGACCAATCCAATGAAGATGAACGGTTGCACCATGACCTTCGTCAACGCCCCGTCGGGCGCAGACGCGGCGGCGGCCGAAATCTGTGGCTGGGTCACGGCCAATCTGGGCGACGAGGGCGGACGGGCCGAGGTCTGGCGCGCCGGCTAGGCCACCGTCACCTCGCCCATGTCATAGAGATGGGGCTCAAAGGTCGCGATGCCCATGATGGGCAGCATGGCGGCCACGACATCGGGATGGCGCGTCATGGCCTTCCAGGCCTCGGCGCTGGCCCAGACAGCCTGGTTGGCGACGACCCGGCCGTTGACCCCGCGATGCAGGCTGGCCGAGACAAAGCCGGCCAGGGGCCGCTGGATCTCGGCCAGGGCGCGAAGGTGCGCCATCAGTTCCTCCTGATGGCGGGGGTCGCACTTGAAAATATTGACCAGGACGACCGGATCGTCCGTACATTCGGCCATGGGGACCTCATTGCATTCGCGCTTCAACTACCGCAATCCGGATGAGGCTTCGATCCCTAAGTGCACAGGTTGCCGATGACACGCATTGCCATTCTAGAGACCGGACACCCGCCCGAACATCTGCGCGATGCCTATGACGACTATCCGGCGCGGTTCCGGGCCCTGCTGGGCGAGAACGTGCCGACCGTGCGCTTTGACGTCCAGTCGGGCCATTTCCCGGATGATCCCTCGGCCTTTACCGGGGCCATCGTCACGGGATCGGCCGCCGGGGTCTATGACGACCTGCCCTGGATTCCGCGGCTGATGGACTGGCTGCGGCAGGCGCGGGGACAGACCCGGCTGCTGGGCATCTGCTTCGGGCACCAGGCCATGGCCACGGCCTTTGGCGGCCAGGTCGAGAAGTCGCCCAAGGGCTGGGGCGTTGGCCTGCACCGCTATGAGATCCAGCGCCATGAGGCCTGGATGCACCCGCGCGCCAGTTCGATCGCCATTCCGGTTTCGCACCAGGACCAGGTGGTCACGGTCTCGGGCGACGCCCGGGTCCTGGCCAGCAGCGACTTCACGCCCTATGCCGGCCTGGCCTGGGGCGAGGACGCCATCAGCTTCCAGTGCCACCCGGAATTCCAGCCTGCCTATGCGGCCGCCCTGATAGAGGGGCGGCGCGGCACGCGCATCGACCTGGCGCTGGCAGACCAGGCGATTGCCAGCCTGTCGGCGAGCAACGACCGGCCGGTCCTGACCGCCTGGATCAGGGCCTTCCTGCTGCTGACACCACCCCCGGTCGAGACGGACGGCAGCGGCATCTGACCGGCGCTAAATCTTGGTCAATCACTTCGTGCCAGGAGTGGGGGCGGGGAAGTGGGAGTGCCATGCGCGGTTTGTGCCTTACGATAATTCTGACCGCGTCTGTCTGGTCCTGGACGGGAGCCAGGGCCGAGGGGATCGACTGGGAACGTTCAGACGAGCTTATCCAGGTTGTCGAGGCCCGCGCTTCGGTCAGCAGCTTTGCGGACCTGGAGGCCTTTGGCGAGGCTGCGCTGCAGCGCAGGGACCGCGAGGGGCTGAACCGGCTCTATCATGTCTTCTGGATCTTCCAGAACCAGGGTGAATACGACCGCGCGACCCACTGGAACGGGCATCTGATCCGCCAGGCGACCCTGCAGCGTGACCGCAGGTATATCGAGATCGCCGCCCTGAACCAGCTGACCGGGCGCTATGACCAGGGCGAGCTTGCGGCCCGCGAGGGGATGGCCCGGTCCTACCAGGACGGCTCGGACTGGTTCGTGCGCGCCCATGCTGCGCGTCTGCTGGCCATGTCCCTGATCGACGAGGGCAATATCCGCGAGGCGATGAAGATCATCAGCCAGGCCGAGGCGGACATTCCCGACAACGCCCCCTTTGCCGATACCGCCCATGCCGGCCTGTGGGAAATGGCAGGCATGGGAATGATGAAGCTTCACGACGCCCTGGGTGCCGCGATCGCGTTCCGTCGCTTCGAGAT
>JAEYQX010000129.1 GCA_023409795.1 Pseudomonadota bacterium
AGTCAGGTGATACGCCCGTGTCGGGTAGCCGACTTTGGGGGACGCTGGCGGGGTGGGGCGCTTATCTGTTTTCAAGCGAGGCAAGGAGACAGACATGGCTGGTGTTGACGAACGGTCTGAACATACCCCCGAGGTCACCGCCGATATTGCCGCCGATGACGTGGGCGTCAGCGCGGCGGCCGAGCGGGTCCAGAAGGCGGCGCTGGCTGAGGGCGAGGCCCAGCTTTCAGATGGGGATCGGGCGATGGCGGCCATGGCCAGTCGCAAGGACCGGTTTGCCGGGTCTGCGGTAGGCGTCGGCAGTGTCGGCTTTGGGGAAACGGGCGTCTTTACCAGTGCCGACGGCGCGGTCGGCGAGGACGAACTGCTGGTCGACGGCCAGGAAGAGGTCTTCTCGCGCTCGGAGGTCGAGCGGGGCCGTATCGAGCATCATGCGGGCACTGATGGCGCCACCGCTGTCGAGCGGCCGCAGAAGGAGGACTAGCCGCCCCCTTGTGCCTTCATTGGCCGGTGATCGGTGAATGTGGTAATCTGCCCTCCGTCAAGGAGAAGGCCGATGCATGGGCTGGCGGTGGCACTTGGGGGTCTGGTGGTCCTGATGGGTGGTGCCGCCGCGCCGCCGCAATCCCTGGCGGAGCCGCCCTCTGCCGTCCCTGGGGCGAGCCTCTTCATCACCGGGGTTGCGATCATAGATCCCGGCAGCGGATCGACCTCGGCACCCAGCGACATCCTGATCGAAGGTGGAAGGATCACGGCCGTTGCGCCGACGGGCCAGCTTGCGCCCCCGGCCGGGATCGAGCGGCTGGATGGCAAGGGACGCTTTGCCATGCCGGGCCTGATCGACGTCCACGCCCATCTGGGTGAAGGGGGCGTCGGGCCTGCGGACGACGCCACCCGAAGGCGGGCCCTGAAGCAGTTCCTGCGCTATGGGGTGACCACCATCTTCGTGCCGGGGGCGAGCGGGGCCAATGAGGTTGATTTCCAGGTGCTGCGCCAGGACTGCGCCCCCGATCCGCTGGCCTGTCCGGGGCTCTATGGCTCAGGCTCGCTGATCACGGCACCCGGCAGCCATCCGATCTCCACCATCTTCAATCTGTCCACCGATCCGCCCGCCGCGGCGATGGAGGCGATCGGGGTGACCATGCTGGACCCGCAGGCGGACATCGAGGCCCTGGTCGCCGCGCGGCAGGCGGCGGGTGTGGATGCGATCAAGATCATCATCGAGGACGGGCCGCCGCCCTGGTATCCCAAGCCTCGCCTCAGTGACGGGCAGGTCCGCCGCATCGTGGAGGCCGCCCACCGTCGCGACCTGCCGGTCCTGGCCCACGTCAGCAGGTCCGACCACGTCCGCATCGCTCTGGAGGCGGGCGTGGACGGCATCATGCACGCCCCGATCGACCGGATGCCCGATGACCTGCTGCACCAGATGGCGGCGCAGGACATGATGTTTGTGGCCACCCTCTCGCTCTACGACGGTTTCGTCACCTGGGCGCGGGGGGAGGGCGAGCGCGATCCCTATGCCCTGGCCGGGGTGGAGCCCTCGGCGCTTGCGAGCCTGTCGGCACCGCCCTTCCTGCAGGCGGCGGCAGAAACCGAGGCCGGCGCCCGGGCCTATGTCGCCACGGCGTCGGACAACCTGAGGCGGGCGGTGGCGGCCGGGGTGCCGATCGCCCTGGGCACGGATGTGAACAACCCCTTCGTCTTCCCCGGATACTCGGCGCACGAGGAGTTGTCGTGGATGGTCAGGGCAGGCCTGAGCCCGGCCCAGGCCCTGGACGCGGGCACGGTGGGCAGCGCCGCCTTCCTGCGGGCGTCCGGGCGGATCGGGCGGGTGCAGCCGGGCCACGAAGCGGACCTGCTGCTGCTGGCGCGAAACCCGCTGGTGCAGATCGAGAACAGCCGCAGCCTGGTGGCCGTGATCTCGGATGGGCGGATCGTGCCGGGCGTGGTCGGCCTGCCCTGACGGGCGCGCAAGAAACAAGTTCGTACAAGGATCAACCGTCAAACTTGGTTCAGAAAAACGCTGTGTGTTTAAGGGCTTATAGTCAGAAAAATTCTCATATCCCCGTCACGTTTTCGAATCCGGGAAGCCGTAGGAACGCCGCCATCAACTTTTTGGGTGGCTCATGTTGCGTAACTCCAGTGTTTCGACTCACGGCATCAAACTGGCACTGTTCGGGGGCGTGGCCCTGGGTGCCTTTGCCTCGGTCCCGGCCCTTGCCCAGGCCCCGTCCTCCCAGGAAGCGGCGACGGGCGTCAGCGATATTGTCGTCACCGGCTACCGCCGCCAGAACGAACTGGCCATCTCGCAGAAGCGGGCTGCCGACATCGAGGCCGAATACCTGACGACCGACGAGACGGGCCAGGTTCCGGACTTCAACATCGCTGATGCCCTGCGCCGCGTGCCGGGCGTGGACACCATCTTTGACGAGGATGAGGGCCGCTACGTCACGATCCGCGGCATGGATCCGGACTACACCAGCGGCATGCTGGACGGCGCGATGCTGGGCTCGTCCGAACGCAACAACCGCCGCCTGAACATGGAGGCTATTCCCTCGACGGCGGTCAAGACGACCGAGGTGCGCAAGTCGCGTACGCCGGACATGGAAGGCAATGCGGTCGGCGGCGCGGTGAACATGATCACCCGCTCGGCCTATGACACGCGTGACGACTTCTTTGTCGCCAATGCCTTTGCCGGCATCTACGATTCGACCAATGCGCCGGGCAAGGACGGCCTGTCGTACCGGATGTCCACGACCTATGCGACCAAGCTGGGCAACAACGACCAGTTCGGCATCGTGGCGGCCCTCAACTTCCTGCGCCGCAAGCGCGACCAGGAGCGCACCAATCCGTCGGGCTATACCCTGCGCGACGGCGAATATGTGCCGGGCAATTTCCAGATGAGCACCTATCCGCTCACCTCGGACCGCTATGGTGGCTTCCTGAAACTGGAATACCGTCCGAACGACAGCTTCCGCGCAGCCATTACCGGTTCGCTGTTCCAGCAGGACGAGGACGAACTGCGCCTGACCAACCAGGTCTATGTCCAGACGCCGATCACGGTTGCGGATGGCATTGCCACCTCGGGCCGCGGCCGCGCCTTTGCCCGCTATAACGACTTCCCCATCGAAAAGCCGATGCGCAACCTGAATGCGATGGCCGAGTGGGATATTGATGAGAACCGCACCCTCGATGTCCGGGCCTCGCACTCCTATGCCGCCTTCATCGAAACCTCGAACGAGCTGCGCTTCCTGACGCCGACCAACCGGCCCGAGCTTGGCTCGACCATTGATTTCAATGGCAAGTTCCCGGTCATCACGGTCAATGATCCGTGCTACTACAACGACGCGACCAGATATGCGTTCGACTACTACAAGCCCTATATCGACGATTCCGAAGACACGGTGACCGAGTTCGAGGCCAACTATGGCTACAACGTCGCCCGGGGGTCGCGTGGGTTCGGCTACAAGCTGGGCGGCAAGCTGCGCCGGACCGACCGTTCGATGGACCGCACGGAATCGAACTGGAAGCTGGCATCCGGCCAGACGCTGAGCATGGACGGCTTCACGGACGGCTATTATCAGCCGATTGATGGCACCACGCCCTTCCTGG
>JAEYQX010000243.1 GCA_023409795.1 Pseudomonadota bacterium
TGACAGTGCCGCCGTCATCGTCTCGGCCGAGGCCCAGGCTTCGTGGGCGCGGGCATCGGCCCTGCTGCATCGTCCGATCCGCCTGGACGAACAGGCGACCCGCGAAGAGGCCGTCGAGGACGACAGCGTCGTCATCGAGCCCGGCGTCGTCCTGGGCAAGGGCGTGCGGATCGGCCGGGGGACCCGCATCGGGGCCAATACGGTCATCGGCCCGGGCGTCCAGATCGGCCGAGACTGCTTCATCAGCGCCAATGTCAGCATCGGCTTTGCCCTGGTCGGCGACCGGGTCAAGCTGCTGGCCGGGGCGCGCATCGGTGAGGCCGGGTTCGGCGCGGCGGGCTCCCGCACGGGGCCGGTCGACATCCCGCAGCTGGGCCGTGTCATCCTGCAGGATGGCGTGACCATCGGGGCCAACTCCTGCATCGACCGCGGGGCCTATGACGACACGGTCATCGGCGAGAACTCCAAGATCGATAACCTGGTCATGATCGGCCACAACTGCCAGATCGGCCGCAACAACCTGATGGCCGCCCACACGGGCATCTCGGGCTCGGTCGTGACGGGCGACAACTGCATCTTTGGCGGACGGGCCGGCGTGGGCGACCACATCACCATCGGCACGGGCGCGCGCATTGCCGCCGGTGCCGGGGTCCTGGCCGATGTCCCGGCTGGCGAGACCTGGTCCGGCTATCCGGCCAAACCCCTTAGACAATCCCTGAGAGAAGCCGTCTGGCTGTCGAAACAGGCATCCCAGCGTAAAGGCTCGAAAGACGCATGAGCGAAGACATCAAGATCGACTATGCCGAAGTGATGCGGCGCCTGCCGCACCGCTATCCCTTCCTGCTGGTGGACAAGGCCGAGAACTTCGTCCCGGCGACCTCGATCACCGGGATCAAGAACGTCAGCCACAACGAGCCCTTCTTCCCGGGCCACTTCCCGATTGATCCGGTCATGCCGGGCGTGCTGATCGTCGAGGCCATGGCCCAGACCGGTGCCCTGCTGATGTCCAAGACCCTGGACGTGGCCGTGGCCGACAAGGTCATCATGTTCATGTCGATCGACGGCGTGCGCTTCCGCAAGCCGGCGCGTCCGGGCGACCAGCTGCGCATGGAGGTCAAGGTCCTGCGTGCGCGCGGCGATGCCTACAAGTTCCGGGGCGAAACCTTCATCGACGGCAAGCTGGCCGCCGAGGCCGAGTTCATGGCCATGGTCGTCAAGGTCGAGGAGCCTGCGGCGTGACCATTCACCCGACAGCCATTGTCGATGACACGGCGGTCCTGGGCCAGGATGTCCAGATCGGCCCGTGGTGCGTGGTTGGCCCCAATGTCACCCTGGCGGACGGCGTCAGGCTGGTCAGCCATGTGGTGGTCCAGCAGGCCACGACGGTGGGGGCCCGCACGGTCATCCATCCGTTTGCGGTCATCGGCGGCGATCCGCAGCACAATGGCTACAAGGGTGAGCCGGTCCGTCTGGAGATCGGCAGCGACAACGTCATCCGCGAGCACGCCACCTTCAACCGCGGCACGCCGCAGGGGACGGGCGTGACGCGTGTGGGCTCGAACAGCCTGTTCATGACCGGGGCCCACGTCGGCCACGATTGCGTCGTCGGTGACAATGTGGTCATGGCCAATAATGCCACCCTGGGCGGCCATGCCCAGGTGGGGGACCGGGTCTTCCTGGGCGGGCTGTGCGCCGTGCACCAGAATGGCCGCGTGGGGCAGGGGGCCATCGTTGGTGGCCTGGCCGCCGTGACGCGCGACGTCATCCCCTATGGCTCGGCCTGGGGCAATCACGCCAGCCTGCACGGGCTGAACCTGATCGGGCTGAAGCGCAAGGGCTATGGCAAGGACGCGGTGCGCCGCCTGCTGGCTGCCTATCGCGAGCTGTTCGAGGGCGAGGGCGTCTTTGCCGAGCGCCTGAACGGTGTCGAGCGCGACTATGCCGACCTGCCCGAGATCATGGAGATCGTGGCCTTCATCCGTAACGGGGCCAAGCGCCCGCTGTGCCTGCCGGATCACGTATGACCACGAAGCCCAAGCTGGCCCTGATCGCCGGCAGTGGGGACCTGCCGGGCAAGATCGCCGCCCGGTGCGAGCAGGAAGGCCGGGCCATCTACATCGTCCGGCTGGCGGGCTTTGCCGATGGCGACAGCCATCTGGCCCGCTGGCCCGGCGGCGACTTTGGCATGGCCGAGATCGGCCGCATCCTTAAGGCCATCAAGGCTGAGGGCTGTGGCGCGGTCTGTCTGGCGGGCTATGTAAACCGCCCTAATTTCAATAGCTTGAAGCCTGATCTTAAGGGCGCGAGCCTGCTGCCAGGCATCATTGCGGCGGCGACGAAGGGCGACGATGCCCTGCTGCGCAAGATCCTGTCCGTGTTCGAGCAGGAAGGCTTTGCCGTCGAGGGGGCCGATGACCTGCTGGGCGGCGAGGCCCTGGACGCGGGGGCCCTGGGCGCAGTCGTGCCGACGCCCGACCAGATGCGAGACCTTCAAAAGTCCCTTCATGTCGCTGAAAAATCAGGCGAACTGGATATCGGCCAGGGGGCGGTTGTCTGCGATGGCCTGGTGCTGGCGGTCGAGGCCCAGGAGGGCACGGATGCCATGCTTGTGCGGGTCGCGGGACTGCCCGCTGACCTGCGC
>JAEYQX010000248.1 GCA_023409795.1 Pseudomonadota bacterium
GGTAATGCCACCGAGCATCCGGATCAGGGTCGATTTGCCCTGGCCGTTGCGGCCCAGGATGGCCAGGCGACCATTGCGGGCGAGCTCGAAGCTCAGCCCGCTGAAAATGGTCTGCTTGGTCTCGTGAAAGGTCTTCGAGACATCGATGACCCGTAGTCCGGGATCCTCGACGACCATCAGTCCTGCCTGTGCTCCCGGATGCCGGCCCAGACCAGCCAGCCAATGGCATAGGCCAGCAGGGCAGAGGCGAAGACGGTCAGGATCGAGCGCCAACGGCGGGGCTCGGTGCCCTTGTCCGGCATGCTGGGCTCCACGATCCGCTCCAGGTAGAGCTTCTGGCGCGTGGCGTTCTGCTGGGCCGACAGAAGGGCGGCTTCGGCCTGGGTCACGCGACGCTCGGCGATCTCACGCTGCAGCAGCAGGTCCTCATAGGTCCCGACCTTGGGGGCCAGGGAGTCGGCCTGGCCAGCCATGCGGGCCCGCGCCTCGCTGATCTGGCGCTCAAGGCCGGCGATGCGGCGGTTCAGCGGGGCCAGCTGGGGGCTGGACGGGGCCTCGGCCATCAGCTGGTCGCGCTCGGCGCGCATCTGGGCGATGGTGACCGCCAGGGTGGCGATGATCTGGGTGTTCTCGGTCGCCTCGGTGCGCGGGTCGATGAACTTGGCCGAGGTGCGGAACGCGGTCAGGGCTTCCTTGGCCTTGTCGGCAGCCGCCACTGCGACGGCCCGGTCACGCTCGGCATCGCGCACGGCATTGGCCGAGGCGCGCTCGTTCAACTGGTTGATCAGGGCCTCGCCACTGTCCAGCAGGGCCCGGTTCAGGGCATGGGCCTCGCCCGGGGTGAAGGCCTCGACCTTGATGGTGCTGATGCCGGTGCCGGAGTCATAGCCAATGGTCAGGAAGCGCAGATAGGCCTTGTAAAGGGCCTCTTCGCTCTTGCCGTCCCACGGGCGCGGATAGCGCGACAGCGGGTCCGCGCCACGACGGCCCAGGATGGCGCGCAGGTCAAACTTCTTCTGGATTTCCTTCAGGCTGTCGCGCGAGCTCAGATACTCGTGGACGGCAAAGGCTTCATTCATGCCCATCGAGAAGCCGGCCACGTTCAGCGCCAGGCCCACGGCCGAGGGCTGGGAAACCTGGGCCGAGCGCACGACGAAGTGGGCTTCGGACACGTAGCGCGGCGAGGCAATCAGGAGGTAGTAGACGGCTGCCAGGGCCGTCGGCAGGCCGACGACAACCAGGAAGGCCAGAGGCAGGCGACGGATACGCACCCGTTTGCGGACGGGCTTGGTCGGCAGATTGCCTCGGTATTGCAGCTTAGGATCGGCCATTCGTGGCATCTGCCTCTTTGCAGGGACGGTCGAGGTTATTCGGAATCGGAGCGGCTGTGTGCATAGGCAATCAACAGCAGGCCAAGGATGTTCATGACGGCCCCCCAGACGAGTGCATAGGGCACATCGTAGTAGGTTTCGACAAATTCGCCAAAGACGCTGGAGCGGATCATCTCCACGCCGTGGACAAAGGGCAGGGTCAGGTAGATGTCGCGCAGGTGGGCCGGCACCCAGGCCACCATGAAGAAGACGCCTGACAGCGGGATCATGGCATAGCTGATCAGCCCGACCAGGCGCTCAAACAGCTCAAAGCGCATCACCAGGCCCGTCAGGATCAGGGCCAGGCCAACCGAGTTGAAGGCAAACAGCAGCCAGCCTGCGTAGAGCAGCAGGTAGTTGTTCGGCAGGGCGATCTCACCGAGGAACAGGAGCAGGGTGTAGAGCAGGATGAAGGCCAGCGTCGCACCGCCCAGTTCCAGGACGATCCGGCTGGTCAGGATGTGCATGGGCTTGATCTGCCGGTGATAGAGCAGGCCGCGGTTCGAGTTGATGGCCCCGGTCAGCAGGCTGATCATGTGGCGCAGCAGGATCAGCGTCATATAGCCCGTCATGACGAAGGGCGTCAGGCGGATGCCGTGCTCATAGGGCGGCTTGGTGAACGACCACAGGATCATGACCCCGCCGCAGAACAGGATGGGCTCACCTACCAGCCACAGGAATCCCAGGCCGCGACGACCATAGCGGGTCGCCATCTCGCGCAGGATCAGGGCCCCGATGATGCGCAACTGGGTCTTGGCCGTGTCGACAAGCCTGGCAAAGGGGCCAAGCAGTCGTTCCGTCCCGGAGGTGTCGAACGTCATTGGGCGGTCTTTATCCTGGATGCATGGGCCATGTCACAGGGCGGCCGCTGCACGAATAGTCCGGAGCACATTCTGCGCCGACTGTTCCAAGCCTATCAGGCTGGTGCAGATGTGAACATCAGGTGAATCCGGGGCCTCATACGGGCTGTCGATACCCGTGAAGTTCATGAGCTCACCCCGGCGTGCCTTGGCATAGAGTCCTTTTGTGTCCCTGGCTTCGACCACCTCGAGGGGGGCATCTACAAAGACTTCAAGGAAGATGTTGTTCCCCGCCTTTTCGCGCGCCATGGCGCGGTCGGCGCGGAAGGGGGAGATCAGGGAGACCAGGACGATGAGGCCGGCGTCGGCCATCATGGTGGCCACTTCGGCGGCGCGGCGGATGTTCTCGACGCGGTCGGCCTCGGTGAAGCCCAGGTCGCGGCTGAGGCCGTGGCGCAGGTTGTCGCCGTCGATCAGGTAGGTGTGGTAGCCGTCTGCCGCCAGCTGTTCCTCGACCCGGTTGGCGATGGTCGACTTGCCCGCGCCGGACAGGCCGGTGAACCAGGCGATGACGGGTTTCTGGCCCTTCAGGGCGGCACGCTGGTCGCGGTCGACCCTGACGGCCTGGCGGTGGATGTTGTGGGCGCGGCGAAGCGCAAAATGGATCAGGCCCGCGCCGACCGTGGCCCGGCTGATCCGGTCGACCAGGATGAAGCCGCCCAGGTCGCGGTTGGTCTCATAGGGCTCGAAGCCGATGTCCTGGCCCAGGGACAGGTGGCACACGCCGATGTCGTTCAGCTCCAGCGTCCGGGCCGACAGCTTTTCCTGGGTGTTGACGTTCACGCGGTGGCGGATGTCGGTGACCTGGGCCGGGACGGTGCGCGCGCCGATCTTCAGGTCATAGAGGCGCCCGGGGATCAGCGGGGCCTCGGCCATCCAGATCAGGGTGGCCTCGAACTGGTCGGCGGCTTCCAGCGGGGCCTGGCCGGCGGCCAGGATATCGCCGCGGGCAATGTCGACCTCGTCTTCCAGGGTCAGGGTGACGGAC
>JAEYQX010000274.1 GCA_023409795.1 Pseudomonadota bacterium
TGGGGGCCTCGTTCTGTCCCTTGCCCTCGATCAAAGCGCGTCATCCTCGGCCTTGTGCCGAGGATCCAGAGACGTGGTGGGTTGAAGGGCGTGCATAGTCGGCGCGGTTGAGGATATGGATCCTTGGGACAGGCCCAAGGATGACGGGGGAGGGTGAGGCTGGCGGGCGGCTTTTGGGTTCCTTGCCCTCGATCAAAGCGCGTCATCCTCGGCCCCCGTGCCGAGGATCCAGAGACGTGGCGGTTGAAGGTCGTGCGCGGTCGGTGCCGTCGAGGGTCTGGATCCTTGGGACGGGCCCAAGGATGACGCGAGTGGGGTGAAGCTGGCGGTGGTGGCGGGCGATGACGCTCGGTGGGGAAGGAAACGGGCGGTTGCTGTCCTGATTGGGGTCAAATTGTAGCGGAAACCTTGGCGGCACTGACGGATTGTTACGCCTTCGTAGTGGCCTTCGCAGGTGCAGCGCGCTATTCGGAAGCACCGCAAGCGGGACTCATTCCCGCAGGCACAATCTGCGGGCGACGGCTCGCAAGTCAGACCACGGCTCAGGGACTGCAAGATGACCAAGTGGGTGTACGGCTTCGGTGGGGGATCCGCTGACGGCGACGCGTCGATGAAGAACCTTCTCGGCGGCAAGGGGGCGAACCTCGCCGAGATGTCGTCGCTGGGCCTGCCGGTGCCTCCGGGCTTTACGGTCACGACGGAAGCCTGCGTCCACTATTACTCGAACGGCCAGTCCTACCCGGCCGCCCTGGCCGAACAGGTCGCCGCGGGCCTGAAGACGGTCGAGGGCATTGTCGGCAAGACCTTTGGCGATGCCTCCAACCCCCTGCTGGTCTCGGTGCGCTCGGGTGCCCGCGCGTCGATGCCGGGCATGATGGACACCGTTCTGAACCTGGGCCTGAACGATCAGACGGTCGAGGGACTGGCCAGGCTGTCGGGCGACCGCCGCTTTGCCTTTGATTCCTATCGCCGCTTCATCACCATGTATTCGAACGTAGTGCTGGGCCTGGGTCATGACCAGTTCGAGGAGGTCCTGGACGACCACAAGGACCGGCTGGGCGTCTCGGTCGATACCGAGCTGACCGCCGAGAACTGGGAAAAGGTCGTTGCCGACTACAAGGACCTGGTCGAGCGTGAGCTGGGCCAGCCCTTCCCGCAGGATCCCAACGACCAGCTGTGGGGTGCCATCTCGGCCGTCTTTGCCAGCTGGATGAACGACCGGGCCAAGTTCTATCGCCGGATGCACGACATCCCCGAAAGCTGGGGCACGGCCGTCAACGTCCAGTCGATGGTGTTCGGCAACATGGGCGATACCTCGGCCACGGGCGTGGCCTTCACCCGCAACCCGTCCACCGGTGAAAACCGCCTCTACGGCGAGTTCCTGATCAATGCCCAGGGCGAGGACGTGGTGGCCGGTATCCGCACTCCGCAATCCCTGACCAGGGCCGGCCGCGAGGAGATGGGCGAGACCGCCCCCTCGATGGAAGAGGCCATGCCCGAGGTGTTCGCCCAGTTCGTCGATGTGGTGGGTCGCCTGGAAAGCCACTATCGCGACATGCAGGACATCGAGTTCACGGTCGAGCAGGGCCGCCTGTGGATGCTGCAGACCCGCAACGGCAAGCGCACGGCCAAGTCGGCGCTGAAGATCGCCGTGGACCTGGCCTCGGAAGGCGTGATCTCGGAAGAGGAAGCCGTCAGCCGCGTTGAGCCGGCGGCGCTGGACCAGCTGCTGCACCCGACCCTGGATCCCAAGGCCGAGCGGATCGTGGTGGCCCAGGGCCTGCCCGCCTCGCCCGGAGCCGCGACCGGCAAGATCGTCTTCGATGCCGACGAGGCCGAGCGCCTGTCCCAGGTCGGCGATGCCGTCATCCTGGTGCGCGAGGAAACCAGCCCCGACGACATCCACGGCATGCACGCCGCCCGTGGCATCGTCACCGCCCGCGGTGGCATGACCAGCCACGCCGCCGTGGTGGCGCGGGGCATGGGCCGTCCGTGCGTCTCGGGCGCGGGCGAAATCCGCATCAATGAGAAGGATGCGAGTTTCACCGTGCGGGGCCGCACCTTCAAGGCTGGCGAGGTCATCACCATCGACGGCGGCAAGGGCGAGGTGCTGCAAGGCGCCGTGCGAATGATCGAGCCGGAACTGACGGGCGACTTCCAGACCCTGATGGCCTGGGCCGACAAGGTCCGTCGCCGGAAGGTCCGCGCCAATGCCGAGACCCCGCTGGACGCCCGCACGGCGCGTGGCTTTGGGGCCGAGGGCATCGGCCTGTGCCGCACCGAGCACATGTTCTTTGACGACACCCGCATCGCCGCCGTGCACGAGATGATCCTGGCCGACGACGAGGCCGGTCGCCGTGCCGCCCTGGCCAAGATCGCGCCCTTCCAGAAGTCGGACTTCACCGAGCTGTTCACCATCATGAGCGGCCTGCCGGTGACGGTGCGCCTGCTGGACCCGCCGCTGCACGAGTTCATCCCGCACACCGAGGCGGAGATGGAGGCCCTGGCCGCGACGCAAGGCCTGGACGCCGACAAGCTGAAGCGCCGGGCCAAGGAACTGCATGAGACCAACCCCATGCTGGGCCACCGTGGCTGCCGCCTGGGCGTGGCCTATCCCGAAATCTACGAGATGCAGGTCCGCGCCATCCTGGAGGCTGCCCTTGAGGTGAAGAAGGCCTCGGGCGTGGCCCCGATCCCGGAGATCATGCACCCGCTGGTCGCTCTGGGCCTGGAGATGAAATACCTGCGCGAGCTGACCGATCGCACGGCCAGGGCCGTGTTCGAGCAGGCGGGCGACAGCGTCGAATACCTGGTCGGCACCATGGTGGAGCTGCCGCGTGCGGCCCTGCGCGCCGGTGACCTGGCCGAACACGCCGAATTCTTCTCGTTCGGCACCAATGACCTGACCCAGACCACCTTTGGCATCAGCCGCGATGACTCGGGCCGCTTCCTGCAGGCCTATCTGGACAAGGGTATCTTCGAGAACGACCCGTTCGTGCGCCTGGACCAGAACGGCGTGGGCGACCTGATCCGCATTGCCGAGGACCGGGGCCGCGCCCAGCGTCCGGGCATGAAGATGGGCATTTGTGGCGAGCACGGCGGTGATCCCTCGTCGATCGCCTTCTGCGAAGAGGTCGGCCTGGACTATGTGTCCTGCTCGCCCTACCGCGTGCCGATCGCCCGCCTGGCAGCGGCCCAGGCCGCCCTGGCCGTGGCCTCGGGCCAGGCTCGCGAAAAGGACCGCTAGGTCCAGATTAAAGCAAAGCTGGATAAAGGGCGGCCTTCGGGTCGCCTTTTTTCTTGCCGATTTTAGTCTTTATTGGCCAAACGCGGTGTGTGTTTTCAATCTCACACAGATTACCTTGGTGTAAAAGGCGGCGGAACGCAGGTGATGGCCTGCCGTTTTCATCTCCGATCCAGGTCGCATGGCAGGTTTGCTGGGCGACTTTGAATGGACAGGAGAGTTTTGATGCTTACGCGTATGATTTCTGTTGGTGCTCTGGCTGCGGTTGCTTTCGGTGGCGCGGCGGCGGCCCAGACGGGGCCGGGCTATTTTTCGGGCACGACCTACTACGGCTCCATGGGCTATTCGCAGCTGGATCAGTCCGATGGTGACCTGGGGGCCATCACCGGTCGCCTGGGCGCGAAGTTCAACCCCTACCTGGGGGCCGAGGGCGAGGTCTCGGTCGGCGTCAAGGACGACGACTTCACCGTGGCCGGCGTCGAGGGCTCGGTGAAGCACGAGTATGACGCTGCGGCCTATCTGGTGGGCACCCTGCCGGTGACGGACCAGTTCGAGCTGTTCGCCCGCGGCGGCTATGGCACGACCAGCATCAAGTCCGAGCTGGCCGGCGTGGAGCGCCAGGCCGACGGCACCAGCTGGAACTATGGTGCCGGTGCCAACTTCTTCCTGGACGGCCAGAACGGTATCCGGGGTGACTGGACCCGTCGCGACTTCACCGACAGCGAGGCCGGCGAGGTTGACGTCTATTCGGTCTCCTACGTCCGTCGCTTCTAAGGCGGTCAGGTCCTGACATGAAGAAGGCCCGCTCCGGATCGGAGCGGGCCTTTTTTCATGGTCCTGTGCGTATCAGATCAGGCCAGGTGCCAGTGCCCAGCGCAGCGAGTTCTCACCAAAGGGCTTGATGAAGAAGTCGCGATAGGCCTCAAACACCTCGACGATACGGGCCTTGAGATCCTGGGTCACGGATTCACCACGCTGGCGCTTGAGGGCAGCAACGCAGCTGACAACCGTATCCTGGTGGGCGGCACCGCCCATATGTTTCAGCACCGTGGCGACATCGGCCGCCAACGGATCCTTGAGCTTTTCTGCCCAGGGTGAGTCCGTCTGAGTCATGCGGGTTCCGTTCCCTAGTTCTCGCACGATTCAAGGGTTTGCAAAAAATGATGAGAAGTGCAAGCGGTGCTTGCACGATTGATTCCCGATCCCCCGAATTAGGGGCGCTTTTGCACAAAAACTGTGCCGGCAGAGTAGCCTGCGCCAAAGCTGCAGATCAGGCCGGTATCGCCGGGCGCGAAACCCTTATTGTGAAGGTGGAAGGCGATGATCGACCCGGCCGACGAGGTATTGGCGTAGTCGTCCAGGATGATGACGTTCTCTTCCGGGGACGGGTCGCGGCCCAGCACCTTGCGGCCGATCAGCTGGTTCATGTTGATGTTGGCCTGGTGCAGCCACAGGCGCTTGAGGCCGTGCGGGTCCAGCGACAGCTCGGCGGCGTGGTCCAGGATCATGTCCGACACCATGGGCACGACCTCCTTGAAGACCTTGCGGCCCT
Organism: Pseudomonadota bacterium; assembly: GCA_023409795.1. Classification (GTDB taxonomy): domain Bacteria; phylum Pseudomonadota; class Alphaproteobacteria; order Caulobacterales; family Caulobacteraceae; genus Brevundimonas. The sequence goes on from JAEYQX010000274.1 coordinate 4,797, forward strand.
GCTGGACGAACATCTTGTCGGTCAGGCCATCACTGCCCACCGGCTCGATGCCGTCGGTCGGCAGGGCAGCCTTGTTCAGGAAGCCGAAGTTGTTGCGGATATTGTTCGAGAAGCTGGTCTGGAGGCGGGTGCCCAGGATGTCCCAGCCGCCGGGGCCGGCCTGGTCCTCGGCCTCGATGATGACGGCGGTCGCCACGTCGCCAAAGATGAAGTGGCTGTCGCGGTCCTTGAAGTTCAGGTGGGCCGAGCAGATTTCGGGATTGACCATCAGCTCGGCCTTGACCGAGCCCGAGGCGACGAAGTCGGCGGCGGTCTTGATGCCAAAGGTGGCCGACGAACAGGCGACGTTCATGTCAAAGGCAAAGCCCTCGATGCCCAGGGCCTGCTGCACCTCGATGGCCATGGCCGGATAGGGGCGCTGCATAT
>JAEYQX010000145.1 GCA_023409795.1 Pseudomonadota bacterium
GGGTCCGCTCCGAGATCGGCCTGACCTTCGCGGCCGGCCTGCGCTCCATCTTGCGCCTGGACCCGGACGTTATCATGATCGGGGAAATCCGCGACCCCGAGACGGCCCGCATCGCGGTCCAGGCCGCCCTGACCGGCCACATGGTCATCTCGACCGTCCACACCAATACCGCCCTGGCCGCCATTCCGCGCCTGCTGGACCTGGGGATCGAGGACTACCTGCTGGCCGATGTCCTGCGCGGGGTCGCGGGCCAGCGCCTGATGCGCCGCCTGTGCGATGACTGCGCCCGGCCCTCGACGCCCCAGGAATGTGCCGTCCATGAGCGGGCGATCCCGGCCCACCTGCGCCATGAGGCCGACCAGGAGCCCGCCGCCTGGCGCGAGCCGGTCGGCTGCCCGAAATGCGGCCACAGCGGCTTCCGCGGCCGGGTCGGCGTCTATGAACTGGCCCCGATGTCCAGTGCGCTGATCGGCGGCCTGCGGGCCTCGGTCGACGAGGACCAGCTGACGGCCATCGCCCGGGGGGATGGCTTCCTCAGCTTTGGCGACGACGGCTTCCTCAAGGCCCGCCGGGGCCAGACCGTCCTTACCGAAGTCTATCGTATCGCAGGGGGCGGTGAATGAACCGGTCATCCGTTGCCGTCATTGGTATGCACCGTTCCGGCACCTCGTGCCTGGCGGGGTGCCTGGAGGAGCTGGGGCTCAGCCTCGGCGATGTCGTCACCTCGGCACCGCACAACAAGAAGGGCAACCGCGAGAACCCGCGCTTCTGGCCGGTGCACGACCAGGTCCTGGCCCGCGTCGGGGCCAGCTGGGACAATCCGCCGGCAGAGCCCGTGGCCTGGACCGCCCAGGAGAAGGCCGATCTTCGCGCCGTGCTGGCAGATTACGAGGCCCTGCCGCGGCCCTGGGGCTTCAAGGACCCGCGGGCGACGCTGCTGCTTGATGGCTGGTTCGAGGTGGTCCCGGACCTGCGCCTGGTCGGCTCCATCCGCCATCCGCAGGCGGTGGCGGGATCCCTGGCGGCCCGCAACGGCTTCGATTCGGCCCGCTCGCGCGCCATCTGGAGCGGCTACAACCGGGCCCTGCTGCGCTGGCATGGGCAGCTTGGCTTCACCGTCATCAACTATGACGACCCGGATTATGAGGGGCGCGTCCGCGACGAAGCGCGCCGCCTGGGCCTGGACGCAGAGGCTCCGCTGACCTTCCGCGAAGCCGGCCTGAACCACCAGGGCCATCAGGCCCCCGAAGTGCCTGCGGACGTCGCGGAGCTGTGGGCGCAACTGCAGGATGTGGCACGATGAAACCGCTTATTTCCATCGTCATCATCGGCTTCGACATGGCGCGGGAGCTGCCGCGCACGGTCCAGTCCTTCACCGCGCCCTATCAGCGGGGCATGAGCCTGTCGGACATCGAGATCGTCCTGGTGGACAATGGCTCGACCACGCCGGTGCGCCGCGAGGACTTTGATCCGGACATCAATCTTCGCCTGATCCGCGTGGAAGATGGCGGCGTATCGCCCTGTCGCGCCATCAATGAGGGCGTGCGCGCGGCCAGCGCCGACATGATCGGCATTGTCATCGACGGGGCCCGGATGGCCTCGCCCGGTGCGGTCAAGACCGCCCTGGATGCGGCCCGCTTCTCGCCCACGGCCTTTGTCGCCACCCTTGGCTTCCACCTGGGCCCGAAGGTGCAGCAGGTCTCGGTGACCGAGGGCTACAACCGGCACGTCGAGGATGCCCTGCTGGCGAGCATCGGCTGGCCGGCGAACGGCTATCGCCTGTTCGAGATCAGCGCCCTGGGCGAAAGCTACAGGCACGGGGTCCTGGCCGCGCCGCCCGAGACGACCTTCTTCGTCATGAACAAGGCGCACTACTGGGACATCGGGGCCTATAACGAGGCCTTTGTCACCCTGGGCGGCGGCCTGGCCAGCTTTGACTTCTTCGATCGCGCCGTGGCGGCGGCTGGCGAGCACTTCGTCATGCTGGTGGGCGAGGGGACCTTCCACCAGCTCCACTATGGGGCGACCACCCAGGCGGGCGGGGTCCGCCGCAAGGCCGAGGGCGATCGGACCCTGGGCGAAATCTTCGCCGATGAGTTCGCCGCGATCAACGGGCGTCGCTGGCAGCCCAGCGCCATCCTGCCGAGCCTGTATGGCCGGATCACCCATCCGGCGATGCGCAACTTCTTCTTCCCCGCCCTGTCATGACCGCCAGCCAGACCTTCCAGTATGAGGCCGCCGGGCGGGACGGCCGAATGGTTACCGGACAGGTCACGGCCGTGGACATGGTGTCGGCCATGCGCCGGCTCGCGGCCGATGGCCTGATCGTGGTCAAGATCCGGCCCGCCGTGGCCGCGCGGACAGAAGGCCGCGAGCGTGACCTGCGCACGGCCGAGCGCGTCCTGGTCCTGCGCCAGCTGGCCCTGATGCTCGAGGCTGGCGTTTCCCTGCTGGAAGCCCTGGATACCGTGGTCCAGGGGATGCAGGCCCGCAAGGGTCGCCGCCAGTTCCAGGATGCCATTGCCGCCCTTCGCCGGGGCCAGTCCCTGGGAGAGGCCCTGGAAGAGAATGTCCTGGGCTTCCCTGATTATGTCTATGCCATGGCCCGCGTGGGCGAGGCGTCGGGGCGCATCGCCGATGTCCTGAAGGAAGCGGCCGAGCAGATGGCCTATGAAGACCGGCTGCAGCGAGACTTCACCAATGCCATGACCTATCCGGCCTTCCTGGGCTTTGCGGGGATCGCGGCCATCGGCTTCATCTTTACCCAGGTGGTGCCGCGCTTTGCCTCCATGGTCGGCGAGGACAGGACGAACGTGCCCGCCATGTCGCGCTGGGTCCTGGCCATGGGCGAATATGCCAATGCCAACCTCCACGTCGTGGGCCTGGCTGCCTTGGGTCTGGCCGTCCTGGCGGTGTTCGTGGCGACCAACCAGGCCATCCGCGAACGTGCCTATGGCGTGGCGCATGGCCTGCCGGTCATCGGCGCGGTCATCCAGGCTCGCGAGGTCGCCTCGTGGGCGCGGTTGACCGCCTTCGCCCTGAACAATGGCGTGCCCATGCTGTCGGCCGTGGCCCTGTCGCGCGCGGCGGTGCCGATCGGCCCGTTCCGGCAGGGGCTTGATCGGCTGGACCGCGACCTGAAGGCGGGCCTCACCCTGGATGCGTCGCTGGGAGCCAATACCCGGCTCGAGGCCATGGATCTCAGCCTCCTGCGAGCCGGGCAGAAGTCGGGGGCCATCGGGGCCATGTTCGGCTTCATGGCCGACAACTACGAGGCCCGTCTTCGTGACCGGATGAAGCGCATGACCTCGCTGCTGGAGCCCATGGCCATCGGCGCGATCTCGATCATCGTCGGCTTTGTCGCCCTGTCGCTCGTCCTGGCCCTGTCGAGCGTCTATGAGGGCGTGATCTGATGACCCGGGTGCCCGCCGGGCCAGGCCGCCAGGGGTTCAGCCTGATCGAGGCCCTTGTCGCCCTGGCCATTGCCTCCATGACCCTGATGGCCATCTTCGAGCTTCAGATCCAGATGGCCCGGGGACAGGAAAGGGCCGCCCGCGCCGTCGAGCAGGTGGCGGCCCAGGAAAATGCCCTGGCCCTTGTGCGGGACCTGAACTTCACCGAACAGCCCCAGGGACGAATCGAGGTCCCTGACGGCGATGTCATCTACTGGTCCTCGGAGCCGCTGACCGAGCCCCGTCGCAACACCAACTATCCGTCCGGCCAGGGCCTCTATGAGGTCCAGCTCTACCGCGTCACCCTGGGTATAGAGCGTCGCTCGGGCCCGTCACCCGCCCCGATGGTGTTCGAGCGGATGGGCTGGACCCAGGTGCAGCCCGAGGAATAATGACCTCCGACAGTCCTCAGTCCGTGGCCCCGGCGTCGCTGGTCATCTCGGGCTCATTGGCCTCAGCCCCGGCCACGGCGTCCGGCCGCGGGCTCCGACGCGCGTCCGCCGCTGAGCGACGCTCCGACGCCCGGCTTGCCGAGGGCAGGTCCAGCCCGATGCCGCGGATGCCAAAGCCGACGTTGAAGGGCGTCAGCGTATAGGACCAGCCCCGACCCGTGCGGAATGCCGAGTTCATGTCGCTGGCATAGCGATCGGCCAGGTCGGCCATGTCCTCGTCGCCCCTGACCACATGGGGCGTGATCAGCATCAGCAGCTCGGTGCGGGCACCGGACACCGAATTGCTCTGGAAGGCCGAGCCGACCACCGGAATGTCCTTCAGGAAGGGCACGCCGGTGTTGGACTTGCTGTAGTTGTTGCTGATCAGGCCGCCCAGGACGCCGGTCCAGCCATCGGTCAGGGCGATCTGGGTCGTGAGGCTGCGGTTCAGGATCGGGGGGCTGGCAATGGCCGGGTTGGTCGATTTGCCGACTTCCGAGATTTCCTGGCTGATCGTGATATCGACCCGGTCGCCATAGACGACCGGCTGCAGGTCCAGGATCACGCCGGTCTGGCGATACTGGACGCTTTGCAGGACATCCGTGCCATCGCCCCCGATCTGGGTCGAGGTGGCGCGCTGCGAGGTGATGATCGGCACGTCGGTGCCCACCTGGAACCGGGCCGTGCCGCCGCTGCGGGCCACCAGCTGGGGCCGTTGCAGGATGTTGACGCGGCTGTTGCCGGCGGTGGCGTTCAGGCGGGCCCGGAACTCGGGGCCGTTGAAGGTCATCAGCAGTCCGCCGCCCGGCAGGTCGATCGATTCGGTGCTGCCGGTCAGAAGGCCGTCGCCGCGCACTTCTGAGCCAAACAGCTGGACGCCCAGGCTGGTGTTGTCGCTGAGCGTGACCTCGGCGATCATGACCTCGATGACCACCTGGGGTGCCGGGGTGTCGAGCGTTTTCAGCAGGTTGCGCAACTGGGCAAAGTCCGACGCGGTGCCCGTGAAGATGATCCGGTTGCCGACCGTATCAACCAGGACCTTGCCGCCCATGAAGGTGCCGCCCTGGCCCATCTGTCCGGGTGCGCCGGTCATGGCCCCCTCGATCCCGGGATTGCCGCGCGGCATGTCCGGTGCCGTGCCCGGAACGCCCACGGGCGGGCGGGCCTGGTTGTTCTGGGGGCTCTGGCCGATGGCGAGCTGGCCCAGGGACTGGGCGTCCGTATTCTGCACCTGGTAGACAAAGGTCGAGGCCTTGTCCCCCAGCGATGCCGGCTGGTCCAGGGTCTCGGCCCAGTAGCGAACCCGGTCCATCAGCTCGGGGTCGCGACCGAAGATCAGGATCTGGTTGGCGGCCGGGAAGGCCAGCATGACCACAGAGCGGCCGATCAGGGCCTGGCGCGAGATGATGTAGCCCTCGGCGACCAGCACCTGCTCCAGCGCGTTCACCAGGGCGTCCGTCCCCCAGAAGGCCGGCTCCAGGCGCAGGACCTCGGCACCCGAGAAGCGCGGCTGGTCGATCTCGCGCAGGGCCCTGACCACCTGGGCCACTTCGCGACCCGAACCCGAAATCACCAGGGTGTTGTGCTGCACGTCGGCCGTCATCTGGGTGCCGCGCAGACTGGGATAGAGATCGCGCAGCAGGCCCTGGACGGCGTTCACCTCGATCGTCTGCACCGTGAAGAAGTGGACGACGCGGCCGGTGGTCGTCGAGGCTGTCCGGCTGCGGATGATCTGGGGCGCTGCCCCGCCCTGGCGTGAAGCCCCGATGGTGACCGCATTGCCATCGACATAGACCTCGATGCCATACTGCTGCAGGGCCTGCTGGGCCACGGCAAACAGGGCCCGCTTGCTGACCGGGCCGCCGCTTCCGCCGGCGATGATCTCGGTCCGGCCGGCGACGTCCGGTCCCATGATGAAGGGCACGTTCAGCACCCCGCCAAAGACCGAGGCGACGAACTGCGGGATCGTCTGGGGAGCCAGGTTGGCGTCGACCATCTCGTCCGGCACCAGGGCCGCGATCTGCTCGGCGGTGGCCGGATCACGTTCCTTCTCGGGCGGAGGCGGGCCGGGGATGGTGGCGCGGGTCATGTCCTTGCGCGACGTCGAGATGGGATTGGTCTCGTCAGCCGAGGCCGAGGGATCGCGGCCCTGGTCTGCCGCGCTGTAGGCCGAGGGACGGATGACGGGGGTCTCGATCGCCGGAAAGGCGGCGCAGCCGGCCAGCATCATCAAGGGCAGAAGACTGACGGTCACCACACATCGCGTGGTGCGCAGACCATTCGGATACCTGGTCGTGAGGCCGGGCTTCGTCATACTCTTATCCTCGTAAGTCATCCGAACACGCTGATCAGGCGCGTTTCCTGGCCCTTGGCCAGGGTAACGGTATTGTGGGTGACGGATTTCACGATCCAGCCATCGCCATAGGGGCTGCCTTCGGCCAGGTGTCCGACCGTGCCCGATCCAAGGGTGACCAGGGCGCTGATCTGCCCCGTGTCGGGGTTTCGCTGAACACCGCGGAACGCCGCACGGAAGGTCTCTGCCACGTCAGGCGGCGGCGGCGGCGGCGGCGGAGGTGGCGGTGGGGGCGGCGGCGGGGGCGGCGGCGGGTCCGACCTCAGCGTCCTGAAGAAGGCCACGGCGGCAACGGCCGTCTCGCCCGGGCGAATGACGGCCCCGGCGGTTGCAGAGGAGGCTCCCCGCACGACCGAGGCGGGCGGCTCAGGCATGGACGGGCTGGAGAACCCGGCCGCGAACAGCAGCGCCAGCAGGGCGATCGGTCCTGCCGTCCAGAACAGCAGCTTCATGATCTGCGCCCCTGGGTCGCGCCGCGGACGTCTTCGGGCATCTCGTCCAGCCGGACGGGGAAGGCCAGGTCCAGGTAGATCTTGCCCGTTTCCGTGGCCTGCATCTGGTTCGCGCTGGAGCCCAGGCGCAGGGGCAGCACCTCATAGCGGAAGCCGGTCACCTGAAAGCCCTCGGGCCATTCACCCAGGGCGTCCAGCAGGCCAAAGATCGGATCCCACCGCAGGTCCGTCTGGACCTCGGCATTCATCCAGTGGGTGGGACCGTGCGAGACAACCTGGGACTGGGTCGAGATGACCGGGTTGGACAGGCCGGCCTTGTTGGCGGCGGCCACCAGTTTCTGTTCGATCGCCAACTGGGCCACGGCGGCATTCGGCGCGGTAAAGCCCCAGGACCTCATGTCCTCCAGCGCCATCTGGTCGGCAGCGCTGGCCGTGATCCGGCGGGCGGCCTGGGCCGCCAGCCGGGCCGTGGACTGCTGGCCCAGGGCCTCGACATAGGTTTCGGAAGACTGGTTCAGGACGTCCAGCGCGTGCACCGGCGCGTAGAAGCTTCCCCCCAGGACCAGGACGCCGATCAGGACCCGCTCGCGCTGCGTGGTCCGTTGGAGCCTGTCCTTGACCCGGGCCATCGATGCCTTCACCGAGACGACGAAGTCAGCCAGGGTTGTTTTCAAGAGAATGTCCCGAATAGTGCTGTTGTTTACGGGCGTGCATTTCGCATCGACCCCCCCGAAGCCATGGGCTATAGCAGGGCTTTAAGCCTAATAACAGCTGACAAACCAAGGCCATCGTCCCATGAACCGTGTCCGCCTCCGGCTGCGCAACCCTTTTTCGACGAACGTTGCCGGTCTGCATCAAATTAAGATACCGCAGATTTCCAAGGCGCGCCGCCGGGCCGGTTTCAGCCTGCTTGAGATCCTGGTCGTGCTGTCGATCATCGCCCTGGTGGCGGCGGTCGTGGGCCCCCGTCTCTATGCCCAGCTCGACAAGTCCAAGAGCCAGACGGCACGGCTGCAGATTCGGGCGCTCGAGGCGGCCCTGGAAACCATGCGCCTGGACATTGGACGCCTGCCCACCGACAGCGAGGGGCTGACCCTGCTGATGCAGGCCGATGCCGCCCAGGTTCCGGGATGGTCGGGGCCCTACCTCGACAAGAGCCTGCCCAATGATCCCTGGGCGCGCCCCTATGTCTACAAGGCCCCGTCGGACGGCGAGGAAAACCGGCCCCGGGTCATCAGCTATGGGGCTGATGGTCAGGAAGGCGGCCAGGGCAGCAACGCCGATGTTTCATCGGACTGATCCAGGGCCAGCGTCCCGGGACGGCTTCAGCCTCATCGAGGTTCTGGTCGTCCTGGCGATCTTTGCCCTGGGCACGGCCCTGATCCTGCCGTCGATGTCGCGGGTCCTGGACCAGACCATGGCCCACGCGGTCTTCTTCGAGTTCCAGCGCCAGGTCTCTGATCTGCGCCGCGAGGCCAACCGCACGGGGCTGGATATCCTGGTGCAGGCCCCGGCCGAGGCGGCGACCGCCGAGGTGCCGGACAGCGCGCTGCGCCAGCTGCGCCTGCGCGAGCCGTGGACCTATAGCCTTGAGCCCGAACTGGATATCGAGGCGGGGGGGCGATGCTCTGCGGCCAGCGCCAATCTGATGAACCAGGGTCGCGTCGTCATGACCCTCAGGACCGATGACGGCAACTGCGGCTTTGTCCGCTACCATCCGGACCCGGACAGTCCTGCGGCTGGCTGACGACCTCAGTTTTCGGCGCTGAGGGGCGGGGCGGATTCCCGAACCTTCATCTCAAAGGTCAGGGTCTGGGCGTTGCGATCAGAGCGGGGCTGGATGTCGTAGAAGTATCCAGAGTTCTGCAGGTCCGAGACCACGTCCGAGATATTGTCCAGATAGGCATAGCTGATCACGAAGCGCAGCTTCTCCGCCTCGGTCTCAAGCGCCGTCGGGCTGATCTCGTGATAGGCCAGGATGCCGATGGCCGCGCCGGCTGCACTTAGGGGGTTGGTCCGGTTCTCCAGGGCCTGGAACGCCAGCAGGGTCTTCTGGTCACCGTCCAGGTTCTGCAAGGTGGCCAGGCGGGGGGTGGCGGCGCGGATCTGGTCGGTCGCAACCTCGATCTGGGCGGTCTCGCGGTCGATGCGAGAAGCCTGCCCCAGAAGGAAGGCCGCCAGCCCCAGGCTCATCACCACGGCACCGGCTCCGGCCATCAGGGCCATCTTCTCGCGGCTCAGCTCCGCCGGGGCCATGACCTGCCGTGGATCGAAAACGGCGGGCAGGTCGACCGGGGCCGGCGGCTGCTCGGGAGCCGGGGCCAGGGACCGTTGCAGGCGCGTAAAGGTTGACCAGGCGGCGCTGTCGAACCGGTCCCGACGCCAGGCGGAAGCCATCAGGGCCTTGTTGCGCCACAGCTGGGCTTCGTAGCCGGGGGACAGCCGCACGATGCGCCAGGCCTCCTCGCTCTTGTGGACGACGGGCTGGGTCAGGGTCTCGGGGCACAGCTGGGGACGCTGGGCCACCAGGCCGGGGGGCATCAGGGCCTCAACCCGGTCCGCGTCCCACCACCAGATGGCATAGTCGTCGCCCGACCGGGACAGGGTCCAGCCCGAGCGGACAAAGGGGGCCGCGGCCTGGGCCTGCAAGGCTGCCGCCATGCGGCGCTTGGAACGGGGCAGGGCCGACGTCTGGAACAGGCTGAAGCTGCACAGCTCGCGCGCCAGCAGCAGAACAGGGCGCTGCAGCAGCCGGCCCAGGGCCGTGCCCTCGTTGACCGTCTGGGTCGTGCCGTCAGCATTGAGACGCTTAATACGGGGCGTAAGGAAGTCGAACCGCATCAGTCGTATCTGCCCTGGCTCGCCGTGGAGCCTCTAGTAATTGAGTCTGGTCGATCCATACCGGGCGCTCGGCGCGCTTCGGTGTCAGGGTCAGGCGTGTCCGGTAGGTCCAGCCCGACTGACCGTCGTGAAAGGCCAGGATCATGCTGCTTCCGGGCACATTGTAAAAGAGATCCTCGCCCCAGGGAAGGTTACGGCCCAGGACGGTGTCCACCATGGTCGGATTGAGCAGGGGGGATTGCTCGCGCGCCCGTATCAGCGCCTCGGCCTGCTCCTCGTCGAGGTCCAGCATGATCTTCATGGCATAGGGGCTGGCCGTGTTCAGGTTGAAGCGGCTCTGCAGTCCCTCGGACGTCAGCTGGGGCAGGGCAGCGGTCCAGGCCCGGCGATCCACGGCCTCGCGCAGGCCCAGGACGGACAGCAGCTCTGCAGGATGCTTCAGCGGCCGGTTGGCTATCGCGCCGGTGCCGTAGTCATCGGCCTCGGCCCCGTCGGGCTGCCGCAGGTCGTCCAGGTCCGTATAGTCGATCAGCCGGGCTTCCATGCCGCTGTGCTGGCTCGACGGGATCCGCAGGTCGGCCAGCAGGTTGCCCAGGCTGTGGCCACGCAGGAAGTTGAGGTTGACCAGCCCCGCCTGGTCCTGAATCCGCGCCATCATGGGCCCGTCGGGGTCCATCAGGTAGGGACGACCGTCCAGCCGGACCAGCTCGGTCAGCCGCCCGTCGCCTTCAGCCCCCTCTTCCAGGAGCGCATCGTCGACAAAGGGCGAGCCGTTGATCATGACACCATGGGACCGCAGGGGTTCGGTGGTCATCATATAGGCCAGGGTGGCCTCTGCCGTCAGGGCGCGCTGCAGGAAGCGGATACGGGCCCGCGCCGAGTTGGCCTCTGCCGTCAGGCTGGCCAGGGCCGTGATTGCCACAAGGAAAATGAGGGTCACGACGCCGGTGACCGCCAGGACGGCGGGCAGGGCAAAGCCACGCCGGGCGCGAGGGCGGTTACGAGGCATCAGGTCTTGTCCAGCGGTCGGCAAAGCCTGATGTCACCCGTTCAATGACATCGGTGCGGGGCGCTGCGGCCAGTCGCACCCAGAGGATGTCTTCCGGCACGAACTGGTCGCGGCTCACCGCCTGGGTGGCCGCCTGATAGTCGCTGGTCCAGTTCGACCCGTCCGGCGAATAGCTGAAGCCGGGCTGCTCCCCCAGCTTCCAGGACATCAGCGGCACGCTGCGGCTTCCTGCGTGACAGATCAGGGCCTGGCCGCCGTCGATCGGCTCGACGGCCAGGGACAGGCGGCCGGCCCAGCCCTGCGGCGCGCAGACCGTTGCCTGCTGCAGGACAACATGGCACTCCAGTCGCTCCGCCGTGCCCACCAGGGGTTGAGCGGTCCCTTCCACGAACATGGCACCGGGACGCAGCTCCAGACTGCGGATCAGGACCCGCAGGTCATTGACCGCCACGTCCGTGTCGGCGGCGGCCATGGCGCGGCGGCCAAGGGCGAAGCCGGTGTCGCCGGCCTTGAGGCCGATCGAGAAGATGACGGCCAGCGCCATGCCCCCGATCGCCAGGACGACCAGGGCCTCGATCAGGGAAAAGCCGGCGCGGCGTGTGATCTGCATGACAGGGCTAGATAAAGCGTTGCCATCTTCCTGCCAATGCAAAGCCTCCAGCTTGGCGGTGCGGGGTGGCGCTGGTATGTCGGACCGGTAGATCTTTCGGAGGAAGGATGCGGGGGGTCGCCTCACTGGTGGTGGCAGCGGTTCTGGGGGGCGTCGTCTGGGCGGGCCTCAGCTATCGCGCGTCTGAAGCCCGCGAGGACGCCGCCTTCGTCGCGGCCGAGGACCTCCAGCCGATCGGCCTGGTCCAGGCTCCCGTGGCGGTAGAGCCGACCGATGCCCAGCGCCGGGCCGCGCTGAACGAGCGGCTTCACACCATGCTGCGCGAGGGCAGGGGCGCGCGCCTGACCGATGCCCCGGTGCGGCGCGCCGCATCGCGTGAGCCCGCGGCCCGTTCCGGCCCGGTTCGCCGCGCCGGCTATACCCCGCCCAGCCTGGACCTGAAGACCGCGCCGCAGATTCCCGACAACGACCTGGATTGCCTGACCCAGGCCATCTACTACGAGGCGCGCAACGAGAGCGAGGCGGGCCAGGCGGCGGTGGCCGAGGTGGTGATGAACCGCGTGCGTCACCCGGCCTATCCTGACCGCGTCTGCGCGGTGGTCTACCAGCGCAACAGCCGCACCTGCCAGTTCACCTTCACCTGCGACGGCTCCATTGGCCGCAGCGCCGTGCGCCCGGCCGCCTGGGCCCGCGCCCAGAGGATCGCCCGCGACGTGCTGGAAGGCCGCCACGCGGGCCAGCTCCCGGCCAACTCGGTCAATTACCACGCCAACTATGTCAGCCCGTCCTGGGGACAGCGACTGGCCCGCGTGCGCCAGATCGGGGCCCACATCTTCTACGGTGCCCCCCTCAACGGCGGCACCACCCCCGGTGCCAGCCAGGCCAGCGACACCGGCCCCGCCTTCGTCCGCAATGACGCCATCGAGCGGGCCTATGAGCGCCTGATGGGGCCATCAAAAGACGCAGGCGAGACGTGAAGCCTATCGAAGTTCTGATTATCCGCTCGCGCCGGCATGGCGATGATCGTGGCTGGTTTCAGGAGACCTGGTCCAGGGCCCGTTTCGAGGGCCTGGGGATCGACTGCGCCTTTGTGCAGGACAACCACTCGCGCTCAGAGGCGGCCGGCGTCGTGCGCGGCCTGCATTTCCAGTCGCCGCCTCATGCCCAGGCCAAGCTGGTGCGCTGCGTGCGCGGTGCCATCCTGGACGTGATGGTGGACCTGCGCGTCGGTGCCCCGACCTATGGCCAGGCCTATCAGGTCGAACTGAGCGAGGAGACCGGCGACCAGGTTTTCGTGCCGCCCTGCTTTGCCCACGGCTTTGTCACCCTGCGGCCCGGCACCGAGGTGATCTACAAGGTTTCGGCCCCCTATGCCCCGAACCATGAAGCGGGACTGGCCTGGGATGACCCGGCGCTCGGCATCGACTGGCCGGTCGACCCCGCCACCGCGCAACTGAGTCCCCGGGACCGGCTCTGGCCCCGGCTGGCTGGCCTGGCCTCGCCGTTCAGCGGCACCGAACCCAGCCGCCTGCGCGTGGTGCAGGCATGAGGGTCCTTCTGACGGGCGGTGCCGGGTTTATCGGCTCGGCCCTGGTCCGCGAACTGCTGGCCCAGGGGCACCAGGTCCATGTGCTGGACAAGCTGACCTATGCCGGGGTGCTGGCCTCGCTGACGCCCCTGATGGATCAGCCGGGCTTCAGCTTTGTCCAGGCCGATATCGTCGATGCCGACGTGGTTCGGGCCGCCTTCGACAGCTTCCAGCCGCAGGCCGTGGCCCACCTGGCCGCCGAAACCCATGTCGATCGCTCAATCACCGGCCCGGCCGAGTTCATTCGCACCAATGTCATGGGCACCCAGGTGATGCTGGACGCGGCCCTGGCCCACTACCGGGGGCTGGACCCGGCGGAACAGGCCGGGTTCCGCTTCCTGCACATCTCGACCGACGAGGTCTTCGGGGCGCTTGGGCCGGACGGGGTCTTTGACGAGACCAGCCCCTATGATCCGCGCTCGCCCTATGCGGCGTCCAAGGCGGCTTCGGACCACCTGGTGCGCGCCTGGGCCAATACCTATGGCCTGCCGACGGTGATCAGCAACTGCTCGAAAAACTACGGGCCGCGCCAGTTTCCTGAAAAGCTGATCCCGCACCTGATCCTGAACGCCCTGCACGACCGGCCCCTGCCCATCTATGGCGACGGGTCCAATGTCCGCGACTGGCTGCACGTGGAGGATCACGCCCGTGCCCTGGCCCTGATGCTGGTCAAGGCCAGGCCCGGTGCCACCTATTGCGTGGGCGGCGGCACGGAGATGTCCAACCTGGATCTTGCCCGGCTGCTGTGCCGTCACCTGGACGAGCTGGCCCCGCGCGATGACGGCCAGCCGCACGCCGCGCGCATCCGCATGGTGGAGGATCGGCCCGGTCATGACTGGCGCTACGCCATCAGCGCGGCGCGCATCAAGGCTGACCTGGGCTGGCAGCCCAGGGTCGACTTCAGCCAGGGCCTGGCAGCGACGGTGGCGTGGTATCTGGCCCATCGGGACTGGTGGCAGCCGCTTCTGACCCGCTAGGGCCAGCCTGGTCGATGCGGCTGATGGCGATGTCGTGGATGACCAGGTCGCCGTCAAACACCCCTTCGCCCACCAGGAGGCGGATCTCGCACGGTGCCGGCGTCTGCCACAGCCAGTCCATCTCGATCTCATAGATGCCCGGCTTGTCGGGGCGGAACTCAAGCTGGCTGTATTCGGCCACGCCGCCCCAGTCGGCCCGATAGGCCTTGTCGCACAGGACGGCAGGGAAGCTGAGGCGGATCACGGCCTTCCAGTGGCCGGCCGGCATGGTGATATAGGGGCCATGGGCCAGGAAGCGCGGCTTGCCCGTGACGTCCACGGTCACCGCGCCCTTCTTGCTGACCTTGCGATGCGAATAGATGTCCAGGACGTCCGGCGACCAGTGCAGCCTGTCCTGGTCATAGATGGCCATGGCCTGCAGCAGGGCGCGGTTGCGGGCGCTCGAGGCCGACACCGCAAGCTCGGGGATATGAAGCGAAAAGTCCTCGAACAGCGCGACGGGGGCGCGGCGCACCTGTTCGGCGCCAAAGCGACGCTCGGCGGGCACGGCCATGGCCCGCCGGATCAGCTCGGAGGCCTTCATCACCAGGGGGTGGCGCTTCGGGTTGGCGTCCGGCCCGCTGAAGCCGTCGGGCAGGGGGCCTGCGTGGCTGAGCAGCACCGCCATGTCCTGGGGGCTGGCCCCGGCCTTGACCGCCAGGCTGGCGTCCTCGGTGATGACCAGGTCGGCACCCGCCATATCCTTGCCCGCCTGGGCCAGCTTCAGGCGCGCGCTCGCCGCCTGGGCCTGGATGGCAGACAGCCACAGGTCGCGGTCAGCGGACGGGGGAAGGATAAGCCAACGCATGGATAGGGGGGCCCGGCAGGTTGATCAGTTGGCGCGCAGCCAGGTGTAGACTTCGATGGCCTCTTCGATGTCGTTGAACATCTTGGCCTTTCCGCTCTCGATAATGAGCGCGCGGTCACAATGTTCCTGAATCAGCGGCATGCTGTGGGACGCCATCATGAAGGCACGGTTGGCGCGCTTCTCGAACAGGGCTTCCTGGCACTTGCGCTGGAACCGGGCATCGCCCACCGCCACCAGTTCGTCGATCAGGTAGCAGTCGAACTCGATGGAAATGGACAGGCCAAACGCCAGGCGGGCGCGCATGCCCGATGAGTAGTGCTTGACCGGATCACGCAGCTTGGCCCCCAGCTCGGCGAAGTTGTCCACCTCGGCCAGGGTCTGGTGATAGTCCTTGTTATAGAGGCGCGACAGGAAGCGGACATTGTCCAGGCCGGACAGGCTGCCCTGGAAGCCGCCGGCAAAGCCGATGGGCCATGACGGACGCATCCGCCACTGGATCTTGCCGGTCGTCGGCGGGGTAATGCCACCGAGCATCCGGATCAGGGTCGACTTGCCCTGGCCGTTGCGGCCCAGGATGGCCAGGCGACCATTG
>JAEYQX010000039.1 GCA_023409795.1 Pseudomonadota bacterium
ACCGGACAGGATGCGCCGCCCGGAATGATCGCCTTCAGGTTGCCCCAGCCACCGCGCACGCCGCCGCCGTGATCCTCGATCAACTGGCGCAGCGGGATCGACATGGCTTCTTCGACCACGCAGGGCGTGTTCACGTGACCGGCCAGGCTCATCAGCTTGGTGCCGGTGTTGTTCGGGCGACCGAAGCTGGCGAACCAGTCTGCGCCACGGCGCAGGATGGTGCCAACCACGGCGATGGATTCCACATTGTTCACGGTCGTCGGGCAGCCATACAGGCCAGCACCGGCCGGGAACGGCGGCTTCAGGCGCGGCTGGCCCTTCTTGCCTTCCAGCGATTCCAGCAGGGCGGTTTCCTCGCCGCAGATGTAGGCGCCGGCACCGTGGTGGATATAGACGTGGAAGTCCCAGCCGTGGACGTTGTTGTCACCGATCAGGCGGGCTTCATAGGCCTGCTTGACGGCGGCTTCCATGCGCTCGCGTTCCAGCACGTACTCGCCGCGCAGGTAGATGTAGCAGGCGTGGGCCTGCATCGCGAACGAGGCGATCAGCGCGCCTTCGATCAACAGTTGCGGATCATGACGCATGATCTCGCGGTCTTTGCAGGTCGCGGGCTCGGATTCGTCGGCATTGATGACCAGGTAGTGAGGACGGTCCTTCACTTCCTTGGGCATGAACGACCACTTCAGGCCGGTCGAGAAGCCTGCGCCACCGCGACCGCGAAGGCCCGAGGCCTTGACGTTGTTGATGATCCAGTCGCGGCCAAGGTCCAGAATGTCCTTGGTGGCGTTCCACGCGCCGCGCGTCTTCGCCCCCTCCAGGCCCCAGTCGTGGAAGCCGTAGAGGTTGGTGAAGATCCGATCCTTGTCTTCGAGGATTCCGACCATGGTTCCTTAAAGTCCTTCCGCCATGCGGCGTTTGTGGTGGCGGGTGCGCTGGAAGATGGCCGTGATGACCAGAGCCCAACCGGCAAATAGCATGCCGTACGCAACCTTCACCGCATCATCAGTCAGGCCAAACTTGCCGTCCCGCGCGATCACTACCAGCAGGGCCGCGATCACGATCAGCACGAAGCCGCCCAGGCGGAACTTCCAGCCGACGCGCTTCAGCTCGGCGCGATAGGCTGCCCTGCCCTCCGGGGTTTCGAGATCGGGCCGCGCCATCAGGCTTCAGCCTTCGCAGGTTCAGAGTTCGGCAGCTTGGTGATCGGCTTGGCAGCCGAGCCATCATACAGCGCCGGATCCAGCAGAACCTTGGCCCCACCGATCGGGGCCGAGTTGTGACGGCCGTTGTAGGGCCCCGGCTTCGGCGTCTTGCCCGCGGCAAAATCGTCGATGATCTGGGCCATGTTTTCCGGCGTCAGGTCCTCATAGTAGTAGTCGTTGATCTGGGCCATCGGTGCGTTGGAGCAGGCGCCCAGGCACTCGACTTCCTGCCAGGTGAAGCGACCGTCGGCGGACAGGGTGTCCTTCGGGCCGATCTTTTCCTTGCAGACGCGCATCAGGTCCTGCGAGCCACGCAGCATGCACTGGGTGGTGCCGCAAACCTGGATCAGGGCGACCTTACCCACCGGCTCCAGCTGGAACATGGTGTAGAAGGTGGCCACTTCCAGCACGCGGATATAGGCCATGCCCAGCAGCTCGGCGATGGCGCGGATGGCCGGTTCAGAGACCCAGCCTTCCTGCTTCTGCACCAGCCACAGGACCGGGATCACGGCCGACTGGCGGCGCGATTCCGGGTATTTCTTGATCCACCACTGAGCCTTTTCCATCGTCTCGGTCGAAAACTCGAACGAGGCGGGTTGCTCCTTGGCCAGGCGACGAACGCTCATCGGTCCACTTCTCCGAACACCATGTCGAGCGAGCCCAGGATGGCGGAGACGTCGGCCAGCATGTGGCCGCGGTTCATCCAGTCCATGGCCTGCAGGTGGCGGAAGCCAGGGGCCGACAGCTTGACGCGGTAGGGTTTGTTGGTGCCATCCGACACCACATAGACGCCGAACTCGCCCTTGGGCGCTTCGACGGCCGCATAGACCTCTCCCTCAGGCGTTCTGAAGCCTTCGGTGTAGAGCTTGAAGTGGTGGATCAGCGCTTCCATCGAGCGCTTCATCTCGCCACGACGCGGCGGGGTGACTTTGTGATCTTCGGCCAGGACCGGCTCACCGGGGCAGTTGCGCAGCTTGTGGATGCACTGCTCCATGATGCGCACCGACTGCTTCATCTCCTCGACGCGGACCAGGTAGCGGTCCCAGCAGTCGCCGTTCTTGCCGACGACGATGTCGAACTCCATGTCTGCATAGCAGTCATAGGGCATCGACTTGCGCAGGTCCCAGGCAATGTCCGAGCCGCGCAGCATGACGCCCGAGAAGCCCCAGGCCAGGGCCTCTTCCTTGGACACCACGCCGATGTCGACGTTGCGCTGCTTGAAGATGCGGTTCTCGGTGACCAGGCTTTCGATGTCGGCCAGCTTGGACGGGAACTCGGCGCACCAGCGGCCGATGTCATCGATCAGCTCGGGCGTCAGGTCCTGGTGGACGCCGCCCGGACGGAAGTAGTTGGCGTGCAGACGAGCGCCACAGGCGCGCTCGTAGAAGACCATCAACTTCTCGCGCTCTTCGTGGCCCCACAGCGGCGGGGTCAGGGCACCCACGTCCATGGCCTGCATGGTCGTGTTCAGCAAGTGGTTCAGGATCCGGCCGATTTCCGAATACAGGACACGGATCAGCTGCCCGCGATAGGGCACTTCCAGGCCCAGCAGGCGCTCGATGGCCAGGCAGAAGGCGTGCTCCTGGTTCATCGGGGACACATAGTCCAGACGGTCCAGGTAGGGGATGTTCTGCAGGTAGGTCCGCGATTCCATCAGCTTTTCGGTGCCGCGGTGCAGCAGGCCGATGTGCGGGTCAACGCGGGTGACCAGCTCGCCGTCCAGCTCGAGGATCAAGCGCAGCACGCCGTGAGCCGCCGGGTGTTGCGGGCCAAAGTTGATGGTGAACTTGCGGTCGTCCATCTTGCGCGCGTGCGCCGTCAGGCCGTCCTCGTAGTCCTCGAAGACATCGATGTCCGCGCCCAGCGGCGGTGCAAGGGTGTTGTGTGCGTCAGCCATTAGACTCAGGCTCCCGCTTTCTCGTCGCCCGGCAGGACCGGAGCCGGATAGTCGGCCCCTTCCCACGGCGAGAGGAAGTCGAAGTTACGATATTCCTGGGCCAGCTTGACCGGCTCATAGACCACACGCTTCTGCTCTTCGTCGTAACGGACCTCGACATAGCCCGTCATCGGGAAGTCCTTGC
>JAEYQX010000111.1 GCA_023409795.1 Pseudomonadota bacterium
CCTATCTGCTGCACACCCTGGGCGAGCTGTGCCTGTCGCCGGTCGGCCTGTCGATGATCACCAAGCTGTCGGTGGATCGCGTGGTCGGCCTGATGATGGGCGTGTGGTTCCTGTCGTCGTCGGTGGCCCACATCGCCGCCGGCTTCATCGCCCAGGCCACCTCGTCCGAGACCGTGGCCGGCGTGGTCACCGACCCGGCCCAGGCCCTGCAGAACTATGCCGACATCTTTGGCACCATCGGCTGGACCGGTGTGGCCGTGGGCGTGGTCCTGCTGGTCATGTCGCCGCTGCTGAAGAAGGGCATGGCGGGCATCCGCTGAGCCTGACCAGCCTCGGCTGAGACAAGAGAAAGGCGGCATCCCGGTCGGGGTGCCGCCTTTTTCGTGGCCGGTGGACCCGGGCTTCAGAAGGTCTTGCGCAGGCGGATCTGGTAGAAGGTGCGCGGGTCGATGAAGCGGTTCTCGACAAAGGCGACCGGCCGGGTGACGCGGTCCGCATAGACCGTGCGCTCGGTGGTGAAGTCGTCCCAGATATTGACCTGGGCGCGGATCGACAGGCCGGGCGTCGGCTTATACTCAGCCCAAAGCTCGTAATAATCCCGCCCGCGCCAGCCCGAGACCTCGTCCGGGCGATAGTCGAACTGGCCGATGCGCGGCAGCCAGTTGGCCCCCCACTGCAGCTTCCACGAGGCGATGTCCTGCTGGACGCCGATGACCGCCTGGGAGGCCCGGATGCCCGAGATGGGACGGGTCCGGCCGGTGGTGGGGTCGGTGACCTCGGTCTTGTTCCAGGTGTTCCTGAACGAGACCTGGCCGCCGCTGAAGCCGATGCGATCGGTCGGCACGGTGATGTTGACGGTCAGCTGGTCCAGGGTGCCGTCGCCGATATTGCCGATGGCGGCCAGGTTGTTCTCCAGCGGGATCACGTCGATGACGTCGCTGATCTCGTCGTGGCGCAGGCCGATGCTGATGATGCCCTCGTCCCAGAAGCGCCGCTCATAGGTCAACTCGCTGACCCAGCGCTGCTCGGGGCTGAGGTTGACATTGCCGCCCAGGACATTCTCGTCCGACAGGCTGGCCGAGGCGGCGAAGTCGCCAAAGTTCAGCTGGCCCACCACCCGTTCCAGGCGCAGGCGGAACTGGTTCTTCTCGCCGGGGCTCCAGGTGGCCAGAAGGCGCGGCTTGGCGAAGAAGAAGCTCTTTTCCTGATTGGCATCGCCCGACTGGCTGATGGTCGAGTGTTCCAGCCGCAGCCCGCCTTCCAGGGTCCAGTCCGGGTTCAGCCGCCAGGTGCCCTTGCCGAACAGCTCTCCGCGCGTCTCCTCGACCGTCACCGAGGCCGAGGGCAGCTCGACCGGGGTGCCGCCGATGGAATAGGCCTGGTCGGTCTCCAGCATATTATAGGCGACCTCGCCGCCGGCCTCGAATTCCATGGCGCTGTTGCGCTCGAACCGGACCAGGCTGCGCAGGATGGTCTCGGAGGCCTGGCCTTCAGAGGTGAAGCGCTGCTGGTCCGCATCCACGCCGTCGATGCGGCTGTCCGAGGTGTTCACATTGTCGAAGCTGTTGAACTCATGGATCAGGCGCGTCTCCATCTTGAGGCGCTGCGACAGGGGGCGGGTATAGGCCAGGCCGACCTCGCCGCCCGTGGATTCGTCGGTGCTTTGCGACAGGCGCAGCACGGTGTCCGAGGTCTGGCGGGTGATGTTGTGCCAGTCGTTTATGCCATAGCGGGCCGTGGCATCCAGCTTGCCGCCCGCAACGGGGCCGGACCAGTTGCCGCGGATCGAGTTCCCGCCGCCATAGCCGTCGTTGTAGAAGTCCTCGCGCCGCAGGACGCTGCCATCTGGGGCCACCCGGCGCATGGGGCCCGCGCCGTTGGAATCGCTTGAGGAGATGCCATCGCTGAGGGTCACGCCCCAGCTGTAGTCCCCCTGGCGGCGGGTGAACTGATAGCTGCCGCCGAACAGGTCCTGGCCGCCCTCGAACAGGAAGGCGTTGTAGGTCAGGATGTGCTCGCTGCTGGCCGTGTTCTTCAGGATGACATTGGCCACCATGGCATAGCCCTGCATCTCGATGCCGGGGGCACCGCCGCGAACCAGCTCGATCCGCTCGACCTGGTTGGCCAGGGTGCGGCCCAGGACCGCCGCGCCGGTGTCGTTCTTCGAGGCGGGGCGGCTGCCGTTGATCAGGACATTGCCGACCGCGCCCTCGAAGCCCCGGGCCCCGTCCCCGTCATTGACCGAGAAGCCGGGGATGCGGTTGACCATGTCCAGGGCCGTATTGGGATTGTGGCCCGCAAAGAAGTCCCGGTTGAAGATCAGGACGCCATGGTCCCCAGCCTGGGGCACGGCCCTGGCGGTCGTCGCGGCGGCCGGGGCCGTGGTGGTATCAGCCAGTGCGGGAGCGGCGGCCATGCAGCCGATGAGGGCGGTTCCTGCCAGAAGAAGATGGCGCATTGTCTTGCGATCCTTGCTCGTTGTTGAGCAAGTCGTGCGTCTTCTGACCTGTAATCTCCAGTTACAAGCCGGACAGGTGCGTTACAAATGCGACACCATTACTTGGCTGTAATATAGAGGTTTTCTGGCCTGGCCGGAGGACCTAGACCGCCTAGACTGCCGTGCCGCCGACGGTCAGGCCGCCGATCTTCAGGCTGGGCTGGCCGATGCCGACGGGGACGCCCTGGCCGGATTTGCCGCAGGTGCCCACGCCCGGGTCAAAGGCAAAGTCATCGCCGACCATCTGGATGTGGGTCAGGGCCGTGGCCCCATCCCCGATCAGGGTCGCGCCGCGCACCGGGCGGGTGATCTGGCCGTCCTCGATCAGATAGGCCTCGGTGCACTGGAAGACGAACTTGCCATTGGTGATGTCGACCTGGCCCCCGCCAAAGTTGGCGGCATAGAGGCCCCGTTTCGTCGAGGCGATCATGTCGGCCTTCGAATCCCTGCCGCCTTCCATGAAGGTATTGGTCATGCGCGGCATGGGCATATGGGCAAAGGACTGGCGGCGGCCGTTGCCGGTGGCGCGCGCACCCAGCTGGCGGGCCGACAGGCGGTCGTGCATCAGGCCGACCATGATGCCGTCCTCGATCAGGACGGTGCGCGAGGTGGGCGTGCCCTCATCGTCGAAGGACAGGGAGCCGCGACGACCGGCGATTGAGCCATCGTCGACGACGGTGACGCCCGGGGCGGCGACGCGCTGGCCCATCTTGCCGGTAAAGACCGACGAGCCCTTGCGGTGGAAGTCGCCCTCGAAGCCGTGGCCGATGGCCTCATGCAGCAGGACGCCGGGCCAGCCGGCCCCCAGGACCACGTCCATCTCGCCGGCGGGGCAGTCAATGGCATCCAGGTTCACCAGGGCCTGGCGCAGGGCCTCGTCCACCTGGCCCTGCCAGCGGTCGGGCGCGATCCAGGCCTCGAAGCCCGAACGGCCCCCGGCCCCCGACGAGGCGCTTTCGCGACGGCCATCGCGCTCGACCGTCACCGAGACGTTCAGGCGCACCAGCGGGCGCACGTCGCTGAGCAGGCGGCCATCGCCGCGCAGGATCTCGATGCCGCGCCGTTCGCCGACGATGGAGGCCGAGACCTGGACCACGCGCGGGTCGCGGGCGCGGGCCCAGGCGTCGATCTCGCCCAGCAGGGCGATCTTGTCCGAGAAGGCGGGCGAGGCGAGGGGATCAACCTCGTCATAGAGCTTCTGGTTGGTGGCGCGCGGTGCCTCGGCGGCGACGCCGGCATAGCCGCGCTTGGCCAGGGCCGCGCTGTCGGCGGCGCGGCGCATGGCTGCGGCGGAAATCTCGTTGGCATGGGCATAGCCCGCCGTCTCGCCGGCCACCACGCGCAGGCCAAAGCCCTCGACGGCATCATAGGTGGCGGCCTTCAGCCGGCCGTCGTCGAAGACCAGGGATTCGCTCTCGGTCTTTTCCAGGAACAGCTCGCCGTCATCGGCACCCGCCAGGGCGGTCTGCAGGATGGACAGGGCCTCGTCAGGCGAGACGCCAGCGCTGTCGAGAATGGGAGAGGGGGAGGCGGCCGTGGTGCTCATGCAGGCTAGATAGGCAATCCAGGGCCCCGCGTCATCCTTGGCCTGGGCATTTCGCCTGGCCCGGAAACGACAACACCGCCCCTGACGGATCAGGGACGGTGCTGCACAGCCGGCCGGTGGGCGGTTGATCAGTCCTGGCGCACCACGGCCTCGCCGGACAGGGTCTGGCGCAGCTCGGAGGGGCGGCGGGTCAGGCGGACGCGGGACGTGCCGCTGCCGTCGACGACAACCAGGCCATTGGCGGCGGTCTTGACCCCGGAGCTGCCGCTGACCCGGATGGTGGCATCCGCGCCCAGCAGCTCGTCCAGCTCGGCCGAGCTGCTGCCCGAGGCGTCGATGGTCAGGGTGTCGGTGCGCCCCTGGGCCTCGACCTCGGCCGAGCCGGCCAGCATCAGGTTCATCGTCGGCTGGTCATAGCCGCGCACCTCCAGCTCGGTGCGGTCGGACAACTCGAAGGTTTTGACCGACGGTGCCCGGATGGTGACCTTCAGGCCGTCGCTGTCGCTCCAGCCGCGCAGGCCATCGGCACCCAGGGTGACATAGGCCGCCTCGCCCCGGCTGTGGTCGGACAGAAGCAGCTGGCCGTTCGTAAAGCTGACCCGGTCGACCAGGGCCTGGGGCCCGCTCAGGGTGATGCCCGGTGCCTCGGCCGTCTGGATATAGAGGACGTCGCCCGGCAGGGAGAGGGTCAGGCGATCCTGGCCGCTCCAGGCGATCTGGCGGGTGACACGCGGGATCGCGACGTCGTCATCCACCGTGCGGCGGATGTTCAGGCCGCCGGAATCATCTTCGCGGATGACCCAGGTCCAGCTGTGCCGGGCCAGGTCGGCCCCGCCCACGGCCAGGGAGCCGCCGATGCCCACGATGGCCAGCACCAGGCCAGCGCCGGAAATGATGAGGAGATTGCGGATCATGTCTTTGTCCTTCCCTTCTTTCTTGTCGCGGCGGTCAGGCGGCGGGCGTCGGTTCAAGCGCGGGCTTCAGGACCCGGTAGTGCAGGCGGGCGTACCAGATGGTGGCGTCGATCAGCCACTTGGTCAGGACGGCCATGATGGCGACCATGAAGATGCCCAGCCCCATCAGGCCGACCCCCATCAGCACGGCGGCCAGGGGGCCTCCGGGCAGGCCCAGGAAGGGCCCGATCACCAGGGCGCTGCCGCCGGCGATGAAGACGCCGAAGCCGGCCAGCAGGAAGGACAGGACCGTGCCGAACACCGGCAGGACCAGGGGCAGCAGGATCAGGATGTCCAGGGCCCCCAGGCCGATGATGCCAAAGATGGCACCCATGGCGTTGGAGGCGGTGGGCTGCTGGTTCCAGGCCTTGGCCCCGGCCTCGGCCTTCAGCTCGCGGGCCAGGCGGTCCGGGTTGCCCAGGGCCTCGGCGACCTGCTCCTCGGTGCGGCCGGCTTCAAGCGCCTCGGCGAAATGGCTTTCATAGTCCGCGACGATTTCGTCAGCGGCGGCGGCGGGCAGTCCGACCAGGCCCCGTTTCAGGCGAGCGAGAAATTCAGCTTTGTTCATGGTTCAGCTTCCCTTCGTATCTGGGGCGGCGGCGGGCGTTTCGGACGGGGCGGCGGCGGGCGTGGTGGGCGCGCTGATCAGGGCCTCGACCGCGCGGGTAAAGGCGCGCCATTCGTCGGTTTGGCCTTCCAGGGCGGCGTGACCGGCCGGGGTCAGGCGATAGTATTTGCGCGACGGCCCGCTGGGCGATTCGACCAGGTAGGTCTCAACCAGGCCATCGGACTGCATCCGCCGCATCAGCGGATAGATGGTGCCCTCGCCCATGCCGATGGCGTCGGACAGGCGGCTGGCGATCTCATAGGAATAGGAGTCGCTGCGGGCCAGAAGCGCCAGGACGCAAAGGCCCAGAACCCCTTTCTTCAGTTGAATGTCGATGCTGTCGGGCATGTGTTTCCCTTCGGTTACGGGAAAACGACTATCGCAAGGTATCGTGCGCTACAAGGTAGCTGGCGAAACATGACTGCGAATTAATCTGACGAAGTTTTGCCTTAACTGTGGTCTTCCAGCGCTTGGTCGCTTGGCAAGAGTGTAACGAGCCGATATGGACCGGCCTGAAATGCCGATGTGCGATCAATACTCGGCATATTTTGCGAATAGCTCGCAAGTATCGGCTGCGAAACGGGTAAGAGGATTCGAATGGGGATGGGCATGCGAGCCATGGCGCGGATCGGGGGCAATTCCGCCTTGACCGCCCTAGCCGCCTTCGCCGCTGCGCCTGCAATGGCGCAGGAACTGGTGGGGCAACCGACGCCGGGTGGACTGGGTCTGCAGCCAGGCGCATCTGTGCTGGCGCACGAAGCGGCCTGGTTCCACAACGTCGTCCTGATGACGATGATGATCGGCATTTCGGTGCTGGTCCTGGGCCTGCTGCTGTGGATCATCATCCGCTACAACAAGCGCTCGAACCCGACGCCGGCCCGCTGGAGCCACAACACGCCGCTGGAAATCGTCTGGACGGTCGTGCCGGTGCTGATCCTGGTCGTCATCGCCCTGTTCTCGTTCCGCCTGCTGTTCGCCTATCACAACGCCCCCGAGGCGGACCTGCGGGTCAAGGTGACGGGCAACCAGTGGAACTGGGGCTACGAATACCCGGACCAGGGCGTGTCCGAGTTCATCTCCAACATGCTGCCTGAGGACCAGGCCACGGCCCAGACCTATCGTCTGGCTGCGGACGAGCCGATGGGGGGGCCGGTTGGCAAGACGGTGCACCTGCTGATCACCGCTGCCGACGTGATTCACGCCGTGGCCGTGCCGGCCTTCGGCATCAAGGTTGACGCTATCCCGGGCCGGGTGAACCAGGCCTGGTTCAAGGCTGAGCAGACCGGCGACTTCTACGGCCAGTGCTCTGAGCTGTGCGGCGTCGACCATGCCTTCATGCCGATCCACATCAAGGTCGTGACGGACGCCGAGTTCGCTGCCTGGGTCGCCTCCAAGGGCGGTTCCATGACCAAGGCTGCCGATGACGCGGCGGCTGCAGCGGCTGCCACGGCCGAGGCCGCTCCGGCGGCTGCTGCGGATGCTGCCGCCCCGACCGACGCCGCGCCTGCGGCTCCCGACGCTGCCGCGCCCGAAGCGCCGGCGGCACAGTAATAGACGCGAGAGCCCAAGATCATGGCCACCGCTGCCGCAACACACGACGATCATCACGATCACAAGCCGGGATTCTTCACCCGCTGGTTCCTGTCGACCAACCATAAGGACATTGGCGTCCTCTACCTGGTCTTCGCCATCTTCACCGGCCTGGTCGGTGGGGCCCTGTCGGGCCTGATTCGCTGGGAACTGGCCGAGCCGGGCATCCAGCTGTTCAAGGAAGGCACGATCATCCAGCAACTGGGGATCGTTGAGGCGTCCAAGCACGGCTACAATGTGACCGTGACGGCCCACGCCCTCATCATGGTCTTCTTCGTGGTCATGCCGGCCACCATGGGTGGCTTTGCCAACTACTTCACGCCGATCATGATCGGCGCGCCGGACATGGCCTTCCCGCGCCTGAACAACATCTCGTTCTGGCTGCTGGTGGCCGCCTTCATCCTGCTGTGCATCTCGATGTTCGTGGATGGTGGTCCGGGCCGCGGCTTCGGCGGTGGCTGGACGGCCTATCCGCCGCTGTCGACCATGGGCCACGCCGGCCCGTCGTTCGACCTGGCCATCTTTGCCCTGCACGTCGCCGGTGCCTCGTCGATCCTGGGCTCGATCAACTTCATCACCACCATCTTCAACATGCGCGCGCCGGGCATGACCCTGCACCGCATGCCGCTGTTTGCGTGGGGCGTGCTGATCACCGCCTTCCTGCTGCTGCTGTCGCTGCCGGTCCTGGCTGGCGCCATCACCATGCTGCTGACCGACCGCAACTTCGGCACCAGCTTCTTCGACCCGTCGGGCGGCGGTGACCCGGTCATGTACCAGCACCTGTTCTGGTTCTTCGGCCACCCCGAAGTCTACATCATGATCCTGCCGGGTTTCGGCATCATCTCGCACATCGTCTCGACCTTCTCGAAGAAGCCCATCTTCGGCTACCTCGCCATGGCCTACGCCATGGTCGCCATCGGCTTCATCGGCTTCATCGTGTGGGCGCACCACATGTACACGGTCGGCATGCCGATCCAGCTGCGCGCCTACTTCGTCGCCGCCACCATGATCATCGCGGTTCCGACCGGGGTTAAGATCTTCTCGTGGATCGCGACCATGTGGGGCGGCTCGCTGTCCTTCAAGACGCCGATGCTGTTCGCCCTGGGCTTCATCCTGCTGTTCACCATCGGTGGCGTGACCGGCGTGACCCTGTCGAACGCCGGCATCGACTACCGCCTGCACGACACCTACTACGTCGTGGCCCACTTCCACTACGTCCTGTCGCTGGGTGCCATCTTCTCGATCTTCGCCGGTTTCTATTACTGGTACGAGAAGATGTTCGGCGTGAAATACAACGAGTTCCTGGGCGCTGCGCACTTCTGGGTCATGTTCATCGGTGTGAACCTGATCTTCTTCCCGCAGCACTTCCTGGGCCTGCAGGGCATGCCGCGTCGCTACATCGACTATCCGGAAGCCTACACCCTGTGGAACCAGGTCTCCTCGTGGGGCTATGTCATCACCATCGTCGGCGTTGGCATCTTCCTGCTGGTCCTGCTGGAATCGGCCATCCGTCGCCGCAAGGGTGAAGCCAACCCCTGGGGTGAAGGTGCCACCACGCTTGAGTGGACCCTGTCCTCGCCGCCCCCGCACCACCAGTTCAACGAACTGCCGGTGGTCAAGGCGGACAACCACTGACCTGACGGTCAAACTGTGAGAGAGGCCGCCCTTTTCTGAACGAAAGGGCGGCCTTTAGTTTTAATAATGACCCAGAACGCCCGTCCCGACCGCGATCCGCCGATCGTCACCCAGGCCCAGCCCGAAGACTTCTTCCAGCTGCTTAAGCCGCGCGTCATGTCGCTGGTCGTCTTTACGGCGGTCACCGGTCTGGTGGTCGCGCCGGGCCAGCTGAACCCGATTCTGGCCATCGTGGCCGTGCTGTGCATCGCCGTGGGGGCAGGGGCCGCCGGGGCCCTGAACATGGCGCTGGAAGGCGAGACCGATGCCCTGATGCGCCGCACGCGTGGTCGCCCGGTGGCTGCGGGCCGCGTGCGCAAGAACGACGCCATGGCCTTTGGCATGGTCCTGTCGATCTTCTCGGTCATGCTCCTGGGCATGACGACCAACTGGCTGGCCGGGGGCCTTCTGGCCCTGACCATCGTCTATTACGCCGCCTTCTACACCCTGCTGCTGAAGCGCCGCACGCCGCAAAACATCGTCATCGGCGGAGCGGCCGGGGCCTTTCCGCCGGTGATCGGCTGGGCAGCAGTGACCGGGGATGCGCCCTGGCAGGCCTGGCTGCTGTTCCTGATCATCTTCCTGTGGACCCCGCCCCACTCGTGGGCCCTGGCCCTCTATTCGGCCGGTGACTATGCCAAGGCCGGAATCCCGATGATGCCGGTGGCACGCGGAGCCAAATCCACCCGCCTGCAGATCCTGATCTACAGCCTGGTCTTCGTGCCGGTGGCCATCGCCCCGGCCCTGATCGGGCTGGGCGGGGTGGTCTACCTGGCGGTCTCGGTGGCCGGCGGCCTGTTCTTCCTGGTGCTGGCCCTGCGCCTGTGGCGCTCGCGCGCGGGGGACCAGCCGGACAAGGCCGAGGCTGTGGGGCGAGAAGCCGCATTGTATGATGTCCGGGTCGAGGCCAAACCGGCCCGTAACCTCTTTGCCTTTTCCATCCTTTATCTGATGGCGCTGTTCTCGGCCCTGCTGGTTGAACAGCTGCCGGGTCTGGGAGTTTGATCGCGTGACCGAACCGACCTTCATCAAGCTGACCGATGAGCAGGTCCGCGCCCGCAAGCGCCGGAACCTGGCCATTGCCGCAGGCCTGGTAGGCTTTGCCGTCGTGGTCTTCATCGTCACCGTGACCAACCTCCAGCGCAACTCCGAAGCCGCCAAGGCCTCGGCCGAGGCCGTCGCCGCCGCTGAAGCCCAGGCTGCGGCCGGGGCTGCGGCCCAGCCACAGGCCGTGACGGTTGCCCCGGCTTCGTCGGAGCCGCAGTCGTGACGGGCAAGAACCGGGTTGCCCTGATCTGTGCCGGCGTTGCGGGCCTGATGCTGGTCGCTGCCTTTGCGGCCGTGCCGCTGTACCAGCTCTTCTGCCAGGTCACCGGCTTTGATGGCACCGTGCGCAAGGCCCAGGCCGCACCGACCGAGGTGCTGGACCAGATGGCCACGATCCACTTTGACACAAACGTCCGCAACCTGCCGATGACCTTTAAGGCCGAGCAGGTGACGCAGAAGGTCCACGTCGGCGAAACGGGCATGGCCTATTTCACCGTGACCAATACCTCGGACGCCCCGATCCACGCCACGGCGGCCTATAATGTGGTGCCCGAGCACGCCGGCCCCTACTTCCAGAAGCTGCAGTGCTTCTGCTTCGAGGGCCAGGAAATCGCGGCCGGTGAGTCGGTGACCTTCCCGGTCCAGTATTTCGTCGCCCCCGAGCTGGCGACGGATGTGGAAGCGCGCGGCGTGCGTGAAATCACGCTCAGCTACACTTTTTACCCGACCAAAGGTTTCCAACAGGCGGCTTTGGCTGAATCCGCCATTGGCAAAGCCGGATAGTGGGCGCTATAGCCCTGATACAAACGATCTCTTGCCTTAATTCAGAGACCTGGAATGGCTGACGCGCACGCGAAACCGCAACACGATTACCATCTGGTAGACCCGAGCCCCTGGCCCCTGGTCTCTTCCCTCTTTACCGTCGTCCTGTTCGTGGGTTCGGTGATCTGGATGCGCGGCCTGTTCGGCCTGCCCGAAGGCACCAAGTGGGTCTTCTTCATCGGCCTGGCCGGTATCCTCTATTCGATGTTCGGCTGGTGGTCGGACGTGATCAAGGAAGGCCGCAAGGGTGACCACACCCCGGTCGTCTCGCTGGGCCTGCGCTACGGCATGATCCTGTTCATCGCTTCGGAAGTGATGTTCTTCGCCGCCTTCTTCTGGATGTTCTTCGAGATGACGCTCTTCACCGAAGCGCGCACCGCGATCCCGGAAGTCGGTAACTGGATGGATACCGCCGCTGCCTGGTCGACCTGGCCGCCCAAGGGCGTCGAGTTGCTGAGTCCGTGGGGCCTGCCGCTGCTGAACACCGTCATCCTGCTGCTGTCGGGCACGACGGTCACCTGGGCCCACCACGCGCTCCAGGCGGGCGACCGCAAGGCGGCCAAGACCGGCCTGCTGCTGACGGTCCTGCTGGGCATCATCTTCACCGGCGTTCAGGCCTACGAATACTATCATATTCTGCACGCTGACTATTTCTTCGGTGAGGCCGCCGCCAACTCGAAGCTCTATGGTTCGATCTTCTTCATGACCACGGGCTTCCACGGCTTCCACGTCCTGATCGGCACCATCTTCCTGGCCGTCTGCCTGCTGCGCCTGCAGCTGGGCCAGATGACCCCGCAGAAGCACTTCGGTTTCGAAGCCGCCGCCTGGTACTGGCACTTCGTGGACGTGGTCTGGCTCTTCCTGTTCGCCTTCGTCTACGTCATCTTCGGCTGAGGATGGACGAAGTCAGAAC
>JAEYQX010000112.1 GCA_023409795.1 Pseudomonadota bacterium
GACAGTCGATCCAGCTCCTCGCGCACGTCCGCCTTGGTCGCCAGGGCGGCCGCTTCCAGGAAGATTCGCTCTTCCAGGCCGGGGCTGTCGGGAGCCAGTTCAGTGATACGCCGGGTAAAGCGCTCGCGGATCGCCTCGACCTGGGCCGTGGCCTCTGCCTCGGCGCGGGTAACCAGGCCCTCAATCGTGCCAATGAAGTCCTGGATGACGGGCAGCAGCTGCGCGCCCTCGCCCTGGCGCGACGCCTTGAGTGCATCAATCGCCTGTTCCAGGCTGACGGCCATGGCGGCTTCGACCGCCGCGTGCGCCTCGGGATCCTCGCCCTCCTCGGCGACCTCGATCACGCCGCGCAGGGCCAGCAGGCCATCGGCGCTAGGCGGCACGGCCCCCTCCTCGGCCAGCTGGTTGGCCAGCTTCAGGTAGTTGTCCAGGACGGCCTGGTTGATGCGCGGTGCCGCCTCGGCCCCTGCCGTCTTCCTGGCCTGGATGCCGATCGAGACCTGGCCCCGGTTCAGCCGGGCCTGGACGGCGGCCTTGGCCAGCCGCTCCAGGTTGTCGAAGCTGTTGGGCCCGCGATAGCGCACCTCAAGATTGCGGCCATTGACCGAGCGCGCCTCGACCGACCACGACCACAGGTCCAGGCTGCCATCAGCCCGGCCAAAGCCGGTCATGCCAGAGATTGTCCTGCTCATTGGGCCCTGGCCTCCGGCACGGTGATGACGCGGGCGCCCGGCGGGATCGGAACCGGCGCAGGGGCGGCCTCGAGCGGGACGACCCCGGGCGTCTGGCCTGCCTTGCGGCGCTCAATCTCGCGCCAACGGGCCACGTTCAGCAGGTGCTCCTGATAGGTCCGGGCAAAGACGTGCCCGCCCGTGCCATCGGCCACGAAGAACAGGTATTCCGAGCGCGGCGGGTTCAGCACGGCCTTCAGCGCCTCCTCGCCCGGATTGGCAATCGGCGTCGGCGGCAGGCCATTGATCAGATAGGTGTTCCACGGCGTCGGGTTGCGCAGCTCCGACAGGCGGATGCCGCGCCCCAGGGGCCGGCCCTTGGTCACGCCATAGACGATGGTGGGGTCGCTCTCCAGCCTCATGCCCAGCTTCAGGCGATTGGTGAAGACCGCCGCCACCTGGGGCCGCTCGGCCGCGATGCCGGTTTCCTTTTCCACGATGGAGGCCAGGATCAGGGCTTCCTGCGGGGTGCGGACCACCGTGTTGGGCGAGCGCTGCACCCAAAGGGCATCCAGCCTGGTGCGGGCCATGCGCTGCATCCGGGCGATCACCGCATCACGGCTCTCACCCCGCGCTACCTCATAGGTTTCCGGCCACAGGGTGCCTTCTTCAGGAATTTCAGCAACTTCACCAGTCAGGACCTCCTGCTTCATCAGGATGTCCACGGCCTGGGCCGAGGACCAGCCCTCGGGCAGGGTGACAAAGTGGCGAACCGCCTTGCCCTCGATCAGGATGTTGACGACCGTGGCCAGAGAGGCCTTGGACGGCACCTCGTATTCGCCAGCGCGCAGGCGGCGGTCGGCCCCCTTAAGGCTGATGGCGGCCTTGAACAGGTCGGTGGAGCGGATAACCCCCTCGCCCTTCAGGTTGGCCGCGATGGCCGAGACCCCCGCGCCCGACGGCAGGGTGATGATGGTCGATTCACCCTGACGCGCCTCGGGCCCCGGTCCCCAATAGATGACCCACAGGCCGATCAGGGCGGCGGCGACGAACAGGCCCAGCGTCCCCGCCGCCGTGATCAGGCCCACCCCAAGGCCCGAGGCTCCTCCGCCGCCGCTGCGTTTGCGGGGCACGCGATGTTTCGGCACCCGTGCCTTGGTCGCCGGACGTTTCGGAGGAGCCTTGGCCAAGTCAGTCGACCTTCTTGAAGATCACTGCGGCATTGGTGCCGCCAAAGCCAAAGCTGTTGGACATGGCCACGTCGATCTTCATCGGCTTGCCCTTGTGCGGGACCAGGTCGATCGGGGTTTCCATCTCGGGATCGTCCAGGTTGATCGTTGGCGGAGCCATCTGGTCGCGGATGGCCAGGACCGAGAAGATGCTCTCGATCGCCCCGGCCGCGCCCAGCAGATGCCCGGTCATCGACTTGGTCGAGGAGACGGCCACCTGGCTGGCGTGGTCACCGACCAGCCGCTCAACCGCCTTCAGTTCGATCCAGTCCGCCATGGTCGAGGTGCCATGGGCGTTGACGTAGTCCAGGTCCTGGGGCGTCAGGCCCGCATTCTTCAGCGCCGCCTTCATGGCCCGCTGGCCGCCGTCGCCATCCTCGGACGGGGCGGTGATGTGATAGGCGTCGCCGCTCATGCCGTAGCCGGCAACCTCGGCATAGATCCTGGCCCCGCGCGCCTTGGCGTGCTCGTATTCCTCCAGGACCATGATGCCGGCCCCCTCACCCATGATGAAGCCGGCGTGGCCGCGGTCATAGGGGCGCGAGGCCTTCTCGGGCGTGTCGTTATAGGCAGTGCACAGGGCCTTGCAGGCCAGGAAGCCCGCAATGCCGATCGGCACGATGGAGCTTTCGGCACCACCGGCGACCATGACGTCCGCGTCGCCCAGGGCGATCATGCGGGCCGCATCGCCGATGGCGTGGGCCCCCGTGGCGCAGGCCGTGACCACCGAGTGGTTCGGGCCCTTCAGGCCATGGCGGATCGAGATCTGGCCCGACGCCAGGTTGATCAGGGCCGAAGGGATGAAGAAGGGGCTGACGCGGCGGACGCCCTGTTCCTTCAGGACAATGGCCGTGTCGGCGATGGGGCCCAGGCCCCCGATGCCGGAGCCGACCATGACGCCGGTGGCTTCCTTGTCCTCGTCGGTTTCAGGCTTCCAGTTGGCATCGGCCAGGGCTTCGTCAGCTGCGGCGATGGCATAGAGGATGAAGTCGTCGATCCGCTTGCGGTCCTTGGCGGACATGACCTGGTCGGGGTCGAAGACGCCCGGCTGGCCCGCCTCGCCGCCGCCGCGACCGTTCACGGTGGGGACTTCGCCGGCGATGGTGCAGCCAAAGCCCTCGGTATCGAATGCAGTGATGGGGCCGATGCCCGAACGGCCTTCAAGGATACCCTGCCAGACATGCTCAACGCCCGTGCCGAGCGGAGTGACAAGGCCGAGGCCCGTAATGACGACGCGACGCATGGTCTCGCGCTCCATGAATTTAGAATCGTGGGCAAAAACAATAATGGCCGCCGGACGCCCCCGCTAGGGAAACGTCACAGCGGCCATCATCAAGGGTGCGACGGATCGCAGCCGGGATTAGCCAGCCAGCTTCTCGTCGATGAACTTCACCGCGTCACCGACGGTCTGGATGTGCTCGGCGGCATCATCCGGGATCTCGACGTCGAATTCTTCTTCGAAGGCCATGACCAGTTCAACGTTGTCGAGCGAGTCAGCGCCCAGGTCGTCGATGAACGAAGCCTTTTCCGTGACCTTGTCCGGGTCAGCGTCCAGGTGCTCGATGACGATCTTGCGGACGCGTTCAAGGGTATCGGACATGAGTGTCTCTCTGCCTGTTGTTGTCGCCGTGGAGGCGGGGTCTCTGTGTTCGCCGTGTCACGGCAGCAAGGAAGCGAAAAGACCCGGTATGGGACTCACCGCCGCGATGCGTCCCTGCCCTTTAGCACAGGCTTTGGGGCAGGAAATAGAT
>JAEYQX010000207.1 GCA_023409795.1 Pseudomonadota bacterium
CACCGCTTCGCGGTCCCCCTCCCCACCCTGTGGGGAGGAAAGCTGATCAATCCTCCTTCGCCTGCAGGGGAGGAGGAAGGGTCGGTCAGCCTTCGGCCCAGGTTTCGAGGAGGCGGCGGGCGATGGCGTAGGGGGTTGGGGCGGTGATGGTGGGGTGGGTGCCGGCGAGGGCGGCGCGGGCCTCGGCGCGGGTCAGCCAGGCGACGGCCTCCAGCTCGGTCTGGTCGGGGGCGGCGTCATCGTGGGTGACCTCGGCCATCAGGCCGATCATCAGCTGGGCCGGGAAGGGCCAGGGCTGGCTGGAGTGATAGGCCACCGACGACACCTCAAGCCCGGCTTCCTCGCGCACCTCGCGGATACAGGCCTCCTCGATGGTTTCGCCCGGCTCCATGAAGCCGGCCAGGGCCGACATCCGGCCGGGCGGAAAGCGGGCCTGGCGGCCCAGCAGGCAGCGCGGCTCGTCCCCGCCGCTGTAGACCGGCAGCATGATGACGACCGGGTCGACGCGCGGGAAGTGCTCAGCCCCGCAGGCCTCGCACAGCCGTCGCCACCCGCCCGAGGCCTGGACCGTGGGGCGGCCACAGGCGGCGCAGAAGCCGTGGCGGCGTCGCCAGTCGAACAGGGCCTTGGCCGTGCCCGCCATGCCCAGGTCCGCGTCGCCAAGGACCGCGGCGGCCGATCTCATGTCCATGAACCGGCCAAGGCCCCCCGCCGGGCCGCTGGTCGGGTCGATCGAGCCCTCGAACTCGATGGCAAAGACCGGGGCCCCCTTCCACAGGCCCAGGAAGACATCGCGGTCGGTCACCAGGTCGCGCGCGTGGGCCAGGGACAGCCAGACCAGGCGCTGGGCCCCGTCATGATCCTCGACCATGGGGCTGCCCTCCCAGACCAGCATGGCCAGGGCCTCGGGGTTGGCCTCCTGGGCCGCCAGCCAGGCGGTGTCATTGCGAAGGTCGCCCGATCGGTCGAGCGGATTGCCGGAAAAACGGTTGGGCGTGAACATGGATCTTTCATAGCCCCGCGCGTCCGATGGCGGGAGGGGTCTTGATTCCGGACGCAGACCCCGCCATATGCCTCCTCGGAGATCGCGGGCGAAGGCTTCGCCAATCTGGTCAGGGCCGGAAGGCAGCAGCCACAACGAATTCCCCTTCGGGTCGCGGTCTCCACCTTTCCCAGACATTTCGGTTCTGATGGCCCGGTTCGCCGATGGGCCTGCGTGTGCCTGCGCCCTGGGTCACCGGGGCGGGAACCGTCGCTGTTTTCAGCCGCTTTGGCCTTGCATCATCCTCAGCAGGAGCAAGGCGTATGAGCATTCTCGGCAAGATCATGGGCGGCATCTTCAAGAAGAAGGAGCCGACGCCCTCGGCCCCCGCCGCGCCCGCCACGCCCGTGACCCCGACCCCGGCCCCGGCTCCGATCCCCGTCGATGCCGGCGTGGGCAGCGCCCCCCAGCCGTCGCCGGCGCTGCAGAATGTCGACGTGGCCGGTATCCTCGACATGATGAACGACCAGCGCGACCAGAAGCTGAACTGGCGCACCTCCATCGTCGACCTGATGAAGCTGATCGGCCTGGAAAGCTCGCTGGCCGAGCGCAAGCAGCTGGCCGACGAGCTGGGCTATACCGGCGACAAGTCCGACACCGCCTCGATGAACATCTGGCTGCACAAGCAGGTCATCCAGAAGATCCGCGACAACGGCGGGCAGATCCCGAACGAGCTGTAGGGGGCGCTGGTTCGGTCAGAAAATTTCCTCCCCATGCCAATGGGGAGGTGGATCGGCGGCGTCAGCCGACGAGACGGAGGGGCGGGTAGGAGCTGGGATCAACCGGGCCCCTCCACCGCTTCGCGGTCCCCCTCCCCACGTCGTGGGGAAGAAAAGCGGGGCTAATCCTCCGCCGCAGGCGGGGGAGGATGAAAGATGGCAGCACGCTCTCTGCCGTCAGTCTAGGGTCTCGATCTGGTGGCGGCCGTGCACCATGCGCACGAAGGGCAGGGGGCGGTCGGGATTTTCCAGCCGCTCGGCAACCTCGCCCAGGACGAAGCGGGTGATGGCGGGCAGGTCCTGCTGGCGGGCCTCGTCCAGGGGCAGCCAGGCGATCTCGTCCAGCTCGCCTGACCCCTCGATCCGGGCAGGATCACGCAGGGCCTCGACCGGGGCCATGAAGAAGCGGGCATCAAAGCGCCGCGTGCGGCCCGGTGGCGTGATGGCCCGGGCCACATAGCTGAGCACCGACAGGTCGGGCAGGGCCCCGGCCTTGCGATAGTCCCGCCATTGGCCCGCGACCGAGGCCGGCGGGGCCGGACGGCCCAGGATCAGCCCGGTCTCCTCGAAGGTTTCCCGCACGGCGGTCAGGGCCAGGGCGCGGGCCCGGCGGGCAGGCATTTCCGCCGCCAGCCGCCGCAGGACCTCGGGCGACAGCTCGCCATCGCTGGCTGCGGTAAAGTCCGAGCGGTCGATGCGGCCGCCCGGAAAGACCCACTTGGACGCCATGAAGACATGGCCCGGAGCGCGGCGGCCCATCAGGACCTCGGGGTTCCGCCCTCCGCGAGTCAGGATCAGGGTGGCGGCGTCGCGGGGCTTCTGGCGGCCCCCGGTGCGCGGCGCATCGGCCAGGTCCTGGGCCGCGTCGAAGGGCGCAGGCGTCACTTGCGCTTGCCCTTCCTGACGCCCTTCAAGCCACCCAGGGGCTTCTTGCCATTGCGGGGCTTGGGACCACCGGGGCGCCCCTTGCCCCGCTTGGGCGGATGGTCGCCGCCCCGGCCCCGGATGCCATAGCGGGGGGCGACGGCATTGGGATCGCGCGGCTCGGCCTCGGACAGCATTTCCAGGACCAGGCCGCCGGTGACGGGCGTGGCCTCGACCAGCCGGACCTCGACGCGGCGGCCAAGCGTGTATCTCTGGCCCGAGCGCTCCCCGACCAGGGCATGGGCGCGGTCGTCGTGGGTGAAGTATTCGCGCCCCAGGGACGAGACGGGCACCAGGCCATCGGCACCGGTCTCGTTCAGACGGACGAACAGGCCGAACCGGGTCACGCCGGTGATGCGACCGGTAAAGGTCGCACCCACGTGCTCCTCAAGGAAGGCGGCGATATAGCGGTCCATGGCGTCGCGCTCGGCCGTCATAGAGCGGCGCTCGGTCTCGGTGACGTGTTCGGCAATCCCGGCCATCTCGGCGATCTCGCGGTCGGTCAGGCCATCAGAGCCCAGCTTGAGCCCCCGGATCAGGCCGCGGTGGACGATCAGGTCCGAATAGCGGCGGATCGGCGAGGTGAAGTGGGCATAGCGGTCCAGGTGCAGGCCAAAGTGGCCGACATTGTCCGTGCTGTAGATGGCCTGCATCTGGGTGCGCAGGACGACCTCGTTGACCACCTCGGCGTGAGGCGTGTCCTGCATCTCGGCCAGCAGCTTGTTGAAGCGCTTGGTATTGGCCGGCTCGCCCTTGTTCCAGGGCTTGCCGATGGTGTGCAGGAAGTCGGCCAGGTTGAAGATCTTTTCCTGGCTGGGGGCCTCGTGGACGCGATAGATCAGCGGCGTCCTGGTCTTTTCCAGGGTCTCGGCGGCGCAGACGTTGGCCTGGATCATCATCTCTTCGATCAGGCGGTGGGCCTCCAGCGACTTGCGCGGCTCGATCCCGGCGATGCCGCCCTCGGGAGCCATGATGACGCGGCGCTCAGGGCTTTCGATGGCCAGGGGTGCCCGGCGCTCGCGCCCGCGCAGCATGCAGGCATAGGCGTTCCACAGCGGATAGAGGATGGCGTCCATGATGGGGCCGGTGGTGTCGTCGGGCCGGCCGTCGATCGCCGCCTGGGCCTGCTCGTAGCTGAGCTTGGCATGGGACCGCATCAGGCCCCGCACGAACCGGTGTCCGGTCTTGGCCCCGTCCTTGTTGAAGACCATGCGCACGGCCATGCAGGCGCGATTCTCGCCCTCCTTCAGGCTGCACAGGCCGTTGGACAGGATCTCGGGCAGCATGGGTTCGACCCGGTCGGGGAAGTAGGTCGAGTTGCCCTTGGCCCGGGCCTCGCGGTCCAGGTTGGTGTTGGGCCGCACATAGGCGGCGACATCGGCAATGGCGACCCAGACGACCCAGCCGTCGGGGTTCTTCTCGTCGGTGTCGCGCACGGCATAGACGGCATCGTCGTGGTCGCGGGCGTCAGCCGGGTCGATGGTGATGAAGGGCAGTTCGCGCAGGTCATCGCGCCCCTTGAGCGTCGGCAGGGCCTGGTCCTCGGCCTCGCGCTCGACCGCTTCGGAAAAGCCGGTAGGCAGGCCGTGGGTGTGGATGGCGATGATCGAGGCCGCGCGGGGATCATCCTCGCGCCCGATATGCTCCAGGATCTTGCCGCGCTTGGGACCATAGCGATGCTCGCCCTTCTCGACGGCCGCCAGCACCAGGTCGCCGTCGCGCAACTCTCCCGACAACGACGGCGGGATCAGCAGCACGTCCTTCGACCGCTTGTCGACCGGCTCCACCCGCGTCTCGCG
>JAEYQX010000251.1 GCA_023409795.1 Pseudomonadota bacterium
GGAGTGGCGCGTTATCGGTGGGCCTGGTGGATCTGGATCCTCGGCACAAGGCCGAGGATGACGCACTCGTGAGGGGAGATGACAAAGGCATCCTGCTGCCTCTGGCTTCGGGCCTGCCGCCTTGCTAAACCGCCCGGATGACCTTTTGCGTGATCCACCCGATATCGATTAGCCGCCCGGCGTAGCGCCAGGGCTCCCCAAGCCCCGTGCACGTCGGGATCGAATATCACTGATGCCGTTTTGACGGCCTTCACGCTAGACTGTGCCTGCCCGCGTTCCGGGCGCGCGATCAAACCACAAAGTTTACCCATGTCCGACGCCGACAATACCGCTCCTGCTGGCCGCGATTACCGCGACACCGTCTTCCTTCCGGAAACCGATTTCCCGATGCGCGGCGGCCTGCCGAAGAAGGAGCCGGAAATCCTCGAGAAGTGGGGCGACCTGTACGGGACCCTGCGCGCGAAGCGTCAGGCCGAGGGCGCGCCCCTTTTCGTGCTGCACGACGGCCCGCCCTATGCCAACGGCGACATCCACATCGGCCACGCCCTGAACAAGACGCTGAAGGATTTCGTCGTCCGCTCGCGCTTCCTGATGGGCTATGACGTTGACTTCGTGCCGGGCTGGGACTGCCACGGCCTGCCGATCGAATGGAAGATCGAGGAGGAATACCGCAAGAAGGGCCGCCGCAAGGACGAGGTGACCAAGGAAGAGTTCCGCACCGCCTGCCGTGAATATGCGGGCAAGTTCATCGACCTGCAGCGCGACCAGTTCCTGCGCCTGGGCATTACCGGCGACTTCGCCAACCGCTACGCCACCATGGACTTCAAGTCCGAGGCGGCCATCGTTAACGAGTTCCACCGCTTCAAGAACTCGGGCCAGCTCTATCGCGGCTCCAAGCCGGTCATGTGGTCGCCGGTCGAGCGCACCGCCCTGGCCGAT
Organism: Pseudomonadota bacterium; assembly: GCA_023409795.1. Classification (GTDB taxonomy): domain Bacteria; phylum Pseudomonadota; class Alphaproteobacteria; order Caulobacterales; family Caulobacteraceae; genus Brevundimonas. The sequence goes on from JAEYQX010000251.1 coordinate 940, forward strand.
GCCGAGGTCGAGTACCACGACCACGTCTCGCCGACGATCTGGGTGAAATTCCCCGTCACCGGCATGACCGACAGCCATCCGGACGACCTGCTGGCCTTCCGTAATCAGACCCCGTCCATCGTGATCTGGACCACCACCCCGTGGACCATTCCGGCCAACCGCGCCATCTCCTACGGCCCCGAGATCAAATACGGCCTGTACGAAGTCACGGCCATGGAAGAAGGTCTGGAGTTCGAGCCGTGGGCCAAGGCCGGTGACCGTTTCATCATCGCCGACAAACTGGCCGGGGACGTGCTGAAGGCCGGCAAGGTTGCCGCCTTCAACCGCATCTACGACATCGACCCGTCGGGTCTGGAATGTGCCCACCCCCTGGCCGATCTGGACAGCGGTTACGGCTTTGCCGTGCCGCTGCTGTCGGGCGACCATGTGACCGACGACGCCGGTACGGGCTTTGTCCACACCGCCCCCGGCCACGGTGCCGACGACTATGCCGTCTGGCTGGCCCACGGTCATCGCGAAGTGCCCGAGACGGTCGATCCGGACGGTGCCTATTATCCGCACGTTCCGCTGTTCGCAGGCCTGAAGGTGCTGGAGACGGAAGGCAAGAAGACCGGCAAATTCGGCCCCGCCAACGGCGCGGTGATGGAAAAGCTGATCGAGGCGGGCAACCTGCTGGCGCGTGGACGTGTCGAGCACTCCTATCCCCACTCGTGGCGTTCCAAGGCCCCGATCATCTTCCGCAACACGCCGCAATGGTTCATCCGTATGGATGAACCAGTTAACTCCAAGAATTTGGGGTTCATCCGCATGGATGAGGAACTGTCGGACGGCGACACCCTGCGCGACCGTGCCCTGAACGCCATCGACAACACCGCCTTCCATCCGGCCGCGGGCAAGAACCGCATCCGCTCGATGGTCGAGGGCCGCCCCGACTGGCTGATCAGCCGTCAGCGCGCCTGGGGCACGCCGCTGGCCATGTATGTGGACAAGACCACCGGCCAGCCGCTGATTGATCCGGAAGTCGATGCCCGCATCGTCGCCGCTGTCGCCGAAGGCGGCGCGGACGTGTGGTTCACCGCACCGGACGAGCAGTTCCTCGGCAACCACAATCCGGCCCAATACGAAAAGATCACCGACATCCTCGATGTCTGGTTCGATTCCGGCTCGACCCACGCCTTCACCATCGACCCGCGCACCGCCGCGAACGGCTATACCGGCGATCGCCCGTCGCACTGGCCGGCGGACCTCTATCTGGAAGGTTCGGACCAGCACCGCGGCTGGTTCCAGTCGTCGCTGCTGGAAGGCTGCGGCTCGCGCGGTCGCGCCCCGTTCAACGCTGTCCTGACCCACGGCTTCACGCTCGACGAGAAGGGCGAGAAGATGTCGAAGTCCAAGGGCAACACCGTTGACCCGGCGACCGTCATCAAGGAGTCGGGTGCCGACATCCTGCGCCTGTGGGTGGCTCTGGTCGACTATTCCGAAGACCAGCGCATCGGCAAACAGATCCTGCAGACCACGGTCGATGCCTATCGCAAGCTGCGCAACACCGTGCGCTATCTGCTGGGCGCGCTGGCCGGCTTCGACGAGGCCGAGCGCATCACCGACTATAGCCAGTTCCCGCCGCTGGAGCAGTACATCCTGCACCGCCTGCACGAGCTGGACGCACAGGTGAAGACCGCCTTCGGGGAATACCGCTTCCAGGACGTGGTGCGTCCGGTGCTGGAGTTCTGCACCGGCGACCTGTCGTCACTGTATTTCGACGTCCGCAAGGACAGCCTGTACTGCGACCGTCCCGACAGCCTGAAACGCCGCGCCGTGCGCACCGTCATGGACGAGGTGTTCGCCCGCCTGACCGCATGGCTGAGCCCCATCACCCCGTTCACCATGGACGAGGCCTGGTCGTCGCGCTTCCCGGACGCCGAAGCCGGTGCCAACTCGGCCCGTGTCCTGCCGACCGCGCCGGCCGAATGGGAAAACGCCGCCGAGGCCGCCCGCTGGGCCAAGGTCCAGAAGGTCATGGAAGTGGTCAACGAAGCCCTGGAAGCGGCCCGCCGCGACAAGGTCATCGGTGGCGCGTTGGACGCATGGCCGACGGTGACCGCACCGGCCGACCTGCTGGCCGCCTATGAGGGACTGGACGCCGCCGAGGTGTTCCGCACCTCGGGTGCCGAACTGGTCGAGGGCGAGGCGATCACCGCCGTGGTCAAGACCGCCGACCATCCCAAATGCGCCCGCTCGTGGCGCCGGGTGCCGGACGTCGGCTCGGACGCCGACTACCCCGACCTGTCGGCCCGCGACGCCGACGCTGTCCGCTATCTGGACGGCCTGAAGGGCTGAAGCTGAACAACAGAAAACGCCCCATCGGAAACGGTGGGGCGTTTTTTGATCCGCTCATCCCGGCGAAGGCCGGGATCCAGATGCCAGCGAGAGCACAGGCCCTGTGTGGCACGCAGAGCCATGCAGCCCAACAGGCTGCGCCTTATGAACTGGATCCCGGCCTTCGCCGGGATGAGCGGTTTATGGGGATCGGGACCATGGGCCCGAAATCAGGCCCGGCGGCGTTGCTCGGCGTGCATCAGGGTGGCGCGGACGAAGTCGGCGGGCGGATCGGTCTCGGCCAGGACGGCTTCCTTGATGGCGCGCGGCTCGCCGAACAGGTGGCCCTGGCCCATGTCGATGTCCAGTTCCAGCACGTCCACGACCTGCTTCTCGGTCTCGACCTTTTCGGCGATCAGCTGCAGGCCATGGCGCCGGGTCAGGTGGGCGAAGTCGGCGGCCTGGATGTCCGGCTGGCTGGGCAGGGGCACGGCACCGTCCATTTCCAGCAACTGTTCGATCAGCAGGTCCGCCGTGACCTTGATGAAGCGCACGTCCGAGCGCTGCAGGTCCGAGAAGTCGAGGTCGAGGGTCTGCACCTTGTCGATCGAGAAGCGGAAGCCCAGGTCGGCCAGCTTGGCCATGTTGCGGGCCTCGGTCGCGCCGCGGGCATCAAAGGCAGCCTGACCCAGCTCGAAGATCAGGGACTCGCTCAGGTCGCGATTCTGGCCCAGGAAGTCCAGGAACTGCGGGAAGAAGGTCTCGTCGCCCAGGGATTCCAGCGAGATGTTGCAAAAGACCCCGACGCGGCGGTCCTGGCGGGCCAGGCGGCGCACGATCTGGGCACAGCGGAACAGCAGCAGGTTGTCGATGGCGGGCAGCAGGCCCTCGCTTTCCGCCACCGACAGGTAGTCCGAGGGCATCAGCACCGCACCCTTGGCGTCGCGCAGGCGCGTGAAGCTCTCGTAGAACTGGGGGCGTCGCTGCGGCAGGCTGACGACCGGTTGCAGATAGAGGTCGATGCGGTTCTGGCCCAGGGCTTCCTGGATCGTGCGCGGCAGGCTGTGGCCGTTGGCGAGCGGGGCTTCGGCGGCACCGTGGCCGGGCGTGGTCAGGCGCTCGTCGATCGATTCGCTCATCTGCTGGATCAGGCCCTCCAGCATCCGCACCTCGCCCGTCAGGGCGTCGGTCTTGGAGAAGGCGCTGTTCTCGATGGCTTGGGCCATTTCCGTCAGGGCCCCCTGGGTCGACTCCATGGCATCGGCCAGCAGGCGGTGGGCCTCGCGCAGCTTGCTGACTTCCATGCGCAGGGCGCGGCGGTCCATGGCACCGGCGACCAGGGCGTGGAAGGCCGCCAGTATGCCGCCTGCCCCCAGGGCTCCCGCGACGCCCGCGCCTGCGCCCATGCCGGCGCGCCAGATCATCGCCCCCACGGTGAGGGCGAGGAAGACGTAGCCAAAGACCAGAAATCCGCCGGTAATTTTGCGCATAGGACCGGAGTTGTATCGCCTTTCCCGTATGGAATCGGCCGAGTATCAGGCTAACTAAGAGTAACGGCTAGGGTTGCAACCGATAAATCCGGCCATTTGGGAGGGAAAGCGTGGAATTATTCGATCTTAGCGGCAAGACCGCCATCATCACCGGCTCGTCCAAGGGCATTGGCAAGGCCATTGCCGAGCGCCTGGCGGAACATGGTGCCCGCGTCGTCATCTCGTCGCGCAAGGCCGGGCCCTGCGAGGAGGTGGCGGTCGCCATCAACGAGAAACATGGCGAAGGCCGCGCCATCGCCATTCCGGCCAATATCGCCTCAAAGGAGGACCTGCAGCGCCTGGTCGATGATACCCGCGCCGCCTTTGGCCAGATCGACATCCTGGTCTGCAACGCCGCGACCAACCCCTATGCCGGGCCGATGGCGGGGATTTCGGACGAGCAGTTCGAGAAGATCCTCCAGAACAACGTCATCTCCAACCATTGGCTGATCCAGATGGTCGCGCCCGAGATGCTGGAGCGCAAGGATGGCTCGATCCTGATCATCTCGTCGATCGGCGGCCTGCGCGGCAATGCCCTGATCGGGGCCTATAATGTGTCCAAGGCCGCCGACATGCAGCTGGCCCGCAACCTGGCGGTCGAATATGGCCCGTCGAACGTGCGGGTGAACTGCATCGCGCCGGGCCTGATCCAGACCGATTTCGCCCGCTACCTGTGGGAAAATCCCGACGTGCTGAAGACGGTCACCGAACCCTGCCCGCTGAAAAGGATTGGCCAGCCGGATGAAATTGCTGGCACAGCCGTCTATCTGTGCAGCCCGGCCGCAGCCTATGTGTCCGGACAGACACTGGTAGTGGACGGCGGACTGACGATTGCCTGGTGACAAAGACAACAGGGTTGGACTGGCCCAGGACCTGAACTGGCGCCTGCAGGCCCTGGCCATGCGGGGCCTGTTCGGGCTGCTGCGGGCTGCCGGGGTCGAGCGGGCCTCGGCCTTTGGCGGCTGGTTCCTCAAGACCCTGGGCCCCCGGACCGGCACCCACAGGACGGTGATGCGCAACCTGCGCATCGCCTTTCCCGACATGGCCGAGGCCGAGCGCGACCAGCTGGCCCTGGACCAGTGGGAACAGACCGGGCGCACCTTTGCCGAGCTGTCGGTGATGGACCGCCTGACGCCCGACAGCGGCCGGGTCGAGGTCGTGGGCATGGAGCGGCTGCACGCCATTCGCGACAGTGGCCGCCCGGTGGTCTTTGTCTCGGGCCACATCGCCAACTTCGAGGTGATGGCGGCGGTGATCATGGCCGCGGGCGTGCCGTGCCAGGTGACCTATCGCGCGGCCAACAACCCCTATGTCGACAAGCTGATCCGCGACAGCCGCGAGCGCTATGGCATCAAGCTGTTCGCGCCCAAGGGCGATGGCACGCGTGAGCTGATGGCGGGGATGAAGCGCGGCGATTCCATCGCTCTGCTGGTTGACCAGAAATACAACCAGGGGCCCGAGGTCGAGTTCTTCGGCCAGCCGGTCAATGCCTCGCCCGGGGCCGCGCGGCTGGCGCTGAAGTTCGGCACGGTGATGCAGCCCCTGTCGGTGGTGCGCCTGTCCGGCGTGCGCTTCCGCGTGACCGCCCATGAGCCGATTGCCGTGCCCGACACCGGCGACAAGGCCGGCGACGTCCTGAACGGCATCCAGGCCGTGAACCGCTTTGTCGAGGACCGGGTGCGCGAGCATCCGGTGGACTGGTTCTGGGTCCACAAGCGCTGGCCCGACGCGGTCTATCAGTCCCTCGGATCGGTCGAGCGCCGATAGGGCCCGGCATAGTCGGGGCGCACCGTCCTGCGCCGGTCCGGGCCGAAATAGTCGTCGGTGCGGATAAAGGGCCGCGGCTTCAGGATGATCGACTGGATGCGCGCCAGCAGGGTCTGGGCCGTGACCGGCTTGGCCACGAACTCGGTCACCCCGGCATCGCGCGCCTCGACCACGCGGCGGCGGTCGGAATGGCCGGTCATCATGATGATGGGCAGGTAGGGATTGGGGCTGTCCGGCGCGGTGCGGATCATCCGCGTGAAGCTGACCCCGTCCAGCGGCAGCATGCGGAAGTCGACAATGGCGATGTCCGCCGGGGCCTGCCTCAGGGCCTCCAGCGCCGAGGCCCCGTCATCGACCTCGCGCAGCCGGGTCACGCCGATCGACTTGAGCATGGCCATGACAATGGCCCGCATGTTCGGGTTGTCGTCAGCCAGAAGGATCTCGATAGATTTTAACGCGGACATGAAGCGGGTTCAGCCAGCCCGTTCAGCGGTCATGTATTCCAGCGGGCCAGCATAGGCTTCCTGGCGCAGGACGGACCAGTAGCGCAGGGCGGTCAGGGGAATCCGGGCCCCGCTGATGGCGCAGGTGACATAGGCTCCAGCGCCCAGCACCGCGAACTCGCCGTCGCCATAATGCAGCGTCGCGAGCACAGGAGCCGGCTGAGGGGGCGAATCCGTCGTCATGGGCTCAGGATAGGCACGGCTTTGCCCTCTAGACGAGAGGGATTAGTGCATCGCGACAAAGCGCCGGATCAAAACAGGTCACCCTGATCGGCTGGCTGGGGCCGGGACCGGGCCGGGCGGCTGGGGGCCGCAGGGCTGGCCAAGGTGTCCTTGCCCTCGATCACGGCTCCGCGCGCGCCATCGCCAAAGACGATTCGCACCGACTGGCCCGGCGACAGGCCAGCCGCCGAGGCGATCATGCTGCCCTCCTGGTCCTCGATCCGGGCAAAGCCGGGCTTGGGTCGTTTGGGGTCGAGCGTCGCCAGGGCCCGCGTCAGGGCCGACAGGCGCTGGGCATCGCGGTCCAGCTGTCGCTGCAGGGCCGGGGCAAAGCGGGTGGACAGGGCCGCCAGGCGGTCGCCCCGGCGCTCGATCGCCCGGTCCAGCAGTTGCCGGGCCAGGCGGCCAGAGGCCACGGCCAGATGCCGCTCGTGGACGGCGACATTGCGTTGCAGGGCCGAGCCCAGGCGGCTGGCGGCGTGGTCCAACCTCTGCTGGGGCAGGGCCAGCAGGTCCTCGGGCCGGGCAGGCAGGCCACGGGCGGCGGCGCGCAGGCGCGTGCGGCGGTCTTCCAGCAGGCGGGCCCCGGCGCGGGTCAGGCGGCCGTCCAGGTCGCTGAGGCCATACTTGAGGTCGGCCAGCACCGGGGTGGCAATCTCGGCGGCCCCGGTCGGCGTCGGGGCGCGACGGTCCGAGACGAAGTCGATCAGGGTCGTGTCCGTCTCGTGCCCCACGGCCGAGATGATCGGGATGCGGGCCTCGGCCACCGTGCGGGCCAGGCCCTCGTCATTGAAGCACCACAGGTCCTCGACCGAGCCCCCGCCGCGCGCGACGATCAGCAGGTCCGGCCTTGGCACGGCGCTGTCGGCGGTCAGGGCATCAAATCCCCGGATGGCGTGGGATACCTGGGCGCAGGCGGCGTCGCCCTGGACCACCACGGGCCAGACAATGACGCGGCAGGGCCAGCGCTCGGCGATGCGGTGCAGGATGTCGCGGATCACCGCCCCGGTCGGGCTGGTGATGACGCCGATG
>JAEYQX010000057.1 GCA_023409795.1 Pseudomonadota bacterium
CGGCCTGACCTTCGGCCAGGGGTGCGCCCAGGGTGTGGACGGCCGGAACGAACACGCCGTCGGTGCCCAGTTGGTCCAGAGCGCCCTTGCCCATGCGGGTCATGACGCCCATCGACAGCGCCACATAACCGCTGTCGGTGATTTCAACGCCCAGCGCCGAGATGTGCGAACCCAGCGGGCCCATGCAGAACGGCACCACATACATGGTGCGGCCCTTCATGCAGCCGTCGAACAGCTTTTCCATGCGGTCGCGCATTTCGACCGGATCGGCCCAGTTGTTGGTCGGACCGGCGTCGGCCTGATCTTCCGAACAGATGAAGGTGCGGCTCTCGACACGGGCCACGTCCTTGGGATCGGAGGCGGCGTAATAGCAGCCCGGACGCCTGGACTGGTCCAGTTCCTTCAGCGTGCCCTTGCCGATCAAGTCGGCGATGATGGCCTGCTTCTCGGCTTCGGAACCGTCACACCAGTGAACCCGGTCCGGCTTGGCCAGGTTGGCGATCTGCTCCACCCAGGCAACCAGGGCAGCATGGTCAGTGGGGGCCGGGTAAAGCCCCGGAATAGTGGTGTTGGCTGACACGGAACTTCTCTCCTGAACCGATTGTGCCCAACACTCTTACGGCGTTGTGGCGACAGCAGCGTCTTCACGCCTTGTAACACGCGCAATGCCATCTCGGATGCAGACAGGTCAACCACCGCTCGGTACCCGACGCTAGACAAGTTTCCCTTGCTGCGCCGCGACATAAGCCCCACAGCCCAGCTGTGGCGGGACCTGAAATCAGTCTGCTGGCGGACGGCTGTTCGCGTCTGCAAACTGGCGGGCCAGCGGATGCCTTTGTCACCGTGCGCGGCTATGGTGCGTCCATGCAGACCATGGATCGCCTGACCCAGACGCCGCAGGGGGCGCTGAACTCACCCGCCGCCCAGCGCAATGCCGAGGCCATCTGCCAGAGGCTGGCCGCCCACCTGCCCGCGCAGGGGCGAGTGCTCGAGATCGCATCGGGGTCCGGCCAGCACGCCGTGGCCGTTGCGGCCGCCCTGCCCGGCCTGACCTGGCAGCCCTCCGACCCCAGCGCCGAGGCCCGGCAAAGCATCGATGTCTGGGTCCATCACCTGGGCCTGGCCAATGTCCGGCCCGCCCTTGACCTGGATATGCTGGAGCCTGCCGCCTGGCCGGACGAAGGCTTCGACGCCCTGGTCTGCATCAACATGGTCCACATCAGCCCGTGGGCCGCGACTCAAGGGCTGATGCAACTGGCCCGGCAGAGCCTGCCCGTCGGCGGCCTGCTTTATCTTTACGGCCCCTACCGCGAGGCCGAGGCGCCGCTGGCCGCATCGAACGCGGCCTTTGACGACAGCCTCAGGGCCCGCAATCCCGACTGGGGCCTGCGCGACCGGGGCGAGGTTGAAGCCCTCGCCCGAACGGCCGGCCTGCGGCTGACGCTGCGGACGGAGATGCCCGCCAACAACCTCAGCCTGATCTTCCGCCGGGTTTAGGCGGCGATCTGGTCCACGATCCTGCCCAGCTCGGCCTTGTCGTGGATCGAGCTCACGCCCTCGGACGAGAAGACCGCGCCTTCACCCTCGACGTTCTGTCCAGCCACGGCGGCACCCAGGGCCACGCCCTCGCCAAAGCCGATGACCGGCAGGCCCTTGTCGCGCGCCTGCTGAACCAGGGCGCGGGCCATGGCCTCGCCAGCCTCGTCACGCGCACCGCCCGGCACGACCAGGCCCCTGACGCGGCCCGAGGCGATATCCTCGGCCGTCGCGGTCGCCATGACCATGACGCCATTGATGTTCAGGCTGGCTTCGCCGGTCGAGATGGGGGCCAGGGACACGCCCTGCATCCGCAGCGCGGTCTCGACATCGCCCATGGCACCAAAATCCATGCCCTTACGCATCACCAGGCCCATGCGCAGGCGCGTAGCGACCGGACGGTTGCTTTGACGACGGGCGAAAGGTGCTTTTTGCTGAGCTTTCAATTGTTTTCCCTCAAGTTGTTTCAAAAATAAGCCGGTCAAACTCCAGTGAAACGGAGACGACGACCGGATCAGGCCCGGAAAAGCAGAAACACCGAACGGCAGGGCCATTCGGGTGCAGGGGTCGATTTTCCGATTGATGATTTCGAATATAGAAGGATCGCTCGCATTTTCAATGCGATGTTTGTCGCCCTGATCTGCACGCACCCCGGGCTGAACTTGCGACATCCCTGGGACGAAGATCACCCTTGTCAGGCTGGCGAGCCTCCCCCTACACCAGCCCCGTCCTTCGCAGCCGCCCGAGATCACCGCCCATGGCCCTTACCCGCACCTATGATGGCGACGAGCCCGTCCGCATCAATAAGTGGCTGGGCCAGACGGGCGTGTGCTCGCGGCGCGAAGCCGAGGCCCTGATTGCCGAGGGCCTGGTCAGCATTGACGGCGAGGTCGTGCGCGATGCCGGTCGCAAGATCGAGAAGGGCCAGACCCTGACCCTGAACCAGGGCGGCGAGGATGCCCTGGCCTCGGGCATGACCCTGCTGATCCACAAGCCGGTCGGCTATGTCTCGGGCCAGCCGGAGCCAGGCAAGATTCCTGCGGTGCGCCTGCTGGCCTTCAAGAACCGGGCGGATGAAGGCCCCATCCCGCGCCGTGACGCCTCCCTGCCCCCCATCGGGCGACTGGACGAGGACTCGCGCGGGCTGCTGATGGTCTCGTCCGATGGCGTGGTGGCCAAGGCCGTGATCGGGCCCCAGTCTGACCTGGACAAGGAATACCTGGTCCGCGTCGAGGGCCAGATCAGCCAGGCCAAGCTGGACCGGCTGCGCCACGGCCTGGAACTGGATGGTCGCAAGCTGCGCCCGGCCAAGGTCACCCTGATCCGGGGCCAGGACCTGAAGTTCATCCTGCGCGAGGGGCGCAAGCGCCAGATCCGCCGGATGTGCGAGCTGGTCGGGCTGGAGGTCGTGGACCTGTTCCGCACCCGCATCGGGCCGATCCGGCTGGACGGCCTGAAGGAGGGTCAGTGGCGGCACCTGACGCCCGAGGAGCGTCAGGCCCTGCTCACCTACAAGGTCGAAAACCCCTGATCAAACCGTGAGTTTGGCGGTGATCTTCACCAGCCGTTCTAACTCCGCCACATGGGCGGCAAAGGCCTTTTTGCCGGCTGACGTCATGGACAGCCAGGTGCGTTGCCGCCCCTCGAACGGGGCCTTGCGCACGGCGACATAGCCGGCCTCCTCCAGCGCCTTGACGTGCTTGGACAGGACCGAGTCCGACACCTTGATGGCGTCGCGCACCACCGCAAACTCGGCCTCGGCCGCCGACAGGATGGCGCAGATCTGCAACCGGCCCGGGGCGTGGATCAGGGGATCAAAGACGGGCGCGGTCATTTCAGGTCCTTCACGTCCTTGCGGTAGAGGTGCATCCACAGGCGCATTCCGGCCCAGCCCAGCGCGGCGGCGATGGCCCCGTTCACCAGCGGCACCCAGACCATGCCCTGCATCCGCCCGAACCAGAGGCTCACCCCCATCAGGCCGACCAGCAGCGCCGCCAGGCCAAAGGCGGCCCAGCGGGCGCGCCTGGGGCTGTAGCCATTGACCCAGACGCCCGTCTTGGCCTGCCATTTGCGCATGATCACGATCAGGATGGCGATCGCCACCGCCGTCGCCATCAGGGACAGCGGCCTGCTGTAGCCCTGCCCGCCGACCAGCAGGGCGCAGGACGTGGCATAGCCAAGGTCATACCACCACGGCCAGTAATCCATCTTGCTCAGGGTCTGCTCGCGCGTGTCGCGGATGCTGTTCAGCGCGTCCAGCGCACCGGCCGCGTCGTATCTGTCGTGCTCGTTGGTCATCAGCCTTCCCTCACTTTCCATAATGGAAAATGCCATCGACTTTCCAACTTGGCAAGTCATAACTTTCCAGATTGGAAAGCTTTAGCACGGACGCGAGGACGATGACAGAATCTGCTGGAAAACCCGTGACCTAGGCCAGCGCCCTGAACCACTGCTCCAGCATGACCGTCTCGGCCCGCTGGGCCGCGGCACGCAGGGACGCTTCCTCGTCCACACCCCAGCGTTCCTCGGTAAAGGCTTCATCCAGCCGCGACAGGTCATAGGCGGCCTCGCCCGACAGTTCGCCCTGTTGCAGGGCCAGACCCAGGATGGCCGAGCCCAGCAGCGGCACCGCCATGGCTAGGCCCGACAGCTGGAAATGGTCCAGCGACAACGCCAGCGCCTTCACCCGGTCCAGCGAGGCCTGGTCCTGCGGCTGGTGGACAATGCCCTGCACCGGAACCAGTCGGATGTCGTGCTTTGCCTCGGCCCAGTTGCGCCATGCGCCCCATTCGCGTTCCTGACGCTCGATCAGGGATTGCGGTGCTTCGGCGAGGTAGCAGGTCAGGTCATTGCCAGCATAGGCGGTGATCTCGTCGGCAACCGCTTCCATCACCTCCACCACGCGGTCGATGGCGGTCGAGGCCAGACGGGTGGCGGGCATGGTGCCGGGCTCCAGGAACTCCCCCTGCGCTTCCCATTCGGCCGCGACCAGTCGAGCCGCCGCCTCGGTCGGCAGCACCAGCTTGCGCCCCGCCGGGGTCTTGGGCGTGCGGCCGTCCAGTTGCACGGCCCAGCCTTCGGGCACCTGATCCACACCTGCGGCCTTCCAAAAGCGCTTGATACGCTCTTCGGATTCCTTGAAGCCCTTGCGGGCGGCGACGTTGGGGTCCAGCGGCGGGATGTGGCTCATGGTCAGTCTCTGGGTCTCAGGCCACCAGGGCGCGGGACGCAAAGCGGTCCAGCGCGGCCTCGAGGTCGGGGAAGTCTTCGGCGACGTGGATGGCACCGGCGGCGCGCTGCTCGTCAGGCGTGTGGAAGCCCCAGCCCACGCCCTGCCCGGCCACCCCGGCATTGGCGGCCATAATCATGTCGTGGCTGGTGTCGCCGATCATGATGGTCGAGGCGGCCTCGGCTCCACAGGCGCTCATGGCCGCGCGCAGCATGGTGGGGTCAGGCTTGCCCGGCCCATCGCCGGCGCAATGACTGGACAGGAACAGGTCGCTCCACCCCGCGCGCGCCAGGTTGCGGGCCACGCCCCGACGGTTCTGGCCCGTGGCGATCGACAGCCGCCAGCCGTCCCGCTTCAGCCGGTTCAGCGTGTCCATCACGCCGGGATAGAGCGGCTCCTCATGACCGGCGTCATACATGGCGCGGAAACTGGCCTGGAAAGCCGCGACGAACTCGGCCAGCTCGGCATGGGTCAGCTGGGGCTCCAGAACGTGCAGCGCCTTGTCCAGGGTCAGGCCGACGATCTGGCGGACACGGTCATAGCCGGGCTCTGGCAGGCCCAGAACCCGGGCGGCCTCGCAGCAGGCCCGATGGATCGAGGCGCGGCTGTCGACCAGGGTGCCATCAATGTCGAAAACGGCGAGGGGACGGCTCATCTCTGGCGCTTGACCCCCTCGAACGGATCGCCGTCGATCTCGTGCTCGTCAAAGCCGAAGTGGGCGAAGCCGGCCTTCATTTCAGGCGACAGCGGGGCCTCGACGATCAGCTTGCCGCCGCGCGGATGGTCCAGCTCGATGCGGCGGGCGTGGAGCTGCAGCTTCAGGATGCCGGACAGCTCGCGCGACTTCTCGTCGCCATACTTGGGATCGCCCAGGATCGGGTGGCCGATGCCGGCCATGTGGGCGCGCAGCTGGTGGGTTCGCCCGGTAAAGGGGCGCAGCGCCATCCAAGAGGCGCGGTGGGCCGCCCGGCTGATGGTGGCATAGGCGGTTTCAGCCGGCTCGGCGCGGGGATCCTTGGGATCGGCCGGACGCATCATCTCGAAGTCGTTGATGCCTGTCTTCTTCAGCGCCATGTCGATCTGGCCGGCCGAGGGCTTGGGATTGCCGATGACGATGGCCCAATAGGTCTTCTTGGCCTGGCGACGGGCAAAGGCCCCGGCCAGGCGCTTGGCCGCCTCGGGTCCCTTGCCCAGCAGCAGAACGCCCGAGGTGTCGCGGTCCAGGCGGTGGACCAGGCGCGGGCGCTCCATCCCCTCGCCCCAGGCCGACAGCAGGCGGTCGACGTGCCGGGTGGTCTTGGTGCCCCCCTGCACCGCCAGGCCGTGCGGCTTGTTCAGGGCGATGACCATTTCGTCCTCATAGAGGACCAGGGACTTGGCATAGGCGATGTCGCGCTCGGACAGCTGGTGGAGGTCACCGGGCTTGCGCGGCGCCGCTTCGGGCAGGGGTGGCACGCGCACGGCGGCACCGGCCGTCAGGCGGTCCTGGGGCTTCACCCGCGAGCCGTCGACGCGGATCTCGCCCTTGCGGGCCATCTTCTCCACCTGGATATGGGTCAGGTGCGGCCAACGGCGCTTGAACCAGCGGTCCAGGCGGATGTCATGTTCATCCTCGGCGACATAGAGGACCTGAACTTCGCGGCTCATCCGATAACCTTACGCATGATGATCAGGCCGATGAAGACGGCGACCACCGAGAGAAAAACTGAAGCGAGCGCATATCCGGCGGCCATGGCCATCTCGCGGCGCTCGAGCATTTGCACCATTTCCAGCGAGAAGGCCGAAAAGGTCGTGAACCCGCCCAATACCCCGACCACGGCAAAAAGGCGAACGCTGTCACCACCCGTGGTGCCGCGCGCGGCCAGCCAGCCGCCCAGCAGGCCGATCAGAAGGCCGCCCAGCAGGTTGACGCCGAAGGTGCCCCACGGCCACGCCCCCTGCCCCATCAGCCGCACGGCAGCCAGGCCCGCGCCATAACGCGCCACCGCCCCCAGGGCCCCGCCCATTGCTACCAGCAAAACCTGCATCATGCTGTCGCCTTATCGCTTTTGGCGAGGCTTGCGAAGGGACTGGCCCGGTCGGGCAGCCGGTGGGCGCTACAGGCGATAGCCGATGGCTTCCATCACATTGCGGGCGTCATAGGCCTCGCGCCGGTCAGGGGTCGGACCGCGGCCCATGATGATCTCCAGCGTGGTCGAGGTCGGCGACGGGCCGCTAAGGTTCAGGCCGACCCCGACGCCCACGCCCGAGGACGACCATCCGCCATAGCGACCGCTGCCGGCGCCGATGGACACACTGGGCCGGACGCCGCCCGCGCTGTCGGGGCGGCCATCGATCCAGCGCTGGGTGACCTCGAACCAGTCATAGCC
>JAEYQX010000142.1 GCA_023409795.1 Pseudomonadota bacterium
GGCTATCCCAAGGCCACCTCGACCGAGTTTGGCCCGGCTGAGGAGCCCGTGGTCGGCCTGATGACCGAATGGACTCAGGGCAACCAGCGCGTCCTGCGCCAGCAGGGCGGCGACCTGGGTGGCACCATGCGCCTGGGGGCCTATGACTCGACGCTTAAGGCGGGCTCCAAGATTGCCGAAATCTATGGCACCTCCGAGATCAGCGAGCGCCACCGCCACCGCTATGAGGTGAACATCAACTATCGCGACGCCATCGAGGAGAAGGCGGGCCTGATCTTTGCCGGCCTGTCCCCCGACGGTGTCCTGCCCGAGACGGTCGAGCGCGCGGACCATCCGTGGTTCATCGGGGTCCAGTATCACCCTGAATACAAGAGCCGTCCGTTCAAGCCGCACCCGCTGTTCTCCAGCTTCGTCGGTGCCGCCGTCGAGCAGAGCCGCATGGTCTGATCTGGTCGCGACGACCCGCAAATGGAAAAGCCCCGGAGTTTGCGCTCCGGGGCTTTTTTGTTGGCTCAGGCCGGGACCCGCGGCTGGCCCAGGCGGTCGACCAGGACCTGGCTTTCCTGGGCCAGGCCGTTGACCTCGACGACGGCACCCTGCTTGCGATAGCGGGCCAGGACCTTGTCCAGCGCGGCCACGCCGGTCTGGTCCCAGATACGGACCTGGGCCAGGTCCAGGATCACCCGGCGCGGCTGGCCGTGATACTCGAAGCTGGCGACGAACAGGTCGGCCGAGCCAAAGAAGAGCTGGCCCGCGACGCGATAGTGCAGGAGCCCTTCCTCGGCCTCCTCGATCTCGGTCACGGACAGCGTCTTGCCGACCTTTCGCATGAAGAAGATGGCCGAGAGGACGACGCCCAGGACCACGCCCTTGGACAGGTCATGGGTGATGACCACGGTGGCGGTCGTGGCGAGCATGACGATGGTCGACTGCAGCGGCGTCGAGCGCAGCCGCCGGATCGACTGCCAGTCAAAGGAGCCGATGGCCACCACGATCATGACGGCAACCAGGGCAGCCATCGGGATCCGGGCGACCCAGGCCTGGAGCACCAGGATCAGGATCAGCAGGAACAGCCCGGCCCACAGGGTCGACAGGCGGCCGCGCGCGCCGGATGTCACATTGATCATGCTCTGGCCGATCATGGCGCAGCCGGCCATGCCGCCGAAGAAGCCGCTGACGATGTTGGCGATGCCCTGGCCGCGGGTTTCGCGATCCTTGTCAGAAGGGGTGTCGGTGATGTCGTCGATCAGGCTGGCGGTCAGCAGGGATTCCAGCAGGCCCACGAAGGCCAGGGTCGCCGAGACCGGGGCGATGATGGCAAGCGTCTCCCAGGTCAGGGGCACCATGGGCAGGTGAAGGCCGGGCAGGGCGGTGGGCAGCTGGCCCATGTCGCCGACCGTCTTGACGTCCAGGTTCAGGCCAATGGCCACGGCGCTGAGCACCAGGATGGCGACCAGGGCCGAGGGAATGGCCCGGGTCAGGCGCGGCAGGCCCCAGATGATGACCAGGCCGGCCGCCACCAGGGCATAGGTCTGCCAGTTCGCGCCGATCAGGTTCGGCATCTGGGCGATGAAGATCAGGATGGCCAGGGAGTTGACGAATCCCGTCATCACGCTGCGGCTGACAAAGCGGATGTAGCGCCCCAGCTTCAGCAGGCCGATGATGATCTGGAAGACCCCGCACAGGATCGAGGCGGCGAACAGGTATTCGATGCCGTGATCGCGCACCAGGGTGACCATCAGCAGGGCCATGGCCCCGGTTGCGGCCGAGATCATGGCCGGGCGGCCGCCGACAAAGGCGATGGTGATGGCGATCAGGACGCTGGCATAGAGGCCAACGGCCGGGTCGACCCCGGCGATCACCGAAAAGGCGATGGACTCCGGGATCAGGGCCAGTGCCACCACCGTGCCGGCCATCAGGTCGCGACGGGGACTGGCCAGCCATTGCTGGCGGGCGGATGCAAGGATGGACATCTGTGTTTCAATAGCGCGAGCCACGAGGGCCCGGGTTTCCCGACGGGTCGGCGGACGGGATAGCCACCCGCGCGCTCAGCCAGCCGCGGGGTCCAGGTTCGTCGCCCTGATGCTGCGCGGCGTCAAAAAGATCAAGTCCCCGGCGGATTCGACGAAGGGCCAGGCCATCTGCCCAGCTTTAGGTGACCTCAGCCTGGGTGCAGGATTTCTGCATGGTGGCGCGGGTGGGCGTGTGGGAGGTTGGCTCATCCCTCGAGTGAGAGGGCGTTTTCTCCCCTCATCGACCCTGCGGGTCGCGCGGCTGTCCTGTGGCGCGCGACCCGGTTTTTTGACGGTGAGCGCGTTCGCGATAGGCTGGCTCCATGCGCCTGAACCCCATTTTTTCTAGCCTGCCGACCACGGTGTTCGAGCGTATGTCAGGCCTGGCGCGCGCCCATGACGCCATCAACCTGGGCCAGGGCTTTCCCGATGGCGAGGAGCCGCAGGACCTGCTGCAGGCCGCCGCCAGGGCCCTGACCGAGCGGCCCAACCAGTATGCCCCGTCGCGGGGCCTGCCAGAGCTGCGGGCCGGGGTCGCCGACTTCTATAATCGTCACGACGGCCTGGGGCTTAGCGACCAGAACGTCATCGTGACTTCGGGCGCGACCGAGGGGCTGTGTGCGGCCCTGCTGGCCGTCATTTCGCCCGGCGACGAGGTGATCATCATCGAGCCCGCCTATGACGCCTACCGCCCGCTGATCGAACGGGCCGGGGGGCTTGTGCGGACGGTGGCGCTCAGCCCGCCGCAATGGCGCATCGATCGGGACCTGCTGGAGCGGGCCGTGACCAGCCGCACGCGCGCCGTGGTCTTCAACAACCCGCTCAACCCGGCAGGCCGGGCCTTTGACCTGGACGAGGTCGAGGCGGTGGCCGGGCTTTGCCGCGATCATGACCTGGTCGCCATCAGTGACGAGGTCTGGGAACGGCTGGTGTTTGACGGGCGACGCCATATTGCCCTGGCCAGCCGCCCGGGCATGGCCGAACGCACCCTGAAGGTCGGATCGGCTGGCAAGCTGTTCGGCCTGACGGGCTGGAAGATCGGCTTCCTGGTCGGCGAAGGGCCTTTGCTGGAGGCCGCAGCCAAGGCGCACCAGTTCATCACCTTTGCCAGTGCACCCAACCTGCAGCTCGCTGTGGCCGAGGGGCTGGCCTGGCCCGAAGAACGGTTCGAGGCACAGGCCCTGGCCCATGGGCGCTCACGCGATGTGCTGGCCAGGGCCCTGGTCCGCCACGGCTATGTGGTCCTGCCATCGCAGGCGACCTATTTCCTGTGCGTGGACCTGGCCGCCTCCGGCATCGACCTGGGCGCGGCCGAGTTTGCCGAATGGGCGGTCCGGCACCACGGGATTGCCGCCATTCCGGTGTCGGCCTTCATGTCCTCGGGCGAGGGGCAGTCCATTCTCAGGCTGTGCTTTGCCAAGCCCGATGGGGTGCTGGAGCGCGCGGCCCAGCGCCTGGGCGAGGCGCGACGGGCCTTCCTGGGGCCTGTGCCAGCCTGATCTTCCTGTCCCCGACGAATCAGGCGGCGGCGTCCTGGTAGAAGACCTGGTCCACCAGAGAGCGGACCCGGCGGAAGGCCGCCTGGGCTCCAAGGTCCACCCGCGCTTCCTCGGCCGGGGTGAGGATGGGGGCATCCAGCGCGGCGGTAAAGCTGCGCCAGGCATTGGCCCGGCCCTCGGGCGCAGCGGCCAGGTGCCGCGCGCCGAAATCCTCGGACAGACCCAGCCGGGCCGCGGCTTTCAGCAGGAAGGCGGCCCCAAGGTTGGAGCCCTCGGCAACGTAGAGCCAGCCCAGCGCCGTCGGAACATCAGGCCTTTCGCCGGGGCGAAAGGCGGGCAGCGGCTGGTGGGGCAGGGGGTCTGCCCGCAGGTCACGAAGATCCTGCACGACATGGCCGTGGCGGCAGCGGTCCCGCAGGTCCGGTATCAGCGCCTGCAGCTCCTCCGCGTCATAAAGGGCGGCAATATCGCTGTGAAAGGCGTGCTGGACCTGGGCGAACCGGACATAGCGGTCGCGGTGGCCAAAGGGATCGGCCGCCATGATGGCGCGGTCCAGGCCGTCGTGGACCTCATGGCTGGTGGTCTTCAGGCGGCGGGCACGGCTGGCTTCAGGCATTGTCTGTCTCTCAGGGCGAACCGGGCATCCGGGCCTTGGTCAGGCGCGGACGGCGACGTTTCCCCTATCAGTCACTGGGTTGCGGCGCGTGTAAACGCCTGATTGTCCAGCCCGATCCCGATAGACGCGATCTGTCATCCCGGTCGCCCGGCAAATGTGACGATCGGTCCGTGGGGTGAGTAAATGTGTTCAAATCATCGCGAAAATCACAGCGTTTCTCCAACAAACCTTCACTGATCCGGGCAAGTTAGTTGGCGGTTCTTGTTCCTATCCATGGCCTGCAAAGGCAGGAGGGGGCCGTGACCGTGGTGTCGTGTCTGTGTCCTGCTGTTCAGCTCTTTTGATCGGTGGATGACCATGACCTCCAACTTCAAGACCCTGCTTGCCGTGGCGGCGAGCACTCTGGCCCTGGCGGCCTGCGGCGGCTCGGCCGAAGTGGCTTCGCCGGGCGAAGGTGACTTCGGCGGTGGCGGCGGTGGCGGCGATGGTGGCACCACGCCTCCGCCGACCTCGGGGACGGGCGCTGCGGCTGACTGCCCCACCGGCTTTGCCAACGTGGGCCTGATCGCCAACGACACCCTGCGCGTCTGCCAGCTGCCGACCCAGATCAACGGCAACCTGACCGTGCCGCTGCGCGCCGGCACCATCTACTCGATCTCGGGCCGCACCTCGGTCGGCACCGACATGGGCCTGAACCCGGCTGCTCCGTCGGGCACCCAGGGCATCCTGACCGTCGAAGCCGGCGTCAAGATCTTCGCTTCGGGCGGCGGCGACTACCTGATCATCAACCGTGGCTCGCAGATCTTCGCCGAAGGCACGGCTTCGAACCCGATCGTCTTCACCAGCCGCCAGAACATCGAAGGCACCACCGGCGAGAACTCGCACGGCCAGTGGGGCGGCATCGTCATCGCCGGCCGCGCTCCGCAAGCCGGCTGCCAGCTGACCGCTCCGGTCACCTGCACCGGCCAGGTCGAGGGCACGGACGCCTTCTACGGCGGCAATACCCCGGCTGATAACTCGGGCCGCCTGCGCTATGTCCAGATCCGCTACTCGGGCTTTGAAATCGCCACCGGCAACGAACTCCAGGCCCTGACCCTGGCCGGCGTCGGTTCGGGCACGACGATCGAATACGTGCAGTCGCACAACTCGTCGGACGACGGCATCGAGATCTTCGGCGGTAACGTCAACCTGCGCCACATCGTCATCACCGGTGCCGACGACGACGCCTTCGACACCGACACCGGCTGGCGCGGTGGTGCCCAGTTCGGCATCGTGACGCAGCGCGCCCCGAACGCCACCAGCCGTTCGGCCGGCTTCGAGTTCTCGGCCGCCCCGGCCTCCACCCCGCTGGCCTCGCGCTACAACTCGCAGCCGAAGATCGCCAACTGGACCCTGGTTGGCCGTAACTCGCCGACCAATGCCCACACCGTGGCCCACTTCGACACGGGTACCCAGGCCACCGTGGTCAACTCGGTCTTCACCAGCGCTGCCGGCTCGCAAGCGGGCTGCCTGGACATCGCCGATGCCGATACCGCCAGCGTGAACCCGGTGTTCAACTCGGTCTTCATGTCCTGCGATATCTCGTATCGCTCGAACAACGCGGCCCGTTCGGAAAGCGTCTTCACCAAGGGCTCGAACAACGTGGCCAAGGGCACCTCGACCCTGACGGCTCCGAGCGGCACCTCGATCACCGGCCAGGTCCTGACCTTCATCAACGGTGCCAACGAGTCGGCCGTGACCCCGGTCAAGGCTTCCTCGGTCCACGCCTTCTTCACCGACACCGACTACATCGGGGCCGTCAAGAACAGCGGCGACACCTGGTGGCGCGGCTGGACCTGCGGTCTGACCGACGGCGCCAAGTGCTGATCCACACGCACTGACGACAGGGGCGGCGAGGGCAACCTCGCCGCATCCCGATTCCGGTTAGAAATCCTGCAAGGCAAGCCCCAATGAAAACCACCAAGCTGACCCTCGGCAGGGTCCTTCTGGCCACCTCGGCCCTCGGCGCATCCGTCATGCTGCCCGGCCACGCCCTGGCCCAGTCCGTCTATGCTGAGACGCCGGCCGCTGCGGCCAGCGAGCCCGTCAGCCCCGACCAGGACATGGGGCCCGCCCAGCTGGGCGACATCTATGTTCGCGGCAAGAACATCCCGACCCCGAACCGCGCCAGCGCCGAGGTTGCGGCCTTCCTGACCCAGGAAGACCTGCAACGGACCGGCGACTCGACCGCCGCCTCGGCCCTGACCCGCGTGACGGGCCTGTCGATCGTTGAAGGCCGCTATGTCTATGTGCGCGGCCTGGGCGAGCGCTACTCGTCGGCCCTGCTGAACGGCTCGCCGCTGCCCAGCCCCGAGCCGCTGCAGCGCGTCGTGCCCCTGGATCTGTTCCCGGCCAGCGTCCTGGCCGGCGTCGAGGTCCAGAAGTCCTATTCGCCGGACTATCCGGGTGAGTTCGGTGGCGGCGTCATCAACCTGACCACCATCGATGCCCCGGCCGATCCGTTCCTGCATTTCAAGCTGGGCGTCGGCGGCAACACCGAGACCACGGCAAAGGACAACCTGGTCTATTACGGTTCGGACACGGACTGGACCGGCTTTGACAACGAAACCCGCGACGTGCCGGGCCGCATCGCCCTGGCC
>JAEYQX010000144.1 GCA_023409795.1 Pseudomonadota bacterium
CTCCGTGGCCGGTGAATGGGGCAAGGCCGACCACGGCCTGGGCGTCGACGTGGCCGATCCCGATCAGGTCAACCGACTGGCTGAGCAGGCCCGGCAACTGATGGGCGGCGTCGATATCATCGTCAACAATGCCGGGGTCGGCCATAAACCCCAGCCGCTGGATGAACTGTCTGACGCGGCGTTCCAGCGCATCCTCGACGTCAACATCCGCTCCATCTACCTGATGTCCAAAGCCTTCGTGCCCGCCCTGAAGGCACAGGGGGCCGGGGCCATCCTCAACATAGCCTCGACCGGCGGGGTCAGCCCCCGGCCCAACCTGACCTGGTACAATGCGTCGAAAGGCTGGGTCATCACCGCCACCCGCGCCATGGCGGTCGAGCTGGCCCCCTTCCAGGTGCGGGTCAATGCGCTGAACCCGGTGGCGGGCGACACCCCCCTGCTCAAGACCTTCATGGGCGAGGACACCCCCGAGGTGCGGGCCCGGTTCCTGGCCTCCATCCCCATGGGCCGCTTTTCGACACCCCAGGACATGGGGGCGGCCGCCGCCTTCCTGTGCTCGGATGACGCCTCGATGATCACCGGCGTAGCCCTGGAGGTCGACGGTGGCCGCTGCATCTGACCGCGTCTTCAAGGTCCTGGTCCTGCCCGGCGACGGCATCGGGCCAGAGATCATCACCGAGACCCTGCGCGTGGCCGACTGGCTTGCCCGCCATGCCGGCCTGAAACTGGAGCTGAGCCAGGGCCTGGCCGGTGGGGCCAGCATCGATGCCCATGGCACCCCCATCACCGAGGCCGTGGTGGATCAGGCCCTGGCCTCGGACGCGGTGCTGTTCGGCTCGGTCGGCGGCCCGAGATGGGATCACCTGCCGCGCGCCCAGAGGCCCGAGATGGGCATTCTGCGCCTGCGCCAGGCCCTTGACCTCTATGCCAACCTGCGGCCCGCCGTCTGTTTCGACGAACTGCTGGACGCCTCGGCCCTGAAGCCGGACCTGATCCGGGGCCTGGATATCCTGATCGTGCGCGAGGCGACGGCGGGGGTCTATTTCAGCTTGCCGCGCGCCAATGAGACCGGCCCGGACGGCCAGCGCCGCGCCTACGACACCCAGGCCTATACCGAAGCCGAGATCGCCCGCGTCTGCCGCACCGCCTTTGAGCTGGCCCGCAGCCGCCGGGGCCGGCTCTGCTCGGTGGACAAGGCCAATGTCATGGAGACCGGGGCCCTGTGGCGTGCCATCGCCACCGAGGTGGGCGCGGATTACCCCGACGTCGAGCTGAGCCATATGTATGCCGACAACTGCGCCATGCAGCTGGTGCGCCGGCCCGACCAGTTCGACGTCATCGTCACCGACAACCTGTTCGGCGATATCCTGTCCGATGCGGCGGCGGCCCTGACGGGCTCCCTTGGGCTGCTGCCCTCGGCCTCGCTGTCGGGACTGGGCAGCGGCGGCCGCAGCCGGGGCCTGTATGAGCCCATCCACGGCTCGGCACCCGATATCGCCGGCCAGGGCATCGCCAATCCCATCGCCGCCATCCTGTCATTCGGCCTGGCCCTGCGCTGGTCCTTCGACCGCCCCGACCTGGCCGACCGGCTTGAGGCCGCCGTGCGCCGGGTGGTCGCCAGCGGCATCCGCACCCCCGCCATTGCCGCGCCCGGACAGCCAGGCGTTTCGACCCCCCGGATGACCGAGGCGGTCCTGGCCGCACTCGACAGCGAACTGGACTGAGGAAGCCGACATGACTGCCCCCAGCCTGCAAACCGTCATGGACCTGATCGAGGGGCGCACCGACGACCTGGTGGCCCTGACCCGGGACCTGATCCGCTTTCCGACGATCAACCCGCCGGGCGAGGCCTATCGCCCCTGTGCCGAATATATTGGCGAGCGCCTGAGGAAACGCGGCTTCAAGGTCGAGTATGTGCGGGGCGAAGGCACGCCCGGCGACAGCGACCGCTATCCCCGCACCAATGTCATCGCCCGCTGGGAAGGCTCGGGGCCCGGCCCCTGCGTCCACTTCAACAGCCATATCGACGTGGTCGAGGTCGGCAGCGGCTGGACCGTCGATCCCTTTGGCGCAGAGGTGCGCGACGGCCGCGTCTATGGCCGGGGGGCCTGCGACATGAAGGGCGGGCTGGCGGCCTCGATCATTGCGGTCGAGGCCCTGATTGATTCCGGCCTGCCCCTGCCCGGCGCGCTGGAAATCTCGGGCACGGTGGACGAGGAATCGGGCGGCTATGGCGGCGTGGCCTATCTGGCGGAGCGGGGCTGGTTCTCGCCGCCACGGGTCAACCACGTCATCATTCCCGAACCTCTGAACGTCGACCGCGTCTGCATTGGCCACCGCGGCGTCTGGTGGGCCGAGATCGAGACGAAGGGGCGCATTGCCCACGGCTCCATGCCCTTCCTGGGCGACTCGGCCATCCGCCACATGGGGGCCGTGCTCAATGCCTTCGAGGATCGGCTCTATCCCGCCATGGCGGCGCGCCATTCAGAAATGCCGGTGGTGCCCGAGGGGGCGCGGCAGTCGACGATGAACATCAACTCCATCCACGGCGGCCAGGACGAGGGCTTCGAGGGCCTGCCCGCGCCCTGCGTGGCCGATTCCAGCCGCATGATCATCGACCGCCGCTTCCTGATCGAGGAAAGCCTGGACGAGGTGAAGGGCGAGGTGAAGGCCATCCTGGAAGGCCTGGCGGCCCAGCGGGACGGCTTCCGCTATGAGATCCGCGACCTGTTCGAGGTTGCCCCCAGCATGGCTGACCGCGACGGCCCGGTTGCCAGCACCACCGCCGCAGCGATCGAGGCCGTCCTGGGGCGCAAGGCCCAGTTCGTCTGCTCGCCCGGCACCTATGACCAGAAGCACGTCGACCGCATCGGCAAGCTGAAGGACTGCATCGCCTATGGTCCGGGCATCCTGGACCTGGCGCATCAGCCCGACGAGTGGGTGGGCATCGAGGACATGACCAATGCGGCCAAGGTCATGGCCCGAACCGCCCATGACCTTCTGACCCGAAGCAAGGGATGAGCGAGATGGCGCGGGGCGAAGGCACGGAAAGCGAGAACATCATCGGGCCGCGCCTGCATGCCCTGCGCGACCGCCTGGGACTGTCCCAGCGCGCCCTGGCCCGAAAGGCCGGGGTGCCGTCCAGCACGGTCAGCCTGATCGAAAGCGGCCGGACCAGCCCGTCGGTGGGCTCTCTGAAACGGCTGCTGGACGCAGCGGGGGTGTCGCTGGGCGAGTTCTTCAGCAGCCAGTTCGAGGCCACGACCCGCTACTTCTATCGCCACGAGGACCTGACCGAAATCTCCAGCGGCGAGGTTTCCTATCGGCAGCTGGGCCCGGGCCAGGGCTCCAGCCTGCAGATTTTGTACGAGACCTACCAGCCCGGATCCGACAGTGGCCGGGTCATGCTGTCGCATGAGGGCGAGGAAGGGGGCCTGGTCATTGAGGGCCGCCTGGAGGTCACCGTGGACAGCCAGGTTCGCGTCATAAAGGCCGGAGATGGTTATCTTTTTCCCAGCACCCTGCCCCACCGGTTCCGCAATACAGGCAACATTCCCTGCGTGGTTATCAGTGCCTGCACGCCACCGACATTCTGAAACCTGCACCAAACGATCAGGATAATGAACAATTGTCGCAAAAACGCCTAACGAATCATCATCTTGCCCGCCGAAAGAAACAGGCTTGCTGTGACAGACCTTTCCCTCGCTACTTCTTCTTGTGATGCAGTAGACTTTGCCCTTGGATAAGCCTTCCACGAAAGCCTGAATACCAGAGGCATGGCGGGGTGGTTGGTAGCGAGAGAGCTTGAGGGTGGCGGGCCTTCTCCCGTTGATCGCCGGACCGGCCTGAAGATTGCGGTCCGACATGATGAGGTTGGAAGCATGAACCGTCTTTGGATCGGGGTGTCCACGCTCGCTCTGGTGGCG
The DNA here is from genome assembly GCA_023409795.1 of Pseudomonadota bacterium. GTDB lineage: Bacteria > Pseudomonadota > Alphaproteobacteria > Caulobacterales > Caulobacteraceae > Brevundimonas. The sequence continues at coordinate 3,927 of JAEYQX010000144.1, forward strand.
CTTGAGCCTTCCCTGGCGGCGGCCCAGGCTGCGACACAGGACCAGGTCACCACGATTGACGAGGTCATTGTTACGGCCCAGCGGCGCGAGCAGGCAGCCCAGGATGTCGGCATCGCCCTCAGCGTCATGACTGGCGAGAGCCTGGTCCAGCAGGGTATCACCAACGTCAACCAGCTTCAGAACGCGACCCCGAACCTGGAGGTCGAGCCGGCCTTTGGCGGCGGGGCGGCCCAGTTCCGCATGCGCGGCGTCGGCTTCCAGGACTATGCCTCGAACAACTCGCCCACGGTCGGCGTCTATGTGAACGAGGTGGCCTACCCGGTCCCGGTCATGACCCAGGGCCTGATCTTTGACGTCGACCGGGTCGAGGTCCTGCGCGGTCCCCAGGGCACGCTCTACGGCCGCAACACCACCGGCGGGGCCATCAGCTTTGTCACCCGTCGCCCGACCGCCGAGCCAGCGGCGGGCCTGATCGCCGAATGGGGCACCCACGAGCTGTTCCGGGCCGAGGGCTATGTCTCGGGGCCGCTGGCCGACACCCTGGGTGGCCGCCTCGCCATCTCGACCGAGCAGGGCGGGGCCTGGCAGTATCACCGCGACACCGGCGAGAGCATCGGCGACGCCGACCGCACCGGGGCCCGTGCCCTGCTGGCCTGGGATCCCAGCGACAGCCTGTCCTTTCTGCTGGATGTCCACGGCGGCATCGACAAGTCCGAGAACCAGGCCCTCTACCTGCTCAGCGACCTGCATACCCGCGCGGGCACCGGGCCGGTCATTCCCGCCGATGTGGATCGCTCCAGGACCGGCTGGGGCATCTCGCCCCGCTTTGCCGCCGCCATCGGCCGCGACCTGGATTCCAAGCCGGGGCGCGACAATGCCTCCTGGGGCCTATCGCTGAACGCCAGCAAGGCCCTGGCCGGGCTGAACCTGACCAGCATCACCAGCTATGAGACCCTGGATCGCAGCGAATACGGCGACTGGGACGCCTCGCCGTCGGTCGAGGCCGATACCTTTTTCGGCAGTGATGTCAGCGTCTTCTCGCAGGAACTGCGCCTGGCGTCGGACAATGACAGCCCCCTGACCTGGGTGGCCGGCTTCTACTATTCGCAGCAGGACCTGAACGAGCGCTATTTCTCGGACTTCATCGACGTCTATGGCACCTATGCCGAGGTCACCTATGACCAGGCTGTCGAGAGCTGGAGCCTGTTCGGCCAGGCCGAATACCAGTTCGCCGACCAGCTGAAGGCCATCCTGGGCCTGCGCTATGAAGAGGAAACCCGCGAGCTCCAGGGCTTTGGCTCGGCCTTCGGCGGGGCCACCGCCCTGCCCCCCACCAGCGTCGAGACCAAGATGACGCCGCTGACCGGCAAGGCGGCGCTGGAGTTCAAGCCCAACGACAACCTGCTGATCTATGGCTCGGCCAGCCGCGGGGCCAAGTCGGGCGGCTTCACCACCTACAACACCGGCGAGACCAGCGGCATCCAGCCCTTCAACCCGGAAATCCTGTGGGCCTATGAGGTCGGCTTCAAGGCGGACCCCAGCCGCGCCCTGCAGCTGAACGGTGCCGCCTACTTCTATGACTATACCGACCAGCAGGTGCTGTCGGCGGTCTGGGGGGCCAATGGTCCGGTGGGCCGCTTCACCAATGCCCCCAGCTCGCACATCTATGGGGCCGAGCTTGAGGCCATCCTGCGCCCGGTCACCGGCCTGCGCATCAGCCAGTCGCTCAGCTACAAGAAGGGCGAATACGACGAGTATGAGGCCATGGACGTCGCCGCCTCGCGCGAGGCGGGCCAGGCTGTCTATACCGACATGGCCAACACCCCGATCCTGTTCCCGGCCTGGAGCTATTCGGGCTCGGTCAGCTACGACTGGGTCCTGAGCGGCTTCGACGTCACGACCGAGGCCAACTATGCCTATCGCGACGAGCACATCTCGTGGCTGGGGCCGAAGTATGATGTCGAGGCCTATTGGCTGGCCAATGCCAGTGTCGCCCTGTCACCGCAGGGGGCCAACTGGTCGCTGACCTTCTGGGCCCGCAACCTGTTCGACCAGGAATACGACCTGACCCGCAACTTCTTCACCAGCGCCGACATCGCCCAGCCGGGTCGTCCCCGCACGGTCGGCCTGCGCCTGAACTGGCAATACTGATCCAGGAGCTTCGTGCATGACCGACCGGGCCGTGAATGACCTGCATCCCTTCTGGATGCCCTTTACGGCCAACCGGGCCTTCAAGGCCCGGCCCCGGTTGCTGGCGACGGCCCGGGACATGCACTACTTCACCCCGGACGGCCAGGCGGTGCTGGATGGCACCTCTGGCCTGTGGTGCGTCAATGCCGGCCACGGCCGCGCCCCGATCACCGAGGCGATCCAGAAGCAGGCTGCCGTCCTGGATTATGCCCCGCCCTTCCAGCTGGGCCACCCCCTGGCCTTTGAGCTGGCCAGCCGCCTGGCCATGCGGATGCCGGGCGACCTGAACCATGTCTTCTTTGCCAACTCCGGCTCGGAAAGCGTGGACACGGCCCTGAAGATCGCCCTGGCCTACCAGCAGGCGCGCGGGTTCGAGGGCCGGACCCGCCTGATCGGACGGCAAAAGGGCTATCACGGCGTCGGCTTTGGCGGGATTTCGGTCGGCGGGCTGGAGAACAACAGGAAGGGCTTCCTGACCCTGCCCGGCGTCGATCACCTGCCCCATACCCTGGACCTGGAGCAGGCTGCCTTTTCACGCGGTCAGCCGGCCTGGGGGGCGCACCTGGCCGATGACCTGGAGCGCCTGATCGACCAGCACGGGGCCGAGACCATTGCCGCCGTCATCGTCGAGCCCATGAGCGGGTCAGCAGGCGTCATCGTGCCCCCGGTCGGCTACCTCGAGCGCCTGCGCCAGATCACCAGCCAGCACGGCATCCTGCTGATCTTTGACGAGGTGATCACCGCCTTTGGCCGCCTGGGCGGGCTGACGGCAGCCGAGGTGCTGGGGGTGACGCCGGACCTGCTGACCTGTGCCAAGGGCCTGACAAACGGGGCCGTGCCCATGGGGGCCGTGGCGGTGTCCAGCCAGGTCTATGACACGGTTGTGCGCCATGCCGCGCGCGACGGCATCGAGTTCTTCCACGGCTACACCTATTCGGGCCATCCGCTGGCCTGCGCCGCCGCCCTGGCCAGCCTGGATGTCTATGAGGGCGAGGGCCTGTTCGAGCGGGCCACCGGCCTGGCCGCCTATTGGGAAGATGCCGTGCACGGGCTGGCGGACCTGCCCCATGTCATCGACATCCGCAACCTGGGCCTGGTCGCCGCCGTCGAGCTGGCCTCCCGGCCCGAGGCCCCCGGTGCCCGCGCCATGGAGGTTTTCCACCGCGCATTTGACGATGGGCTGCTGATCCGGGTCACCGGCGACGTCATCGCCCTTTCCCCGCCCCTGATCATCAGCAAGGATCAGATCGACCAACTGGTGGATCAACTGCGCCAGGCCATTCTGGCCACCGCCTGACCCGGCTCCGGGTCGCAGGCCTTACCCCGCAATCAGGAGGACCCGCTGTTGCGTTTGCTGCCCGTCCTGATGGCCCTGATGCTGGGCCTTTGCGCGGCCCTGTCCGGCATGGGCTTGTCCGGCATGGGTGTGGCCATGGCCCAGGTGCCCGGCCGCCTGGTCCTTGGCCTGCCGCTGGAGCCACCCAACCTCGACCCCACCTCGGGCGCAGCGGCGGCGGTGGACGAGGTCGTCTATGCCAATGTCTTCGAGGGCCTGACCCGCCTGACCCAGGCGGGGGCCGTCGTCCCGGCCCTGGCCGAAAGCTGGGAAGCCGCCCCCGATGGCCTCAGCTGGACCTTCCACCTGAGACGGGGCGTAGCCTTCTCGGACGGCACCGCCTTTGATGCCGAGGTCGTGCGCTTTGCCCTGGCGCGGATCACCGCCGACGACTCCACCAATGCCCAGAAGGCCCTGTTCCAGCCGATCAGCCGGATCGAGGTCGTGGAC
>JAEYQX010000233.1 GCA_023409795.1 Pseudomonadota bacterium
CTAGGGGCAGGATGCGCACCCCCAGCCCCCCCTCGGTCAGGGCCCGCGCCGTCATCCAGGCCAGTTCCTCGGCAAAGCCGGTCTGGCTGGCATGGGCGACGACCACGGCCTGGTCGCCATCGTCTCCGGCCATGGCCCGGGCCTGGCGCGCGGCGCGGGCCGCGGCGGCGCGGACCCGCCAGGCGACCACGCCGACCAGGGCCAGCCACAGCAGGCCGGCGACCAGGGCCCAGATCAGGCGCGATACATCACTGGTCACGGTCAGGCTTCTTCTTCATCCAGCATGGCGGCAAAGGCCGGGCTCATCTGCTCGACCAGCCCTTCGGGCGTGCGCATGACGAAGTGGGCCGCCAGGCCATAGGCCTCGGCCAGCGCCGGCCCGTCGGAAGGGCCCAGGACACTCAGCGCCGTGGCCAGGGCGTCGGCGCGCATGGCCGAGGCATCCAGCACGGTCACTTGGGCCATGCCATTGCTGATCGGCCGGCCGGTCGAGCCGTCCAGGGTATGCGGATAATGCCTCTGGCCATGGACAAAGGCCCGTCGCCAGTCGCCCGAGGTCGCCACCGCCAGGTCCAGCAGGGCCGCCACGGTGCGCGGGGCGGGCGAGCCGGGCACGGTCTCGATCTCGACCCACCAGGGGTGGGCGTCGGGCTTGACGCCCCGGCCCTTCAGCTCGCCGCCGATCTCGACCAGGTGCGAGGTCGCGCCCATCTGCATCAGGCGATCCGACACCTGGTCGACCGCGTGGCCCTTGGCGATGCCCGAGAAGTCGAGCCTCATCCCGCCCGGCTGCAGCACGGCGCGGTGGGCGCGGTCCAGGCGCAGCTTCTGCCAGCCGGACACCATCAGGGCCGCCTCGATCTCCCCGGCGCTGGGCAGGGGCAGCAGGACATTGCGCGGGCCGGGCGGGCCAAAGCCCCACAGGTCCACCAGGGCCCCCAGGGTCGGGTCCACCGCGCCATTGAAGTCATCGGCCAGGTCCAGCGACCGGGTCAGCAGGTCCCAGAAGGCCTCCGACGCGGGCAGGGGACCGGGGGCCATCTGGTTGAACCGGCTGATCTCGCTGGTCGGCTCCCAGGGGCTGAACAGGGTGATGATCTGGTCCAGCTCGGCCTGGATGGCGGCCTGGAAGGCCTCCTGGGCCTGGCCCGGCGGGGGCACCAGCTGGACGGACCAGGTCGTGCCCATGGTCTGGCCTGACAGGGCCCAGACCAGGTCGCTGGGCGGGCGCTCGGGCGCGCGCTCCGTGGGCGGGATCAGGACACGGTCCGCCACACGGTCGTTTGCCGCCGCCGGGATCACCAGCGGCGGCGGACTGGCGCTGGAGCGGTTCCGGCTCAGGGCAGGACTTCCAGCGCGCCGTTGTAGGAGGCGTTGTGGCCCGGCTGGCCCTCGGCACCCGGCGTGCGGACCGAGGCTCCCAGCCAGTAAAGGCCAGCGTCCTCGAAGGTCAGGCTGAAGGCCCCGTCGGCATCGGTCGTGACCTTGATCTCGCCCGGATTGTCACGATAGCGCAGGCCACCGCGCACCAGGGTCACCTCGACGCCCGCTGCCGCCTGGCCGTTGTTCAGCAGCCTGAAGCTGGCGGGCTCGCCGACCACGACGTCATTGGGGTGGGTGACCGGGGCCAGTTCCAGGCCCTGGCCGACAGGCTTGATCTCGGTCGGGGCACCCAGGGTCACGAAGGTCTCGGTGCGGCCATTGGTGCGGGTCGCGCTGATGTCGGTGGCCCCTTCGGGCAGGGCACCGGGGAAGTCCGCTTCGGCCCCGCGCCAGCGCTTCTGCTCGCCGTCCAGCTTGTAGCTGGCCATGAAGCCCGAGACGACATTGGCCACGCGATAGGTGCCCTGCTGCTGCAGCTGGACGTCAAAGTTCGAGCGCAGCTTGCCCTGGTGCAGGTTCTGGGCCTCGACCGTGCTGCCGTCCGGGGCGGTCACTTCCAGGCCCGACAGGCGCACGGCCACGTGATCCGGGTTGAACACGCCGTTGGACGAGGCGACGTCCACCGTGATCCAGGCGTCGTTGCCCGACAGGATGGTGGCCGAGGGCGAGATCCACTGGCGGTGGGCCTGGGCCGACAGGGGGGCAGCCAGGACAGCCGCCAGCGAGATCAGGGCAAGGGTCTTCTTCATCTTCAGTCCTTAGCGGCTCACGGCGACGCGAACGGCGCCCAGTTCATGGGAACCCGAGGCGGTCCCGGTATTGGCGGCACCCCAGCGGAAGGGGACACGGACGACCTCGCGGCCACCCAGTTCGCGGGCGGCCTCGACCACGATGTTGTACTGGCCCGCAGGCAGGCTGCGCAGGCGCGCGCCCGGCACGGTCACGGTGTGGCGACCGGGGGCCTTGGTCGGGCCCGAGACGCCATCGGCGGGCAGGGTCATGGTGCGGCCCGCCTTGCGCCACCAGGTGCGCATGTCCTTCAGCCAGTCCTTGCCGTCGCCCTCGGCATTGCGGGTCTGCTGGTACCAGACGGCCAGGGTGCGCACGGCGCTCTGGTCGGGCTTTTCGATCCAGACCGCGACATAGGGGCGGTGGTAGCTGGCGCTGGCGATGCGCGGCAGCTCGACATTGACGGTCAGGTCCGCAGCGATGGCCGGGGCGGCCGCGGCGCTCAGGCCGGCGGCAGTCAGGACGAGGGGGAGCTTACGCATGGGGAGAATACTCGTCAGTGGATGAACAACAGGGCGATGATGACGGGGATCAGCAGGCCCAGCCCCACCAGGGGCCAGGTCGAGGGGCGGCCCCGGGCGTGCAGCCAGAGCAGGGCCAGGCCCGTGACGCAGAAGATGACGCAGGCCACGGCAAAGACGTCGATGAACCAGTACCAGACCACCCCGGTGTTGCGCCCCTTGTGCAGGTCGTTCAGCCAGGCGATGGCCCCGCGCGTGGTCTTTTCGTGCAGGGCCTCGCCGGTGGTGCGGTCGATGGTCATCCAGCCGTCGCCGCCGGGCGCGGCCAGGGCGACATAGATTTCCTCGGGCGTGGTCTCGGTCGGCTTGCCGCCGATCTGGACCTTGAAGGCCTCGCTGGCCCAGCGCGCCACGGCGGGCGGAACCGGATCAGTGGTTTCGCCGGGGAAGTCGACCAGGCGCTCCAGCAGGGGGGCGGGCAGGGTGGCCGTGGTTTCCTTCACCACCGGCGTGGCCGGAATCTGGGCCGCGTGGTTCAGGGTGATGCCGGTGACCGCAAACAGGATCATGCCGACCAGGCTGATGGCCGCCGAGATCCAGTGCCAGCTGTGCAGCTGCTTCAGCCAGAACGAGCGTTTGGCGTTCAGGGCAGCCCTGGGCCGGGCCGTCGGTTTCACAGTGGGAGCATGGGTCTCGGTCACAGCCGACCCTTGCCATGAACTGAGAACGATTTGCAATACCGTTTAGGGGCGCAGGACGGATCTATCCCCGTCCCGGGCGGTGCCGCGACCGGTCAGGCTGCCGCGTGCTCAAGGTCCGCCGGGGTCAGGACGCGGCGGATGGCGTTCAGCAGGACGTCGGGCTGGATCGGCTTTTGCGCCACTCCGTTCATGCCGGCGGCCAGGTATTCCATCTCGTCGCGCGGATCGGCATTGGCCGTCAGGGCCAGGATTGGCACCTGGGCTGCAACCCCGCCCAGGCCGCGAATGGCCCGGGTGGCGGCGATCCCGTCCATCACCGGCATCTTCACGTCCATCAGCACCAGGTCAAAGGCCTGCTGCGTCACCATCTCGACCGCCTGCTGGCCGTCATTGGCCGTGGCGTGGCTGCAGTTGAACAGGTCCAGCACCCGGCTGGCGACAAAGCGGTTGGTGGCGTTGTCGTCGACGATCAGGACGTGCAGGGTTTCATGGGGTGTGGGCTCGGGCTCGGCCAGGGGGCGGCCCAGGTCCTCGGCTGCCGCCTGGGGAAGGCACAGGTCAAAGCAGAACCGCGCCCCGCCGCCGGGGGCCGCCTCGACCCACAGCCGCCCCTGCATCCGCTCGATGATCTGGCGGCAGATCGCCAGCCCCAGGCCCGCCCCCGCTGCCAGCCGCTTGGCCTCGCCGGTGTTGAAGGGCTCGAAGATGGTCTCGGCGGCTGTGTCGCTGATGCCCGGGCCGCTGTCATCGACCCGCGCGAAGATGTGCACGCCCTCGGGCCCCGGGCGGGTTTCCAGATAGACCTCGACCTGTCCGGCCGCCGTGAACTTCAGCGCATTGCCGATCAGGTTGTTGAGCAGCTGCTTCAGCCGCATCTCGTCGCCCACGACCCAGCGGCCGCCCGTGGTCACCGCCGTCACGCTCAGGCCCAGGGCCTTTTCCTCGGCCCGTGGCCACCACAGGGCCAGAAGGTCGTCGGCCAGGGCGTGCAGGTCCACCGGGCCGGGCTCCAGCGTCATCACCCCCGCCTCGGCCCGCGACAGGTCCAGGGCATCAGTCAGCAGGCGCAGCAGGCTGCTGCCCGAATCCAGGATGGTGCGGACATAGGGGCGCAGGCCATCCTGGGTCAGCTCGCGCTCCATCAGGGCGGCTATGCCCAGCACCCCGTTCAGCGGCGTGCGGATTTCATGGCTCATGACGGCCAGGAACTCGGACTTGGCGCGGCTGGAGGCCCGGGCCTCGGCCTCGGCGCGGACCAGGTTCTGGGCCAACTCGGCCATGTCCTCGGCGCGCCGCTTGTGGATGGCCGCCCCGGCCTGGAGGATATGCAGCCCGGCGCCGACCCCGACATACCGTCCGTCCGACACGACGACAAAGCCCTTGAGCAGGGCCCCCAGCCCGGCAGCGTCCATGTTCTGGATCAGGGCCTCGGGCGAGGCCTCGGCCTCGATCAGCAGCGGTGCCGGCTCCATCAGGGCCGAGACCGGGCGGCGGGCATAGAGGGCGCGCCCGAACTCGGCCGCCATCTTCAAGGTAAAGGCGTGGCGCTCCAGCACGCCGATCGGGCGTCCGTCCGCCTCGACCACCGGGATGACCAGGGTGTCAGGCTCGGCCTCGAACCGCGTAAAGGCCTCCGCGCCCAGGGCATCAGGGGCCATGGGCGTGGTGGTGTCGACAAAATCGCCAATCCTCGACATTCGGTCCCCCGACACTGCGACGATGCGCAGGCTGGCAGACGAAGCTTAACAGTCGCTTTGCCGCAAATGACTGTTTTAGAACGGAAAGCTTAACTTTGCTCCGTGTGGGGACGAGCCGCGATCCGGGCCAGCAGACCGGCGGCAAAGCTGGACAGGGTGTCATCGCGCGCCCCCATGACCAGGATCCGGTCGCCCGGCCGGGCCAGCTCCAGCAGGCGCTCGCCACAGGCCTCGCGGGTCGGCAGGGCCTGGGCCTGGCGTCCGGCGGCACGGACGCCCCCGGCGATGTCGCCGGACCCGACGCTGCGGTCGGTGGTGCCGCCGTAATAGACCGGCTCGGGCATGATCAGGATGTCATCCTCGCGCATCAGCCCGGCAAAGCCCTCGATGAACTCGTGCTGCATCAGCTTCAGCGGGCCAAAGCCGTGCGGCTGGAACAGGATCAGCAGCCGCCCGTCAAAGGCGTGCAGGGTCTTCAGGGTCGCGGCGATCTTGTCGGGGTTGTGGGCGAAGTCGTCGATGACGGTGACGCCGTGGGCCGTGCCCACCACCTCCAGCCGACGGCGGATCCCGGCAAAGCCCTCAAGGGCCGCGACCGCCTTGTCCATGCCGACGCCCAGGGCCCTGACGGCGGCCAGGGCAGCCAGGGCATTGGCGACATTGTGGGCCCCGGGCACGTTCAGCACCGCTGCGCGCGGAGCCTCGCCCGAGACGTGCAGCCGGAACCGCATCCCGGTGGGCAGGGGCTCCAGCTCATGGGCCGACAGGTCCGCCTCGGGATCGCTGAGCGAGAAGGTCGTCACCCGGTCCAGCGGCAGGTCCTGGGCTAGGGCCGCCGTCTCGGTATTGTCCAGGTTCAGCACGGCCCGGCCCGCCCGGCGGGTAAAGCCGCCGAACAGGGCGCGCAGCTCCTCCATCGACTTGTGGTCCAGCGAGATGTTCGAAACCACCGCCACGCTGGCATCATAGCGGGCGATGGAGCCGTCGCTTTCGTCCACCTCGGCGACAAACAGGTCCGGGCTGCCGATCAGGGCACTGGCAAAGGGGTGGTCGGCATCGGCAAAGTTCTTCATCACCGCGCCATTGACCACGCTGGGGTCACGCCCGGCCGCGTGCAGGATCCAGGCGATCATGCCGGTGATGGTCGACTTGCCGCTGGTGCCCGCCACCCCGATCGAGGTCGGGGCGGCGTTGAAGATCTGCGACAGCAGCTGGGGCCGGGTCAGGATGGTGGCCCCCACCCGCCGGGCGGCCCCGATGTCGGGCACGGTGTCCTCAACCGCGCCGGTGGCCACGACCACCTGGTCCGGCCCGGTCACGCCCGACCCGTCCTGGGGAAACAGGGTCACGTCGCGGGCGCGCAGCCAGTCGAACTTCTCGGGCGTGCGCCCCTGGTCCAGGGCCCGGTCGGAGCCGCTGATCCGGTTTCCGCGCGCCTGAACCATCATGGCCAGGGGCAGCATGCCCGAGCCACCCACGCCACAGAAGAAATAGTCTTTGCTCATCGGCTTGATTTTGACGCCTGAAACCGGGGAATGTCCGTTCAGCCTGACTAGCACGGGCCAAGCCGGAGACCACCCCCAAGCCATGCCCGCGCCCTTCAAGATCGGTGTTGTCAACGCCAGCTCCCGCCTCGACCCCGGCCGTGGCGAGGTGATCAGGGCCTGGCTGCAGCAGGCCTATCCGGCCGGGGACGTCGAGCTGGTCTTCCATCCCGCCCTGTTCGAGATCCACGGCCATTTCGCCGGGGACGATGCCACCCGCGCCGCGGCCCTGGTCGAGTTCGCCAATGATCCGGGCCTGGATGCCATCTGGTTCGCGCGCGGGGGCTATGGCTCGTGCCGCATCGCCGAGGCGGTGGTCGGACAGATGAACGACGTCGCCCGGGCCAAGCGCTACCTGGGCTATTCCGACGTCGGCAGCCTCTTGGCCATCATGTATCGCCAGGGCTTCAGGCACCTGGCCCACGGGCCGATGGCGGCGGACGGCTCGCGCAATGACGCCACCGGCCGCCGGGCCATCGAGTGGCTGAGATCGGGCGATCCGGCCTCGCTGGAGCCCAGCCTGCTGACCGATCCGCGCCCGGCGGTGGCCTTCAACCTGACCATTCTGAACGAACTGGTGGGCACGGCGCTGGAGCCGGACCTCAGCGGCCACGTCATCATGCTGGAAGAGGTGTCGGAGGCCATGTACCGGATCGACCGCATCCTGTTCCACCTGACCGGCCAGGCCTCGATCCGCCGCTGTGCCGGCATTCGCATGGGCCGCGTCTCGGACGTCACCCCCAACGACCCCGACTTTGGCCAGACTATGGATGAGGTCATCCAGTATTGGTGCGCGCGCTCGGGCATTCCCTATCTGGGCACCGCCGACATCGGCCACGACCCGGACAACAAGGTGGTGCCGTTCGGGCCGCGCTGACCGCCGCCCCAGCGCCCCCTGAACCTGGCCCCCGAACCTGGCCCGGGATCTAGCCCCGGAACCTCAGCCCGTCGGCCCCGGCCTCAAAGCCGGACAGCCGGCCCAGGTAGCTCATGCCCAGCAGGGGGGCGTGCAAATCGGCATCGACCACCACGGCCTCGACCCCCTCCATCTTCACCCCGCCGACCATCAGGCTGGACAGGACCACGGGCGCGGCCCGGATCGAGCCGCTGGCGGTCTGGACGCTCTGGGTAAAGTCGCGCGGCCCGACCCGCACCCCGGCCTTTTCCGCATCGGCGCGGCCCAGGGTCACGACACTGGCACCGGTATCGACCAGCATCCGCATCGGGCGACCCTCGACCAGGGCCTCGGCCCAGTAGTGGCCATCCTGGGCCCGGGTGACGGTGGGCACCGCATTGCTGGCCGCCTGGGCGACGCTGGCCCCATCGATCCAGCGCAGGCCCAGGGCGCACACGACGGCGGTCGCCGTGGCGGCGCTCAGGATCATGGCAGGGCGTTGCGGGGGCCGATTCATCCTGGCACCCTAGGGGACCAGGTCTTGGTGTCCGGTGAAACAACAGGGCGAACAAAAGGTTGACGCGGTAACCGGGTTTTGCCGGGAGCATATGCAAAGCCTCGTTATCCCAGCAGCGCCGGGTCGATCAGCCCCTTGCGATCCTCCAGGGTCGCCATGATCCGGGTCCGCTCGGCCTCGTCCTTGCGGCTCCAGGTGGCGATTTCCTCAAGCGTGCGGAAACAGCCCAGGCACAGCCCGCTGGCCCCATCCACGGTGCAGACCAGGATGCAGGGGCTGCTGACGGCCCGGGGCGGCCCCGGCGGTGTATCGGACGGCTTCATGACTTTATGACAGGCTGACTACAAAACATCCCGATACGGACCATAAACTTGACAGAAGCGGCACCGCTTCCCATCTTCAAGCCTGACACGAAATGATTAGGGTGAAACCCCACTAAGCAAGACGTGTCTTCTTTCATCGTTCAGCGAAAGGAGACGCCAATAATGAACGACAACAAACGCAATCTCCAGGATACCATGATGTCCTTTGCCCACTGGGGCGGGATGCTGGTGGACACGAAGCAGATGAACGCCGCGCACGGTCGCCTGGCCCATCATCTCCCCGCCTTCGTGCCGCAGATGGTCAAGCGCCAGCGCGCGTAGTCGCGCAGGGCCCATGACCCCAACGACCCCGGTCAGAACGGCCGGGGTTTTTCAATTCTCCCTTGCCTTTGCCGCCCCCCGCCCGCGATACCGGGCCCCTGTCTTCAGCGGAGGAATGCCATGGGCCTGATCGTCGAGGAGCGCAAAGGCGCAGTAGCTGTCTGGACCCTGACCCGGCCGGACCGGCTGAATGCCCTGCCTGACCTCGAGGACGGGGAGGCCTTTGCCCGCGCCTGCGAGGCGGTCAATGCCGATCCCTCGATCCGCTGCGTCGTCATGACGGGGGCCGGCCGCGCCTTTTCCGCCGGGGGCGACCTGAAGGCCATGAAGGGCCGCACCGACCTGTTCGAGGGCTCGGGCGCAGCCATTCGCGAGCGCTATCGCCGGGTCGTCCACCGCATCGTGCGCGCCCTCTACGCGCTGGAGGTGCCGCTGGTGACTGCCGTCAACGGCCCGGCCATGGGCCTGGGCTGCGACATCGCCGGCCTAGGCGACATCCGTATTGCTTCGGAGCGCGCCAGCTTTGGCGTCCCCTTCATGAAGCTGGGCATCATCCCCGGTGATGGCGGCTCATGGCTGCTGCCGCGCAACATCGGCTACAACCGCGCCGCCGAGCTTCTATTCACCGCCCGCTCGATCGATGCCGGGACGGCGGACCAGTGGGGCCTGGTCAACCGCGTGGTGCCCCATGACGACCTGATGGCCGAGGCGATGAAGACGGCGGAACAGATCGCCGCCCAGCCGCCCCAGGCCCTGCGCATGGCCAAGTCCCTGCTGCGCCAGGGCCGCGACATGAACTTCGACCAGATGCTGGAACTGTCCGCCGCCATGCAGGCCCTGGCTCACCTGACCGAGGACCACATCGAGGGCGTCACCGCCGTCCTTGAGAAACGACCGGGCGACTTCAAGGGCCGCTGACCCGGCCGCCGGTCATCCTCCCCGCCGGGCAGGGGAGGGTGGTCCAGGCCCTAGCGGCGGGCCGGGGCCTTCATGGCGCGGTTGGCCGGGACGCCGCTGACGCTGGTGTCGCGCTTGGCACCGGCGGTCTGGCCCGGCTTCATGAACTTGACCAGGACGCGCTGGCCGATCAGCAGCGGGGCGTCGTTCACCTCGACCACCACCTCGACGACGCGCTCGTCGGTGCGTTGCGACGGGTCATCCGAGGCCAGCTTGCGGGCTCCGAAGACGGCGGCGCGGCGCAGGACCTTGCCGACATAGACCTTGGAGGTGTCCGATTCCGGCGTGACCTCGACCTGCTGGTCAAGGGTCACATTGGGGAGGTCGGCCTCGACGATCTCGGCGCGGACGATGCGCGGGGCCTCGGGCTCCAGGTCGAACATGGTCGAGACGTTCAGGGTCGAGGCCCCGGCGCCGGGGTTGGCATAGCGG
>JAEYQX010000278.1 GCA_023409795.1 Pseudomonadota bacterium
CTCCACCGCTTCGCGGTCCCCTCCCCCCCAGTGGGGAGGAAAGCTGGGGTCTCTCCTCCCCAAGCAATGGGGAGGTGGATCGGCGGCGTAGCCGGCGAGACGGAGGGTCCCGGTGATGCCTGGGCCCGCCGGCTTGCTACCCCTGGTTCTGGATGATGACCTGCAGGGCTTCGCGCAGGGCGGCGAGCTGGGTGGGGGAGAGGCCTTGCAGCAGGCGGGCTTCCAGGGCGTCGGTCTGTTCGTCGCAGCGGGTCAGCAGGGCCTGGCCGGCCTCGGTCAGGGTGATGTTGAGGATGCGGCGATGCTCGGGGTTCTCGGCCCGGATGATCAGGCCCTTCCGCTCCAGGCCCGAGATGGTCTCGGACATCGACTGGGGCGTGACCCCGGCCTTTCGGGCCATGTCGGCCGAGGACTGGTTGCGCTGGGCTGCCAGCAGGGACAGGGCCGTATACTGGCCCGGCGTCACGCCCAGGTCGTGCAGGAAGGCTTCCAGCCCGGTGCGGCTGGCCGTCTCGGCGCGCTTGATCAGGTAAAGGATGCGGGCAGCAGGTCGGGTCATGGTCTTTATCTGCGGCAGGTGCGAGGTGAAGTCTATATATCAGGTTGCCTGTTATAAGGACGGATGATATCAGGTTCCCTTATAAATATCCATTAAGGGAAACGCTTCCGTGTCGCAGAACCAGATTGATGACGCCCTGAACGGCCTGACGACGGTCAAGGTCCAGTTTGACGAAGGCATTGCCTGGGTCAGCCTGAACCGGCCGGACAAGCGCAACGCCATGAGCCCGACGCTGAACCGCGAGATGCTGCAGGTGCTGGAGGCGCTGGAGTTCGACGACCGCTGCGGCGTCGTGGTGCTGACGGGCGAGGGCGACAGCTTCTCGGCGGGCATGGACTTGAAGGAATACTTCCGCGAGACGGACAATGCCCCGGCCCTGATCAAGGCCCAGATTCGCCGCGCCGCCGGGGCCTGGCAGTGGCGCAAGCTGCGCTTCTACGCCAAGCCGACCATCGCCATGGTCAATGGCTGGTGCTTCGGCGGGGCCTTCACCCCCCTGATCGCCTGTGATCTGGCCGTCGCGGCGGACGAGGCGACCTTTGGCCTGTCCGAGATCAACTGGGGCATCATCCCGGCCGGCAATGTGACCAAGGCGGTGTCCCAGGTCTGCGGCGAGCGCGCGGCCCTCTACTACATCATGTCCGGCGAGCCGTTCGGCGGCCAGAAGGCCTGCGAGATCGGCCTGGTCAACGAGAGCGTGCCCTTGGCGGCCCTGCGCGAGCGCACCCGTGAACTGGCCAAGACCCTGCTGGGTAAGAACCCGACCGTCCTGCGCCAGGCCAAGCACGCCCTGCGCCGCGTCGAGCCGATGGACTGGGACCTGTCCGAGGAATATCTGGCTGCCAAGGCCGAGCAGACGGCCGCCATTGACCCCGAGAAGGGCCGGACCAAGGGCATGAAGCAGTTCCTCGACGACAAGACCATCCGTCCGGGTCTGGAAGGCTACCGCCGTGGCGAATGAGGTGAAGCCAGTCTCACGCGAGGCGGTCGGTCGACTGCTTCGCCCCCGCTCGGTGGCCGTGGTCGGTGTCTCGGAGGACGCCGGCTCGATCGGCGGCCGCAGCCTGGCCAACCTGGATGCCTTTGGCGTCCAGGACGTCCACCTGGTCAGCCGCACCAATGCCTCGGTCAAGGGGCGCGCCTGCGTCGCCTCGATCGACGACCTGCCGGACGGCCTTGACGCCGCCATCATCAGCCTGCCGCAAAAGGCTATCGTCGAGGCCATCGAGGCCTGCGCCCGCAAGAAGATCGGCGGGGTCGTGGTCTATGCCGCCGGCTTTGCCGAGGCGGGCGAGGAGGGCATCCGGGCCCAGGAACGCATGGCCGCCATCGCGCGCGAGGCCGATATTGCCGTCCTTGGCCCCAATACCCTGGGCCTGACCAACTATGTGGACGGCGTGGCCCTGGCCTTTGGCCCCAACGGCCCGGCCCATCCGGACGACCGCCCGGCGATTGCCGTCTTTGCCCAGTCGGGGGCCATGATGGGCTCGCTGCGCCTGTCGGCCCGGGCGCGCAAGTATGCGGTCAGCTATGCCGTGGCGACGGGCAATGAGGCCGTCACCGGGGTCGAGGACTACATGGCCCATGTGGTCGATGACCCGCACACCCACGCCATCGCCGTCTTTGCCGAGCAGCTGCGTCGCCCGCTGGAGTTCCTGCGGCTGGCACGCGAAGCCCGCCTGAACGGCAAGCCGGTGATCCTGCTGCATCCGGGGCGCAGCGATGCGGCCCAGGCCTCGGCGGCCTCGCACACCGGGGCGCTGTCGGGTGACTATGCCACCATGCGCGCCATGGTCGCGGCCGAGGGCGTCATCGCCGTCGAGACCCTGGAAGAGTTCCTGGACGTCGCCGAGTTCCTGACCCGCTTCCCCAATCCCCCGGCCCAGGGCCCGGCCATCATCACCGACTCCGGGGCCCTGCGCGGCCTGTCGCTGGACTTTGCCGAGAGCCACAACCTGTCGATCCCGGCCCTGACCGAGGCGACGGGGGCGCGGCTGAAGGCCCGGCTTCCGGCCTTTGCCGAGGCCATCAACCCGCTGGACATCACCGCCCAGGGGCTGAAGGACATGCCGCTCTATGCCGAGGCCACGGCGGCCCTGGCGGAGGATGAGGCGACGGGCGGGGTCATGGTGGCCGCCATGCCCGGCTCGCCCCAGATCGGCATGGCCAAGGCCGAGGCCATTATCCCGGCCCTGACCGCCAGCCCCAAGCCCAAGGCCTATGTGGTCCTGGGCGATGCCCCGGTCGATCCGGCCCTGCCCGAGCGCCTGCAAGGCGCGGGCGTGCCCTATTTCCGCTCGCCGGAACGGGCGCTGCGGGCCTTTGCCCATGTCGGCGAATATGCCCGGCTGAAGGCGGCGGCGGCCCATCCGCGCGCGCCCCAGGCTGCGGCCGGTGCCCGCATCCCGGGCCAGGGCGTCCTGGTCGAGCACGTCGGCAAGGCCCTGCTGCGCGAGGCGGACCTGCGCACCCCCGAGGGCGGCCTGGCCACCTCGGCGGACGAGGCCGTGGCCATCGCCAGCCGCATCGGCTGGCCGGTGGTGCTCAAGGTCCAGTCGGCCCAGCTGCCGCACAAGACCGAGGTCGGTGGCGTCGCCATCAACCTGGCTGACGAGGCGGCCCTGCGCGCGGCCTGGCAGACCATGGCCGAGCGCGTTGCCCAGGCCCGTCCCGACGCCGTGGTCGACGGCTATCTGGTCGAGGGCATGGCACCGCGCGGGCTGGAGATGGTCGTTGGCGGCCGCCGCGATCCCCAGTGGGGTCCGGTCCTGCTGTTCGGCCTGGGCGGCGTCTGGATCGAGGCCATGAAGGACGTGCGCCTGGTGCCTGCCGATATGCCGGTCGAGTTGATCGAGGCCGAGATCGAGCAGCTGCGCGGCAAGGTCCTTCTGGACGGCTTCCGGGGCGCACCGCCCATCGACAAGCCGGCCCTGGCCCGGGCCGTGGCCGCCGTCGGTGCCCTGATGCGCGCCCACCCGGAGATCGTCGAGATCGACGTCAACCCGCTGGTCGCCTATGGCGCGGGCGAGGCCCCCCTGGCGCTGGACGCCCTGATCGTGGTCGAGGGCGAGGGGGCCTGACCGGCTCCCCTTTCCCTCCTGCAAGAAAAGGCCCGCCCCCTTCCCAGGAGGCGGGCCTTTTTATGGGCGGGCCTGTCGGGGGAGCGTCCCATCCCGCGTCATCCCCGCCCCTGTGGCGGGGATCCCTATCCGCGACGGCCTGGGTGCACGGCTGATGCCTTAACCGGCATGGCCTTGAGTTTCTGGGTCCTCGGCACAAGGCCGAGGATGACGGAAGGGGGAGGCGGGGGCGATCGAAGCGCCGTCCCCTCCCGCGTCATCCCCGCCCCTGTGGCGGGGATCTATATCCGCGAGGGCCTGTGTTCATGGCTGACGCCCCGCCCGGCATGGCCCTGAGTTTCTGGGTCCTCGGCACAAGGCCGAGGATGACGGAAGAGGAGGGGCGGGGGGCGTCAGGCCCAACCGAAGCCCCCCGCCGTGCGGGTCACGCTCGGCTCACGCCATCAGGCGGGCGTAGCGGGCCAGGTGGTGGTCGCGGTCGCCGAACTGGCGCTCGATCAGGGTCAGGCGCTTGAAGTAGTGGCCCGCCGCATATTCCTCGGTCAGGGCCACGCCGCCGTGCAGCTGAACCGCCGACTGGCCGACCTCGCGGCAGGCCGTGGCGATGGCCGTCTTGGCGGCCGAGACCTGGTGCGCGCGCCTGTCGGCGTCGGCTTCCTCGGTCGCGCTGATGGCCAGCAGGGCCATGGAGCGGCTGAGCTCAACCTGCATGTGCAGGTCGGCCATGCGGTGCTGCAGGACCTGGAACTTGCCGATGGGCTGGCCGAACTGCTCGCGGGTCTTGATATAGTCCAGCGTCAGGTCGCGCAGGGCCTGCATGGCCCCGACAGCCTCGACGCAGACGGCGGCAGCCCCCCGGTCCCAGGCCCATTCGACCAGGGGCAGGGCCTGGTCTGCCTCGCCCAGCAGGGCCTCCTCGGCCACCACAACCCCGTCCAGCGCCAGGTCCGCCGCGCCCGAGCCGTCATAGACCGGATAGCTGCGCCGGGTCAGGCCCGCCGCATCGGCGGCCACCACGAACAGGCTGAGGCCATCGGCATCGCCGGCCGCGCCCGAGGTCCGGGCCGAGATGACGAACAGGTCGGCCACGTCGCCGCCCGCCACCACCTGCTTGCCGCCATCCAGCCGCCAGCCGGCCTCGGTGCGGGTGGCCGTGGTCTCGACAAAGGCCAGAGTGTCGCGCGCGCGCCGCTCGCTGTGGGCCGTGGCGGCGATCCGGGCACCGGTGGCCAGGTCCGGCAGATAGCGGGCCTTCTGCTGGGGCGTGCCCGCCTTCTGGATCAGGCCCGCCGACAGGACCAGCGAAGCCACCAGGGGCTCGTTGACCAGGGCCGCGCCGCACGGCTCCATCACGGCCAGAAGGTCGGCGAGCGGGCCGCCGGTGCCGCCGTGAGCCTCGTCGATCTCGGCCCCCAGGACGCCAAGCTCGCCCAGGGCGCTCCACAGCGCGACCGAGCGGGTGGCCCCCGAATGGATGCGCTGGCGGCGGGTCTCGAAGTCATGCTGGTCGGCCAGCAGGGCGGTGACCGCATCGGCGATCATCCGCTGGGTATCAGTCGGGGCGAAGTCCATCGCCTTTACTCCTCAATAGAATGACAGCCGGCCGTCACAGGCCAAGCGCGGCCTTGGCCAGGATGTTGCGCTGGATCTCGTTGGATCCGCCGTAGATCGAGACCTTGCGGTTGTTGAAATAGACGCCCGCCAGGGGGGCGGCGTCGGCCGGGCCGATCGGGTCGTCGTGGGTGCCATCGGCCCAGGCGTGGGCGTCATAGGCCAGGGCATAGCGGCCCGCGGCATCCATCATCAGCTCGGCAATATCCTGCTGGATTTCCGAGCCCTTGATCTTGAGCAGGTTGGCCTCGGTGCCGGGGCCGGCCCCGCCCTTGATGGCGGCCAGCATCCGCAGGGTGGTCAGCTCCAGCGCCGTCAGCCGGATCTCGATCTCGGCCACCTTGCGGCGGAAGCCGGCGTCGTCGATCAGGAAGCCCCCGGGCGTCGGCTCGGCGGCGGCCATCGCCTTCAGGCGGCGGATCTCGCGGCGCGACTGGCCGATGCGGGCAATGCCGGTGCGCTCGTGCGACAGCAGGTATTTGGCATAATCCCAGCCCTTGCCCGCCTCGCCGACGATATTGCCCGCCGGGATGCGGACGTTCTCAAGGAAGACCTCGTTGACCTCGTGCTCGTCGTCGATGGTGATGATGGGGCGCACCGTGATGCCCGGCGTGTCCATCGGCACCAGCAGCAGCGACAGGCCCAGCTGCTTCTTCGGCTCGTCGCTGGTGCGCACCAGGCAGAACATCCAGTCGGCCACGTGGGCCAGGGTGGTCCAGATCTTCTGGCCATTGATGACCCATTCGTCGCCGTCCAGCACGGCCCGGGTCTTCAGCGAGGCCAGGTCCGAACCGGCCCCCGGCTCGGAGAAGCCCTGGCACCACCAGTCCTCGACCTTCAGGATGCGCGGCAGGAAGTAGTCCTTCTGCTCCTGGGTGCCGAACTTCATCAGCACCGGGGCCAGCATCCCCATGCCAAAGACGGGCGAAGCGGGGGCCCCTTCCTCGGTCAGCACCTCGTCGAACAGGTGGCGCTGGACGACGGTCCAGCCGGGGCCGCCATACTCGACCGGCCAGGCGGGGGCACCCCAGCCCTTTTCGACCAGGGCGCGCTGCCACACGGCGCGCTCCTGGCGGCCCGGCAGCTTGCCGCGCAGGACCTGGTCGCGGGTCAGGGGAGAAAGGTTTTCACGGACAAAGGCGCGGACGTCCTCGGCAAAGGCGAGGTCCTCGGCGTCATAGGCAAGATGCATGATGAAGGCTCCTGGGAACTTGGTGCCAGAATAGCAGGTAATCGAATATTCGGAACCCTGAAACTGATCGTGCCGGCCCTCGTCTCATCCGGCGGGAAGTTTGGCCGGTCTTCGCCTTGCTGGCACCGCCGGGCGGGGGTAAGCCGAAGGGCCCGCGATGGGGCGAGGGGGATTGCCTGTGACCAGTGGACTGCCGCCAAGCGAGATTGCCCTGATGCTGGCGGCCCTGGTCGGGGCAGGGGCCCTGGCCGGGGTGATCGGCGGCCTGTTCGGCGTCGGGGGCGGCACGGTCCTGGTGCCCGCCCTCTTCTATGCCTTCTCGGTGCTGGGCGTGGGCGGGGAGAGCAACCTGCACGTGGCCATCGGCACCTCGCTGCTGACCATCGTGGCGACCTCGCTGCGGTCGCTGGCGACCCACCGCAAGCATGGGGCGGTGGACGAGCAGGTGCTGAGGACCTGGACCCCCTGGGTGGCCTTTGGCGGCCTGGTCGGGGCGGCGATCGCCGGCTTTACCTCGATGGAGGGCCTGGCCATCGTCTATGGCGTCTGCCTGCTGGTCATTGCCGCCCAGATGGGCCTGCTGCCCGAACACATCACCCTGAGGAAGGACCTGCCGACCGGCTGGGGCCGGCGGGGCACCGGCACGACCATCGGCCTGCTATCGGCCATGATGGGCGTGGGCGGCGGCAGCTTTGGCGGCATGACCATGACCCTGTGCGGGCGGCCGATCCACCAGGCGGTGGCCACCGCCTCGGGCTTTGGCCTGGCCATCGGGGCGACGGCGGCCATCGGCTTTGCCGTCTTTGGCTGGGGCGCAGAGGGACGGCCGCCCCTGTCCCTGGGCTATGTCAACGTGCCCGCTGCCGTCATCATGGGGGTGCTGACGGCCATCACCGCCCCCTATGGCGCGCGCCTGGCGCACCGGCTGGACCGCAAGGTCCTGCGCCGGGCCTTTGCCGTCTATCTGCTGCTGACGGCCCTGTCCGTGGTGCTTAAGGCCCTGTGAGGTCCTTTAAGGAAATCTACGTAGCTCACTGCTAAGCCTTTGGGCAACGCATCGAAGTAAGTTCGCTTGCCCCTTCCACGAGTGCCGCCTGAAATGTTGCAAGATCTCTCTGTTCCCAAGAAGCTTACCCTGGCTTTCTCCGCCATGATGGCCGCCTGTGGCCTGGCTACCCTGATGGTGTTGTGGAGCGTCGCCAGCCTGCACAAGGCGGACCAGGCCGACGCCGCCTCGTCCGAGATCTATCGCGCCTCGACCTTCGTCCTCAGCTCGGCCGTCGAGCAACAGAACGCCATGCGCGGCTTTGTCGCCACCGGCGACGAGAGCTTCCTGACCACCTACGAGGAAGCCGGCAAGGCCCTGGTGGAATACCAGGCCGACCTGGCCGCCACCGACGTGCGCGGCGCCTATGGCAGCCAGCAGGGCCTGATCAAGGCCGCGGCTGACTCCTTCCACATGGGGGCCGAGGGCCTGATCCGCCTGGCCCGCAACCCCGAGACCCATCAACTGGCCCGCGACAGCCTGGACTCGGTGGCCCGCCTGTCGGACCTGCGCGCCGCGGTCGAGGACCTGCAGGCCAAGGAAGCCGCGGTTGCCGCCGTCGGCTCCAAGGCCAAGGCCAGCGCCTATACCCGCGCCTACTGGAGCTTCGCCGTCGGCGGTGCCCTGGCCCTGGTCATCGGCCTGGTGTCCATCCTGTGGCTGGTCAATGCCCTGAGCCGCCCGGTCGTCGCCATGACCCGCTCGATGAGCCGCCTCGCCGCCGGTGACCTGGACGTCGCCATCCCCGCCATCGGCCGCAAGGACGAGATCGGCCAGATGGCCGGGGCCGTCATGACCTTCAAGGACAATGCCGAGACCAACCGCCGCCTGGAGCAGGAAGCCCGCCAGGCTCGCGAGCAGGCCGAGCAGGAGCGCGCCCGCGCCGATGCCGAGGCCGCCATCGTGGCCGAGCAGGACCGCATCGCCATCACGGCCCTGGCCGAGGGCATGGC
>JAEYQX010000281.1 GCA_023409795.1 Pseudomonadota bacterium
AAGGGTCGATTACTCGACGATCTTCGAGACGACGCCGGCGCCGACGGTGCGGCCGCCTTCACGGATAGCGAAGCGCAGCTTCTCTTCCATGGCGATCGGGGTGATCAGCTCGACGTCCAGCTCGGCGTTGTCGCCCGGCATGATCATTTCCACGCCTTCCTTCAGCTTCACGATGCCGGTCACATCGGTGGTGCGGAAGTAGAACTGCGGACGGTAGTTGGTGAAGAACGGGGTGTGACGGCCGCCTTCTTCCTTGGTCAGGATGTAGGCTTCAGCCACGAACTTGGTGTGCGGGGTGATCGAACCCGGCTTGCACAGCACCTGGCCGCGCTCGACGTCTTCACGCTTGGTGCCGCGCAGCAGAACGCCGACGTTGTCACCAGCCTGGCCCTGGTCCAGCAGCTTGCGGAACATTTCGACGCCCGTGCAGGTCGTCTTCTGGACCGGACGGATGCCAACGATCTCGACTTCTTCACCGACCTTGATGATGCCGCGCTCGACGCGACCGGTCACCACGGTGCCGCGGCCCGAGATCGAGAAGACGTCTTCAACCGGCATCAGGAAGGCCTGGTCGATCGGGCGTTCCGGCTGCGGGATGTATTCGTCAACGGCAGCCATCAGCTTCAGGATGGCTTCTTCACCGATGGCCGGGTCACGGTCTTCGACGGCGGCCAGGGCCGAGCCCTTGATCACCGGGATGTCGTCGCCCGGGAAGTTGTACGAGGACAGCAGCTCGCGGACTTCCATTTCGACCAGCTCGAGCAGCTCTTCGTCGTCGACCATGTCGACCTTGTTCAGGAAGACGACCAGGGCCGGAACGCCAACCTGACGCGACAGCAGGATGTGCTCGCGGGTTTGCGGCATCGGGCCGTCAGCAGCCGAGCAGACCAGGATCGCGCCGTCCATCTGGGCAGCACCGGTGATCATGTTCTTCACGTAGTCGGCGTGACCCGGGCAGTCCACGTGGGCGTAGTGACGGTTGGCCGTCTCATATTCCACGTGGGCGGTGTTGATGGTGATGCCGCGGGCTTTTTCTTCCGGGGCCGCGTCGATGTCGGCGTAGTTTTTGGCTTGTGCGCCGCCGGCCTTGGCCAGCGTGATGGTGATCGCAGCCGTCAGCGTGGTCTTGCCGTGGTCAACGTGACCGATGGTGCCGATGTTGCAGTGCGGCTTAGTGCGTTCGAACTTTTCCTTGGCCATTCTCTAGCTCCTGGTCCCCGAACCGGGGGTCCTTGGGTTTGGGGATGAAACGGGCGATCTGGAACCAAATCGCCCGGAATTCAAGTGCTCCCGCCCCCGAGAGGGCGGGATCACTCAATTAGGCGTACTTCTTGATCACTTCGTCGGCGACGTGTTGCGGCACCGGCTCGTAGTGGTCGTACTGCATGGTGAACTGTGCACGGCCTTGCGACATACCACGCAGGGTGTTCACGTAGCCGAACATGTTGGCCAGCGGCACGAAGGCGTTCACGACAACCGCGTTACCGCGCATGTCCTGACCCTGGATCATACCACGGCGGCCGTTCAGGTCACCGATGACCGAGCCGAGGTATTCCTCGGGGGTCACAACTTCAACAGCCATCACCGGCTCGAGCAGCTTCGGCGAAGCCTTTTCCTTCAGCTCACGGAAGGCAGCGCGCGAGGCGATTTCGAAGGCCAGGACCGACGAGTCGACGTCGTGGAACTTGCCGTCCTTCAGGGTTGCCTTGAAGTCGATGACCGGGAAGCCAGCCAGCAGGCCGTTTTCCTTGGCCGACTCCAGGCCCTTCTCGACGCCCGGGATGTATTCCTTGGGCACCGCACCGCCGACGATGGCGTTCTCGAAGACGAAGCCTTCGCCCGGCTCGGTCGGTTCGAACTCGATGATGACGCGAGCGAACTGGCCGGTACCACCGGTCTGCTTCTTGTGGGTGTAGTCGATCTCGACCTTGCGGCCGATGGCTTCACGATAGGCCACCTGCGGCGCGCCGATGTTGGCCTCGACCTTGTAGGTGCGCTTCAGGATGTCGATCTTGATGTCCAGGTGAAGCTCGCCCATGCCCTTCAGGATGGTCTGGCCCGACTCGTGGTCGGTCGAGACGGTGAAGGAGGGGTCTTCCGAAGCCAGCTTGGCCAGAGCCACGCCCAGCTTCTCCTGGTCAGCCTTCGACTTCGGCTCAACCGCGATCTCGATCACCGGAGCCGGGAATTCCATCTTCTCCAGGATGACCGGTTGCTTCAGCGGGTCGCACAGGGTGTCGCCCGTGCGGGTTTCCTTCAGGCCAGCCAGGGCAACGATGTCGCCGGCGTAGGCTTCCTTGATGTCCTCACGGTTGTTCGAGTGCATCAGCAGCATGCGGCCGACGCGCTCGCGCTTGTCACGCGACGAGTTCAGCAGCGACTGGCCGGTTTCCATCTTGCCCGAGTACAGGCGGCAGAAGGTGATCGAGCCGACGAAGGGGTCGTCCATGATCTTGAAGGCCAGAACCGACAGCGGCTCTTCGTCCGAAGCCTTGCGGGTGATCGGCTCTTCGGTCTTGAAGTCGATGCCCGGGGTCGGCGGGATGTCGACCGGCGACGGCAGGTAGTCGACGACGGCGTCGAGCAGGGGCTGGACGCCCTTGTTCTTGAAGGCCGAGCCGGCGAGGATCGGATAGAAGTGACCTTCAATGACGGCCTTGCGGATGCAGCGCTTCAGCACTTCAACCGAGGGCTCTTCGCCACCCAGGTAGGCTTCCATGGCTTCGTCGTCGATCTCGACGGCGTTGTCGACCAGGTACTGGCGAGCCTCAGCGACCTTGTCGGCCATGTCGGCCGGGATGTCGCGGACTTCGGCGTCAGCGCCAACCTTGTCGGTTTCCCAGACCAGGGCCTTCATCTCGACCAGGTCGACGACGCCCTTCAGGTCAGCTTCCGAACCGATCGGCAGCTGGATCGGCACAGCCTTGGCACCCAGACGGTCGCGGATCGATTCCACCGACTTGTCGAAGTCAGCGCCGATCTTGTCCATCTTGTTGACGAAGACGATGCGCGGGACCTTGTACTTGTCGGCCTGGCGCCAGACGGTCTCGGTCTGCGGCTCAACGCCGGCGTTGCCGTCCAGAACCGTGACAGCACCGTCGAGCACGCGCAGCGAACGCTCGACTTCGATGGTGAAGTCAACGTGGCCCGGGGTGTCGATGATGTTCAGGCGCTTTTCGCGCCAGAAAGCGGTCGTGGCAGCCGAGGTGATCGTGATGCCGCGCTCTTGTTCCTGGTCCATCCAGTCCATGGTCGAGGCACCGTCGTGCGTCTCGCCCATTTTGTGGTTCTTGCCGGTGTAGAACAGGATCCGCTCGGTCGTCGTCGTCTTGCCCGCATCGATGTGGGCCATGATGCCGAAGTTGCGGTAGTCTTCGATTTTGTGTGTGCGTGGCATTGGAGTTGCCTTCGGGTGCTCGCGGACGCCGGGCGCCCAGGGTTATATCGAATAAGACAGCGCGGGCGATTTAGCTCAAACCGCCCGCGCCGGATAGTCTCAGATAGGTGCGCCGTATGACGCCCTGAAGACGCTTACCAGCGGTAGTGGCTGAAGGCGCGGTTGGCTTCTGCCATCTTGTGGGTGTCTTCGCGCTTCTTGACCGAGGTACCACGGTTGTTCGAAGCGTCCAGCAGCTCGGCGGCCAGCTTTTCGGTCATGGTGTTTTCACCGCGCTTGCGAGCGGCGTTGACCAGCCAGCGGATGGCCAGGGCGCGACGACGGTCCGGGCGGACTTCGACCGGCACCTGGTAGGTGGCACCACCCACGCGGCGCGAACGGACTTCGACAGCCGGAGCGACGTTCTCGAGAGCCTCGTGGAAGGTCTCGATGGCGGTCTTGTCTTTCTTCTTCTCGGCCAGGATGTCGAAAGCACCGTAGACGATGTTTTCGGCCACAGCCTTCTTACCTTCGTACATGACGTAGTTCATGAACTTGGTAACGACCAGGTCACCGAACTTGGGATCCGGCAGAACTTCGCGCTTCTGGGCGCGGTGACGACGGGACATGGATTATTCCTTGCAGTGCCCCGGCGCCGAAGCGCCGGGAAAATCTCTGAGGGCCAGACCAGACAGGCCTGAAAGAACGTCTTACTTCGGACGCTTGGCACCGTAGTGCGAACGGCGCTGCTTACGGTCCTTGACGCCCTGGGTATCCAGAACACCGCGCAGGATGTGGTAGCGAACGCCGGGCAAGTCCTTCACGCGGCCGCCGCGGATCAGAACAACCGAGTGCTCTTGCAGGTTGTGGCCTTCACCCGGGATGTAGCACAGGGCTTCAATACCGTTCTTGGCCAGACGGACCTTGGCCACCTTACGCAGAGCCGAGTTCGGCTTCTTCGGGGTGGTGGTGTAAACGCGGGTGCAGACGCCGCGACGCTGGGGCGAACCCTCCAGAGCCGGAACCTTGTTACGGACGGGCTTGGGCTTACGCGGCTTGCGGATCAGCTGGTTGATCGTAGGCATTCGAATTCGTCTCTTTGCGATGGAGGCGTGTGCCTTTCGGCCGGGGCGCCTCATGAGCCTTCTTTTGGATACGACCGAAGCCGCACCCGGGGATTGATCGAGAGAACCGGTCCATCCAAACGAAAAAGCCGGAACGCGCGCTTTGGGCGTTCCGGCGGGCACAGCCCGTCCGCTTGATTGTCACGATCTGGCACGAGCAGCGAACCGCCCACGTCTCGAAAGTGCGCGCCGTTTACGCTCGATCAAGACCTGCGTCAAGGTCATCGCGCAGGATCAGGGCCCGGGCCGGTCCGGAGGGCGGTTTCTTTTTCGTTATTGGTCTTCGTGCCAGCTTATGGCCATGCTGCCCCCAAGGAAGGCGGCTTCTAGGGACGGGAGACCGGATGGCGGTCACACTGGACACAGTCTTGCTACCCGTCAGGACCCGGCGCGAGCGGCAGACGCGGCGACGCCACATCCTGATGCTGGGAGCCTCGGCGGGCCTGCATTTCGCGGTCCTGGCCCCGATGATTCTCCT
Organism: Pseudomonadota bacterium; assembly: GCA_023409795.1. Taxonomy (GTDB): domain Bacteria; phylum Pseudomonadota; class Alphaproteobacteria; order Caulobacterales; family Caulobacteraceae; genus Brevundimonas. Next base: position 4,979 of record JAEYQX010000281.1, read on the forward strand.
GGCCGCAGGCGATGACCCGCGTTTCCGGCTGCCGCCCGAACTGCCCATCATCCAGGTCCAGCTGGAAGAACCCGTCAGGCCGCCTCTGCCCCGGCCGGTCACGCCGCCCCGGGTCCAGCCCCAGGTTGAGCCGCAGACCGAACCCCGGACCGAGCCCCTGCCCCGGCCGATCGAGCCGCCCCCGGTCGAACAGGCCCTGGAAGCGCCGCTGGCGACACCGAGCCCGGTTGTGACCCCGGCCCCGCTGGACCGCAGCCTGCCGCAGCTGCAGCCGCCACCCCGCCCGGCCGAAGCCCAGAGCCTGGAAGCCCTGCAAAGCCCGGCCACGCCCTCCCCCCTCAGCCAGGCCCTACCGACCGTCGTCGCCCCCCGCCCGGAGATCGAGGCGATCGACCGGCCCTCGACCCTGGCACCGCCCAGCGCCATCTCGACCGCCACCCCCCGGGTGGAGGCCCCCGCTGACGCCACATCCAGCCAGCAGGCCGAGGCCGAAACCGCCTCTACCTCGGCAGACGACCTGCCACTGCGCCGTCGCGACGAGGACGAGAAGGAACGGGCCGCTGCCGCCGCAGCCGCCGCGGCGGCTTCGGGGTCGCCCTCCCCGCCCATGCCACGCCTGGCCAATCCGGTGCCGGGGGCCATGGCACCGCCCGCCGGGGCCAGCTCGCCGGTGCCGGGTATCTCGGAAGCCTGGCGGGTGGCCCCCAGCACCCAGGCCGGGCGAAATGCCCGGGCCCTGCGCACCTCGCCGCTGGGCTGTCGCTCACGCGGGCGCCTGACGCCCAGCGAGCAGGCCCTGTGCGATGAGCGCTTCAACGCCGACGCCGCCGCCGGGGCCCAGACCCGAATTACCGGCTCGGGCAATGCCGCCCGCGATGCCCGCTTTGCCCGCGAGGGCGCGCGCGAGATGTATAACTATGAGGCCCGTCGCCGGCCGCTCGCGGGGGGCACCGGCAACGTCGGGACGGCCGACTGTCCCGGATCGAACCTGGGCACCGGCTGCGCTGGCAGCCTGCTGGATCCGTCCCTGCAGATGGATTCGACCACCAACATCCGGACGAACAAGACGGACGGCCCCCGCCCCACGGGGCCCCAGGTCCCCGGCTCGGCCGGCGTCGCCGGCAGGCCCGGCAATGGCAGCGACTGAACCCTAGCCGGGGGATGACGGCGGCAGGAAGTCGCTACCAGGACAGCCAAGAAAAAAGGCGGTGCTTTCGCACCGCCTTTTCCATTTTCAGCCTGACTGACGGATCAGTCGTCCGAACCCAGTTCCAGAGCCAGGTCGGCCGGCAGCGGCTCGATGGCGTCTTCGCGGGCCTGGGTCAGCTCGGCGTCGCGCTGGTTGGCCAGCTTCTGCAGCGAGCGGAGGTAGGCACCGGTGCCCGCCGGGATCAGGCGGCCAACGATGACGTTCTCCTTGAGGCCTTCCAGCATGTCCTTCTTGCCGTGGACCGAAGCCTCGGTAAGGACGCGGGTCGTCTCCTGGAACGAAGCGGCCGAGATGAAGCTGCGGGTCTGCAGCGACGCCTTGGTGATGCCGAGCAGGACGGGCTGGGTGATGGCCTGACGACCGCCACGCTTCTCGACCTTGGCATTCTCGTAGGCGGCTTCCGACTTCTCGACGGTGTCGCCACGGATCAGGGTGGTTTCACCCGGATCGATGACTTCGACCTTCTGCAGCATCTGGCGCACGATCACTTCGATGTGCTTGTCGTTAATCGGCACGCCTTGCAGGCGGTAGACTTCCTGCACCTCGTTGACGAGGTACTCGGCCAGAGCCTCGACGCCCTGGATGCGCAGCAGATCGTGCGGATCCGGGTTACCGTCGATGATGTAGTCGCCCTTCTGGATCAGATCGCCGTCGTGGACGGAGATATGCTTGCCCTTCGGGATCAGGAACTCGACCGGTTCGGCCTGGTTGCCATCGGCATCCGGCTCCGGCGTGATCTTGATGCGGCGCTTGTTCTTGTAGTCGCGACCGAATTCAACGCGGCCATCCATTTCGGCGATGACGGCGCAGTCCTTCGGACGGCGGGCTTCGAACAGTTCGGCAACACGCGGCAGACCGCCGGTGATGTCGCGGGTCTTGGCACCCTCGGTCGGGATACGGGCGATGATCTCACCCGGCTTGACCTCGTCGCCATTGGCCACCGACAGGATGGCGCCGACCGGCAGCAGGTAACGGGCATCCGAACCCGAAGCCAGGCGGGCGTAGCTCTCGCCGTTGATGATGCCCAGGGCCGGACGCAGGTCCGAACCGCGCGGGCTGGCTCGCCAGTCGGAAACGACGCGCTGGGCGATGCCCGTGGCCTCGTCGGTCTCTTCCTTGACGGACAGGCCTTCCAGCAGGTCCTCGTAGCGGATCGTACCGCCCACTTCCGTGAGGATGGGGGTGGTGTACGGGTCCCACTCGGCGATGCGCTGGCCCTTGGTGACGTCGGCACCTTCCTTGACGCGGATGCGGGCACCATAGGGCACCTTGTGCGTCTCGCGGTCCTTGCCGTCGACGACGATGGTGACCACGACGTTGCGGCTCAGGGCCACCAGGTCGCCGTGGGCAGCCACAACGGTCGGGCCAACGATCTTGGCCGTACCGGCATTGGTCGCCTCGAAGAAGGAGGTGTCAGCCACCTGGGCGGTACCACCAATGTGGAAGGTACGCATGGTAAGCTGGGTACCCGGCTCACCGATCGATTGGGCGGCGATGACGCCGACCGCTTCACCGATGTTGACGTTGGTACCGCGGGCCAGGTCACGACCATAGCACATGCCGCAGATGCCGGCTTCGGCATCGCAGGTCAGGGCCGAGCGGACCTTGACCGACTGGACGCCGGCGGCCTCGATGGCCTCGATCTCTTCTTCCTGCAGATAGGTGTCCGCCGGGAAGACGATGTTGTCGGTGCCGGGCTCCTTGATGTCCTCGGCCGCGTAGCGACCCAGGTCACGCTGGCCCAGCGAGACCAGGACGTCACCGCCCTCGGTCACGGCGCGCAGGGTGATGCCGCGGGTCGAGCCGCAGTCTTCCTCGGTCACGATCGAGTCCTGGGCGACGTCCACCAGACGACGGGTCAGGTAACCCGAGTTGGCGGTCTTCAGGGCGGTATCGGCCAGGCCCTTACGGGCACCGTGGGTGGAGTTGAAGTATTCAAGGACGGTCAGGCCTTCCTTGAAGTTCGAGATAATCGGGGTCTCGATGATCTCGCCCGACGGCTTGGCCATCAGGCCGCGCATACCGCCCAGCTGCTTCATCTGGGCCTGCGAACCACGGGCACCCGAGTTGGCCATCATGTAGACGGAGTTGATGTCCGGCTCCTGGCCCGCGATCAGGACGCGAGGCTGGGCGATCTCGCCCATCATCTCGTCAGCGATCTTGTCGGTAGCCTTGGCCCAGGCGTCAACGACCTTGTTGTACTTCTCGCCCTTGGTGATGAGGCCGTCAGCATACTGCTGCTCGTACTCTTCCACCTGGTGGCGGGGTTCGTTGACCAGGGCTTCCTTCTTGGGCGGGATGACGATGTCGTCCTTGCCCACCGAGATGCCGGCCTTGGCGGCTTCGCGGAAGCCCAGGCCCATCATCTGGTCAGCAAAGATGACCGTCGCCTTCTGACCGCAGTGGCGATAGACCTGATCGATCAGGTTACCGATTTCCTTCTTGGTCAGGTTCTTGTCGACCAGGCGGTAGCCGATGTTCTTGTTCAGCGGCAGCAGGGCACCGAGCTTCATGCGGCCCGGGGTGGTGTCGATGACCTTGGTCACGACTTCACCGTCGGCGTTCATCTCGGTCCAGCGGGCCTTGACCTTGGTGTGCAGCTTGACGACGCCGGCATCCAGGGCCGCATCGATTTCACCCATGTTGGCGAACAGCTTGCCTTCACCCGGCTGGTTATCCTTGACCAGCGACAGGTAGTAGAGGCCCAGCACGATATCCTGCGACGGCACGATGATCGGCTTGCCGTTGGCCGGCGACAGGATGTTGTTCGTCGACATCATCAGGACGCGCGCTTCCAGCTGGGCCTCGAGGCTCAGCGGGACGTGCACGGCCATCTGGTCGCCGTCGAAGTCAGCGTTGAACGCGGTACAGACCAGCGGGTGCAGGCGGATGGCCTTGCCCTCGATCAGCTTCGGCTCGAACGCCTGGATGCCCAGACGGTGCAGGGTCGGTGCGCGGTTCAGGAAGACCGGGTGCTCGCGGATGACCTCTTCGAGGATGTCCCAGACCTGGGGCTGCTCGCGCTCGACCATGCGCTTGGACTGCTTGACGGTGCCCGACAGGCCCTTGGCGTCAAGGCGCGCATAGATGAAGGGCTTGAACAGCTCCAGCGCCATCTTCTTGGGCAGGCCGCACTCGTGCAGCTTCAGCTCGGGGCCCACGGTGATGACCGAACGGCCCGA
>JAEYQX010000093.1 GCA_023409795.1 Pseudomonadota bacterium
GGTCATGGGCGCCTTCATCGCCCTGTCCACCGTCATGAAGGGCCTGCCGCTGGCCTATTCCAAGGACATGCAGGAAGACAAGCCGCCGGTGTTCGAAGCCTTCGACGCCCTGGATCTGGCCATCACCTCGATGACCGCCATGATCGCGGCCTTCCGCCCCAATACCGAAAAAATGGCCGCCGCCGCCGGTGCCGGTTTCTCGACCGCGACCGATCTGGCCGACTGGCTGGTGCGCGAACTGAACCTGCCGTTCCGCCAGGCCCACCACGTCACCGGTGCCGCCGTGAAGCGCGCCGAACAGCTGGGTCTCGATCTGGGCCAGTTGCCGATCGAAGAGCTGAAGGCGCTGGATGACCGCATCCACGAAGGCGTCTATGAAGTCCTGACCCCGCAGGCCTCGTGCGCCAGCCGCCAGTCCTTTGGCGGCACGGCACCTGATCAGGTCCGCGCCCGTATCGCCGACTGGAGGCAACGCCTGTGAAGAAGACCCTTGTCCTGATGGTGGGCCTTGTCGCCACCCTCGCCCTGTCGGCCTGTGGTCGCATGGCCGACCTGGAAGCCCCGGGGGCCGTAAAGACCGAGCGCGCGATCCGCGACAGCCTGTCCGAGCCCCTGCCCGAGCCGGCCACCCTGAACCGTCCGCCCAGCCAGCTGCCGATCGACGGCGGGCCTTCGGACCCGTTCGGCCGCCCGCCGCAGTAAACACCGACGACGACAGGACCGCCCCCGGTGCATCACTTCGAACTGAAAGAGGGCGTCCTGCACGCCGAGGGCGTCTCGCTGGAAGCCCTGGCGGCGGAAGTCGGCACGCCGACCTATGTCTATTCCGCCGCCACCCTGCGCCGGCACTACCAGGTGATGCGGACGGCCTGTGACGCCCACCGGCCTGCCCTGGGCGAGGCCCTGATCGCCTTTGCGGTCAAGGCCAACTCCAACCTGTCGGTCCTGGCCACCCTGGCGCGCGAGGGCTGCGGGGCCGATACCGTGTCCGAGGGCGAGATCCGCCGGGCGCTGAAGGCCGGCATCCCGGCGTCCAGGATCATCTTCTCGGGCGTGGGCAAGACCGACGCCGAGCTGGCCTTTGCCATCGAACAGGGCGTGCGCCAGATCAATGTCGAGTCCTCGGCCGAGCTGGATCGCCTGATCGCCGTCGCCCGCTCGAAGGCCGCGAGCCCGGCCATCGCCATCCGCGTCAATCCCCGCATCGGCGCGGGCGGCCATGCCAAGATCACCACGGGCGGGGCCGGCGACAAGTTCGGCGTGCCGGTCGAGGAGGCGCTTGACCTCTATGCCCGCGCCTCGGCGTCGGACCACGTCACGCCCGTGGGCCTGGCCTGCCACATCGGCAGCCAGATCACCGACCTGGCCCCGCTGGAAGGGGCCTTCAGGGTCCTGCGCCAAATGACCGGACAGCTGCGTGCCCAGGGGCACAGCGTGACCCGCCTCGACCTGGGCGGCGGCCTGGGCGTGCCCTACTACGGGGATGCCGAGACCGTGGCCCCGGCGGACTATGTCGCCATGGCCGCCCGCGTCCTGGAAGGCCTGGAGGTCGAGGCGGCCTTTGAGCCGGGACGGCTGATGGCCGCCAATGCCGGGGTGCTGCTGAGCCGGGTCATCCAGGTCAATGAGCGCACAGATGGCCGTCGCTTCCTGGTGCTGGATGCGGCGATGAACGACCTGATGCGCCCGGCCCTCTATGACGCCTTCCATGACGTGAAGCCGGTGCGGCCGCGTGAGGGCGAGGCCCTGGCCCACGACATCGTCGGCCCGGTCTGCGAGACCGGCGACACCTTTGCCCGCGACCGCGCGCTGGCTCCGCTTCAGGCCGGCGACCTGGTGGTCTTCATGTCCGCCGGGGCCTATGGCGCGGTGATGAGTGGCGAATACAACACCCGCCCCCTGGCCGCAGAGGTCCTGGTCGATGGCGAGCGCCATGCCGTGATCCGGCCGCGCCCCACCTATGACGAGATGTTCGCGCGCGAGCCGATGGCCGACTGGCTCTAGAAGTCCCTAGTCCAGGGCGCAGAGGTCGGGCAGGCCGCGCAGGCCGCCCTGGTGGTCCAGCCCATAGCCGACGAGGAAGCGGGCGGGGGCTTCCCAGCCCACGAAGTCGGGCGACTGGGCGCGGGGCTCGGGCCAGGGCTTGCGGGCAAAGACGCAGGTCAGGACCCTGGCCGCGCCCTTGGCCTTGATATGGCGGACCGCCTCGGCCAGCGACAGGCCGGTATCAAAGACGTCATCCAGGATCAGGACAGTCTTGCCCTCGACCGCGCGCTGCAGGTCGGCGCGGATCTCGACGCGGCCCTTGCTGGCCTTGTCATCGCCATAGGAGGACATCCACAGGGCATCGAAGCGGACATCGCGGCCCGCGCGCGACAGGGCACGGGTCATGTCGGCAGCGAACCAGAGGCCGCCGGTCAACAGGACGACGGCGACCGTCTCATCATCGATGACCGGAGCGATCTGCTCGGCCAGTCGGGCCAGAATGGTCTCAATCTCGCTCTGGGGCAGAAGGACCGTCGGGGCGGGCACGGGTGCGGGGTCAGCCATCGGGGGGCGATAGCCCTTAAGAGCCCTTTTTGTCGAGAGGCAGCGCCTCGCCAGGCGGCGGATCATAAGCCGTGGCCGGACGCAATCCGGTTTCGGCTACCGGCAGGGCGCGGGCGGTAGGGACTGATTCTCCAGCCGTTTTGGCGACGGGAGCCGGGGCCTCGGGCTCCAGCGCAAATTCGATTGCAATCCGTGTCCCCTTCCCCTCGGGGTTGTCGAGGATGGCGGCAAAGCCCTGGACCTTGCCCGGCAGGATCGGCGGGCCATCCAGCACCACGCGCTGTCGGGCGAGCTCGTGGCCGCGGTCGTCGCGCAGGACGACGATCACCGGCGGGGGCACGACCTCGCGGTCGCGGATGTTGCGCAGGGCCCCGGCAGCGACGACGCGGCCGGGATCATGGGACAGCAGCTTGCCGCGCACCGCCTCCGGCTCGACCCCGGTGACGTTCACGGTAAAGCCGATGGCCTTGTAGAGGCTGGCCGTCTGGGGCCAGGCCTGGACGATGGGCAGGCGCCAGACCAGGGCCGCCAGCACCAGCCCCGTCAGCACGACGGCCAGGGCCACCCAGGCCGCGCCCTGGGTCGCGGCTTGGCGCATCCGGCGCTTGCGCTCGGCCTTGGCGCGGAAGGCGCGCGGCAGCTCGGGAGCCGGTGTCTCGGCCAGGCTTTCGGACAGGCTGCCCGGGGCCGCATCGGCCGCTTCAGGTGCCGGGGAAGCCGCCTGGGACGACAGTTCCAGCGGCTCGTCCTCGAGCGTGGCGCGCCAGTCATGGCCACAGGACTTGCAACGCACCCGGCGCCCGTTGGGGCCGATTGCGTCATCGGGGACAAAATAGCTGGTGGCGCAGGCGGGGCAGGTCAGTATCATGTCGGCTGACTGCGAGGCTTCGAGCCCCCTCCTGTCAAGGCGCCTGCGACGCCACGGTCCAAAACGAAACCCGATGCCATACTCGACCCGACGCGATGCTGAACCGGCCCCGGTGCCTGATACCGTCCGCCTGAGCGGGGTCAGTTTCGGCTACCCGGACAGGCCCCATGTGCTTCGCGACGTCAGTCTCAGTCTGAAACAGGGCTCTTTCCACTTTCTTACCGGTCCTTCCGGCGCTGGCAAGTCATCCCTGCTTGGCCTGCTGACCCTGGCGGCCCGCCCCCACAGCGGAGGCATCAGCCTGTTTGGCCAGGACGTCACCCGCCTGCCGCACTCGGCGGTGCCGGGCCTGCGCCACCGCATGGGCGTGGTCTTCCAGGATTTCCGGCTGCTGGACCACCTGAGCGCCTTTGACAATGCGGCCCTGCCCCTGCGGCTGGCCGGCCAGCGGCCGTCGGACTATCAGGCCGACGTGGCCGAGATGCTGCGCTGGGTGGGCCTGGGCCAAAGGATGTCGGCCCGGCCGCCCGCCCTGTCCGGCGGCGAGAAGCAGAGGCTGGCCATCGCCCGGGCCGTGATCACCCGCCCCCAGCTGATCCTGGCCGACGAGCCGACCGGCAGCGTCGACCGCGCCATGGGCGAGAAGCTGATGCACCTGTTTGCCTCGCTGAATCGCCTGGGGGCCACGGTCCTGATCGCCAGCCACGACGAGGCCCTGGCCGAACGCGTCGGGGCCGGGATCCTGCGGCTGGATCAGGGGCAGCTGAGCCTGGCCCGTCCGTTTGGGGCTGCGGCATGAGCGCGCGCCCGTTTGCCCGCAAACCCTCGCTGCTGCCGCCCGAGGCGGGGGCCGAGCGCTGGCTGGTGGTGGTCGTGGCCGTGCTGTGCTTCCTCGCCTCGGTCACGGCGGTCGGGGCCCTGGCGGCTGACCGGGCCGCGCACGGCTGGGCCGGGCGGCTGCGCGGCGAGGTCACGGTCCAGGTCCGGCCAAGAGTGGACGAATCAGGCGCGACCGCCGCCGGTCGCGCGGCCGAGGCCCTGGCGGGCCTGGACGGCGTGGCCGAGGCCGAGGCCCTGGACCGCAAGGCCGCCGAGGCCCTGCTGCGCCCCTGGGTCGGCGAGGCGGTCCTGTCGGACCTGCCCCTGCCCTTCCTGGTGACCGTGCGGCTGGACGACGACAGGCCCGCCACCCCTGACAGGCTGAGCCAGACCCTGGCCGAGGCAGGCCTTGATGCCACCGTCGATGACCACAGCCTGTGGCGCGGCGAGGTGGAGCGGGCCGCCGCCGTCCTGTCAGCCCTGGCCCTGACCGCCTTTGCCCTGATCGCGGCGGCGACCGCAGCCGTCATCGCCTATGCCACCCGCCAGGGCCTGGCCGCCCAGGCGGCGGTGATCGAGACCCTGAGCCTGAACGGAGCCCCGGACGGCCTGATCGCCGGCCTGTTCCAGAAGCGCTTTGGCGGCCTGGCCATCAAGGCGGGGGCCCTGGGGGCCGGGGCCGCCGGGCTGGTGCTGGCCGCCGCCCGCCTGCTGGGCGGGAGCGAGGGCCTGACCCCTGCCCTGCCCCTGGCCTTCACCGACCTGCTGGTGCTGATCCTGTGTCCAATAGCAGCCTTTGCCGTGGCCATGGCCTCGGCACGGCTGACGGCTCTGGCGAAGCTGGCCGGGCGTGGTTAGGTAGGGCGCAATGAAGTTCCTTACCCTGATCTTTGCTGTCGCCCTGATGTGGCTGGTCGGCCTGTTCGTCTTTGCCGAGCGGGTGCGCGGCCTGACGCCTGCGCCCGAGCCGGCGCGGGCCGAGGCCATCGTGGCCCTGACCGGGCCGTCGGCAGAGCGGGTCAATGCCGCCATTCGCCTGCTGGAACTGGACAAGGGCGACCGCCTGCTGATCTCGGGCGTCAACCGCGACGTTCGCCGCCAGGAGCTGCGCGCCCTGACGCCGGGCTCCAGCAAGCTGTTCAACTGCTGTGTCGATCTGGGCTTCGAGGCCGAGGACACGGTGGGCAATGCCCAGGAAATCGCCGCCTGGGCCCGCACCAAGGGCTATCGCAGCCTGATCGTGGTCACCTCTGACTATCATATGCCGCGCAGCCTGCTGGAACTGCGCGCGGCGGCCCCCGGCATCAAGCTGACGGCCTATGCGGTGCCGACGCCGTCGCTGGATAATTCGCGCTGGTGGCGGGCCGCCGTCAGCGCCCGGCGCATGACGCTGGAATACCTGAAATACCTGGCCGTCCTGGGCCGCGAAGGCCTGCACGCGCTGAAGGGCGAGCATCCCGAGCGCCCGGCCGGACTCGAGACCAAGGCTGCCCAATGACCCTCATCCGCTCGCTTGTGTTCAGCCTGTGGCTGTACCTGTCCATGCCCCTGTTCGCCATCCTGCTGTCGCCGGCCCTGCTGGGCCCGCATCAGTGGGCCATGGGCGTGATCCGGGCCTGGGCGCGCTTCATCCTGTTTGGCCTGCGCTGGATCGTAGGCATCAGGGTCGAGGTCCGGGGCCTGGAGCATCGCCCGACCGGGGCGGCCCTGGTCGCCGCCAAGCACCAGTCCATGCTGGACGTGGTCGCGCCCTTCACCTTCCTGGACAACCCCTGCTTCGTCATGAAGAAGGAGCTGATGCCCCTGCCCTTCTTTGGCTGGTTCGCCTGGAAGACCCGGATGATCCCGGTCGACCGCGCCGCCCATGCCAAGGCCCTGAAGGACATGGTGCGCAACACGCGCGAGCGCCTGGTCGACGACCGCCAGATCGTCATCTTCCCCGAGGGCACCCGCACCCGGCCGGGCCAGCCCGGCGACTACAAGCCCGGGGTCGCCGCCATCTATCGCGACGTCTCGGTGCCCTGCCACCTGCTGGCCACCAACTCGGGCCAGCACTGGCCGGCCAAGGGCGTGACCGGCTTCCGGCCCGGCACCGTGGTCTTCGAGTTCCTGCCGCCGGTCGAGGCCAGCCTGAAGCGGATCGAGTTCATGAAGCAGATGGAATCGCGGATCGAGACCACCTCGACTGCCCTCTTGTTGCCCCGCTAAGGGCGTTTTGACGCCTCGAACCTCGGGTTGAACCGGCAGGAGACGGCCACGTTATCCCCGACGGGCCCTTCATTCCGGGATAGTTCATGCGGTTCAAGACTCTGGCTACGGCCACGCTTTCCACCACCCTGGCCCTCGGCGGCGGTGCAGCCATGGCCCAGTCACAGCCGTTCGAGGCCGTCGAAGCGCCCAAGACCTGGAAGGTCGACGTCGGCGGCGGCTTCGTCCGTGGCTTCAGCCCCAGCGGGGGCAGCACCAAGGAGACCAACTGGACCTTCTGGGGCTCGGCCAGCTATCGCGACATCGTCTATGCCAATGGCCTGGACGGGATCGGCTGGAACGCCATCAAGACCGATGACCTGCGCGCCGGGGTCCAGCTGCGCCCGCGCTTTGCCTCGGGCGAGATCGACGGCTTCGAGGACCGCCCCGGGCTGGGGGCTGATGCCACCCTTTATGCCTTCAAGCGCCTGCCCGGCAATGTGGTGGTCGGTGGCCGGGTCCAGCAGGACGTGACCGGCGACGATGCCGGCCTGAACTGGAACGTCCAGGCCGCCCACCAGCAGATCACCCGCGTCGGCCTGCTGCAGCTGATGGCCTATGGCCGTGGCGGGGATGCGGACCGCCTCAACCGCTATTTCGGCGTGACGGCCGAAGAGGCCGCCGCCAGCGGCTATCGCGAGTTCCAGGGCAAGGGTGGCCTGTCCGCCGCCGGGGTCTCGGCCTTCCTGGCCATCCCGCTGGGCAACCGCTACGGCGTCGGCTCCTTCGTCAACTACGAGCAATACCTGGGCGACACGGCCGACAGCCCCCTGCTGGACGACGACCATGTCTGGCGCGCCGGCATCATCGGCGTCGCCCGCTTCAGCGGAATGTAGGCACCGGGCTGCCGCGCGGCTACAGCGCGGCAAACTCGCTCAGGGCATCGGCGACGGCGCGGTTCTGGTCCGGGGTGCCGATGGTGATGCGCAGGCCGTCCGGCAGGCCATAGCCCGCCACGCTGCGCACGATGATCCCGCGCGTCATCAGGAAGGCATTGGCCGCCTCGGCCGTCGCCGCGTCCGCGAAGCGCACCAGGATGAAGTTGCCCGCCGAGGGCAGGACCTCATAGCCAAAGCCCTTGATGATCTGGGTCAGGCGCGGCCGCCACTCGCTGACCAGGTCGCGCGAGGCCTGCTGGTGCGCGTCGTCCGACAGGGCGGCAACGGCGGCGGCAATGCCGGGCACCGAGACATTGAACGGCAGGCGGATGCGGTCCATCGCCGCCATCATGGCCGCCGGGGCATAGCCATAGCCGATGCGCAGGCCACCCAGGCCGTGGATCTTGGAGAAGGTGCGGGTGACGACGATGTTGTCGCTGTGGCGGGCCAGCTCGAAGGCGCTTTCATAGCCGGGCTCGGTGACGAACTCGGCATAGGCCTCGTCGATCACCAGGATGACGTGGCCGGGCAGGCCCTCGTGCAGGCGGCGGATTTCCTCGGCCGAGTGCCAGCTGCCGGTCGGGTTCGACGGGTTGGACAGGTAGACGATCTTCGTGCGGTCATCGACCTGGGCCAGCAGGTCATCGACCTCGGCCTTGCAGTTGGGCTCGGGGGCCAGCTTGACCTGGCTTTCGCAGCCGAGCGCCGAAATCCGGTAGGCCAAGAAGCCATATTCGCCCGAGACGATGTTGTCGCCGGCCGTCAGGTAGGTCTGGTTCAGCAGGGCAAAGACCTCGTCCGAGCCATTGCCGAAGATCAGGCGATCCTCTTCCAGACCAAACGTCTCGGCCACGGCCGCGCGCAGCCGGTCGGCCCGGCCATCGGGATAGATGTGGATCTTGTCCAGCACCGCGGCAAAGGCCTCACGCGCCCTGGGCCCGGCCCCCAGCGGGTTCTCGTTGGAGGACAGCTTGATCGGGTCGGCCACCCCGGCGATGGCACTCTTGCCGCCGACATAGGGCGCGATATCGAGGATGCCGGGCTTGGGCACGGGAACGCTCTTGGGCGTGTCGGTCATGGCAGTGTCCTCGAACCTCAATATACGGGCGCGGCCCCGATGACGCCCGTCAGCTGGCCTGGGGCGGCGCTCAGGCGCGGGTCCTGAGCCTGCACATAACCTGCCAGGACAAAAAGCTTCAACCCGCCGCCGGCGGTCAGGGGGCTGGCATAGAGCCCCTGGTCGGCCAGGGCCTGGGCGATCCGGTCGTCGGGCAGGCCACTGTCGGTGACCCAGAAGGTGCGGTCATCGCCGGTCGGGCCGGGGGCCTCGGTCGAGACCAGGAGGGCGCGCGGCTGGCCCGCCAGGTCATCGGGCAGGGCGGCGATCACCTTCAGCATGGGCAGGGCCAGGAGCCGGCCCCACCAGGGCCGGGCCGCCGACAGGTCGATCAGGGCACGCCCGCCCTGCCGGGCCAGTTGCAGGGCCTGGGCGGGCTCGGCCACCGGGGCGTGGCACAGGCCCCACCGATCAGAGGCCAGCATCTGCGACAGTGGCCCGCAGGTGGCCAGGCGCGGGGCCGAGGCGGCCTCGATCCGCCCCAGGAC
>JAEYQX010000107.1 GCA_023409795.1 Pseudomonadota bacterium
CCGGCGGCAGGCCAGGTCATGGTCGGGCAGCAGGCCATCATTGACCCGCTCTATCGCCTCGTCGGCCCAGGACGCCAGCCGCCAGGTCAGGCCCTCGGCGGTCTGGCGACGGTCGGATTCGCGCCCAAAGACCAGGGCCGGGCCCCGGCTCATGGAGACGATGCTCAGCAGGACCCGCGCCTTGGCCACCACCGCCTCGTCCAGCGGCAGGTCCAGCCGGGGCACCGGTCGCTTCATCTTGCCCGCCAGGACCGAGGACTCCAGCGGCAGCAGGGCCAGCACCGTCTGCTCGGCGTCCAGGTAGAGGTCGGACAGGAAGTGGGACACATCCTGGCGGGCCTGTCTCAGCACCGGCCCGCCGGTCGCATCGGCCCGCACCAGGGTCGAGGCATCGAACTCGGCCAGGGTGTCGGAGACCCACACCAGGTGGCCGCGCAGCCCTGCCAGGTCCGGCTCGGGCGACAGGCGGTCAAAGGCCAGCATCGCCTGGGTTCGCGCCTGCACCGCCTCGACCAGGCGCGCGGTGAACAGGCTGATGTCTTCCTCATTCACATGGGGCTCGCGGCCCACCAGGGGCATCACCTGGCCCAGGAGCCGCAGGAACAGCCGCGCCTCGCGGGTGTGGGCAAACAGGATCTCCAGCAGCCGCCTGGGCCCCTCGGGCGAGATCGTCGCCGCCTGCTTCATCGCATACTTCAGGTCTGCGGTCGCCGCAGCCGTCCCGCCCCTCAGCCACTCTTCCATGTGCCACAGGTGGCGACGCAGGACGCCGATCAGGTCAAGGCAGGCCGCCAGGCTCTCGACCTCGTCCCGGCTGGCACCGGGCCAGACCTGGTCGGGATGGTCGCGCAGGTCCATGGCCGCGCTCAGGCACAGGCGGTCGGCCACGGTGCGCGAGACCTGGTCCCCGCGATCCAGCTGGGCCAGCAGGCCCGGTTCATGCCCGATCGCCGTGGCCCAGAGCCGGCCCCGCACCGCCGCCGGAAAGCTCAGCCCCGGCAGGCCGTCAGAGCGCGGCGAGAACAGGGGATCAAGCGGGGCCAGGACCAGCTCGCGGCGGTCGCGGTTGCGGGCTTCCTCGGCCGCCAGCTGGCGCAGTATCCGGGCCTTGCCGCCCGCCATCCCGGCAGCCATGGCGTCCACCTGGGCCAGCATCGGGGTCGAGCACCGGGCCAGAAGCTCGGCCAGGGCGATACGCTGTGCGGCAGACAGGTCCGCCATGACTACTCCTGAGCCTTACCTACGCTGGGCCAAGCAACCGTCCTGACAAGCTGGACCGCCCGCCCTTCTAGAAGCCGGATCGGGTCCAGGTCCAGTGCAGCGGCAAAGATGCCGTCGCCCCGCCCGGCGGCCTCAGCCCTCGGCGGCGGGCAGGTCCAGGATCACCTTCAGCCCGCCCATGTCGCTGTCGCCCAGGGTGACGCGGCCGCCATAGGCCTTGGTCAGGTCATCGACGATCGACAGGCCCAGGCCCGTGCCGGGCGTGGCCTCGTCCATGCGGGTGCCGCGTTTCAGGGCCGCGTCGCGCTGGTCCGCCGGCAGGCCGGGGCCATCATCCTCGACCACGACGATCATCTGCCCCGGCAGCGAGCCCCCGGCCGAGATCCTGACCCGACGCCGCGCCCACTTGGCGGCGTTCTCCATCAGGTTGCCCAGGATTTCCTGCAGGTCCTGCCGCTCGCCACGAAAGGCCAACTCGTCAGGGGCCCGCCAGTCGATCTCGATGCCCTTGTCCTCGAACACCCGCTCCAGCATGACGGCCAGCTCGTCGATGACGTCGCCGACCGGGGTGCGTTCGCCCAGGCCATGGGCCGCGCGCGCCGCCGCCCGGGCCCGGCGCAGGTGGTGATCGACCTGGTCCTGCATGACCCGGGTCTGCTTGCGCACCATGTCGGGCAGGCTGCCCTCCTGGTTCCCGGCCTCGGCCAGCATGACCGCCAGCGGCGTCTTCAGCGCATGGGCCAGGTTGCCGACGTGGGTGCGCTGGCGCTCCACCGTCTCCTGGTTATGGGCCAGCAGGCGGTTGACCTGCTCGGCCAGGGGCTGGATCTCCAGCGGATACTGGCCCTCCACCCGGTTGGAGCGGCCCTTGCGGACATCGGAAATCTCGTCGCCCAGGTCGAACAGGGGCCGCAGCCCCACCCGCACCTGGACAAAGACCGCCGTCACCAGGCCTGCGCCCAGCAGCAGCATGGCGATCCAGGTCACCGTGGCGAACTGGCGGGTGTCGGCGTCGATGTCGGAACGGTCGATCCCGGCAAAGAAGGCCACCGGCGCGGTGCGGCCCGGCAACTGCTTCATGCTGGCGGCGATCCTGAGCGGCTCGCCCTTGGGGCCGTCCTCGGCATTATAGCTGATGGTCTGACCAAAGGCCGCCTGCAGCCGCTGGCCCAGGTCCGGGTCGTGGTCCAGGTCCGCATCCCCCAGCGAGGCCGAACGGGCCAGAACCTCGACGCGGTCGTCCTCGCCCAGTTCGGCCACCATCCAGTATTTGCCGGACAAGAGGCGCTGGGTGCGCGCATCCTGGATCTCGCCGATAAAGACTTCCCCCTCGGGGGTGATGGTGGCGGCGACCACGGCCTCATCAATCGTCTCGCCCAGCATATTGCCCAGGCGTCTCAGTGCCGATTCCTGGAACACGGACGTCAGGATGATGCCGGTCACCACCAGGGCGATCAGGATCCAGGCCGAGGCCAGCCAGATCAGGCGGCGGGTCAGCGACTTGCCGGGACGGCCCAGCCAGCGCCCCCACTCGCGCCCGGCGGCAGAGGGCCGGGTCAGCGCATCCCCTGGGGTATCACCCATGGATCAGGCAGCCGTGCTTTCACCGGCCAGAGGCGACAGGCGATAGCCCAGGCCGCGCACCGTCTCGATCCGGTCGGGGCCGATCTTCTTTCTCAGGCGACCGACAAAGACCTCGATGGTGTTGGAATCGCGGTCGAAATCCTGGTCATAGAGGTGTTCGACCAGCTCGGTGCGGCTGATCACCCGTCCCTGGTGCATCATCAGGTAGTGCAGCAGGCGGTATTCCAACGAGGTCAGGCGCAGGGGCTCGCCATTGACGGTGGCCCGCGCCGCGCGCGGATCGAGCCGCAGCCCGCCGCAGGTCAGGGTCGCCGAGGCATGGCCGGCCGAACGGCGCAGCAGGGCGCGCAGCCGCGCCAGCAGCTCCTCGGTATGGAAGGGCTTGGTCAGGTAGTCATCGGCCCCGGCGTCAAAGCCGGACACCTTGTCCGACCAGGCTGCACGCGCCGTCAGGATCAGGACCGGCGTGGTCTTGCCCTCGCGCCGCCAGCGCTCCAGCACCGAGACGCCGTCGATCTTGGGCAGGCCCAGGTCCAGCACCACCACGTCATAGGGCTCGGTATCGCCCAGGAACCAGGCTTCCTCGCCGTCGGGGGCGTGATCCACGGCATAGCCAGCATCGGACAGGGCCGTCTTCAGCTGACGCGACAGGTCAACATCATCTTCAACCAGCAATACGCGCATCAGTCGCCCCGAACCCGGCCCGACTTGCCATCGACCGGAATGTCTGAAACCCGGCCGCCGGGGTATTCCCAGCGCACCACATAATCCCCGCCCTGCTCGCGCACGCCCAGCATACGGCCCGGACGGTTCTGCTGCACCCGGCGCGCCACAGCGCCCGGATTGACGCTGGGGCCGCCATCGCCCCGCTCGGCCCGATCACCGCGCGCGTTGCGGGCATAGCGGCCGCCCCGGTCATCGCCACGGTCCGGGCTGCCACGATAGTCACGGGATTGCTCACGGCGATCCCCGCCGCGATCGCGGTCGCGGTCGCGGTCGCGCGATTGAGCCATCGCGTCCGTCAGCGGTAGGACTGCGATCAGGCCAGCTAGCAGGAGGGCTCGAATGGACATCATGCAACGGGGTCTAAATCCAGCCCTCTGAACAGGGGCTGAACGCGCAATCTAGCGAGGTTCATCTAAAGAGGGAAATTATACGCTCAGGCTTCAAGCCCGCCCAGTGACCCGCGCTGTGGCCCGGCGGGGGGCCCGGCGGGGGGCCCGGCGAGCACCTCGCCTTACAAACTTCTCATGCTGATGAACCCAAACTGAAACGGGCTGTTCAGATGCGGCTCAGCCGCCGGGTGGTCTTCTTGGCCTCGACGCAGCCAGTCCGGTTGCGACGTTCCCAAGGAGCCCGTCCATGAAGAAACTGCTCATCCCCGCCCTGGCCGTCGCTGTCGCCTCGACTGCCCTGCCCGCCGCGGCCCAGTCCTATCACGGCCCGTCGCGCAGCCCGGCCTATGCCCAGAACCATGGTGGCTGGC
Source organism: Pseudomonadota bacterium (assembly GCA_023409795.1). GTDB lineage: Bacteria > Pseudomonadota > Alphaproteobacteria > Caulobacterales > Caulobacteraceae > Brevundimonas. The sequence goes on from JAEYQX010000107.1 coordinate 4,292, forward strand.
AGGCCATCAGCCAGCGCAAGGTCCAGCTGGATCGCCGCATCGACCAGGGCCTGCGCAACCGCCAGCTCTCGGCCCGCGAGGCTTCGCGCCTCAAGTCCGAGCTGATGGGCCTGGTCCGCCTGGAGCGCCAGTATCAGCGCGGTGGCCTTGACCGGGCCGAGCGCCGCGAGCTGGACCGTCGCTACGATCTGCTCGAGGCCAAGGTCCGTCGCGAGCGCGCCGATGGCAACCACCGCCCGTCGCGCCGCTGAGCAAGCGCGGCACCCTCACACTGAACCCGAGACCCTGGCGCACCTCCGAAAGGCGGTGCGCCTTTTTTTCTGTCAGTCCCGGATCCTCAGCTCGGGCCAGCGCTGGCGCAGCTTGGCCGTGATGGCCGCCCAGCCGGCCGCCCGTCCCCGCTCGGGATTGGGCCGCACCACCAGGTCAAACACGTCCTGCAGGCCAAAGGGAGCCACCACGCTGAGGCGGTCGTCCGCCTCCAGGCGCACGCCCACGGCAAAGGCCGGGGCGACGAACCGCGACGGGGCCTCGTCGGTGCAGGCCAGGGCCTCATAGTCCTCGCCGAAATGCGCCTTGAACCACAGGTGCACCCGGGCCTGGTTGCGCACCTCGACCTGGTCCTTCAGCGGCGCGTCAAAGGCGGCGGCGACCCGCTTGATCCAGACGTCCTCGGCGTCCCAGCTGGTGTCGGGGTCGAAATAGCCGATGTCATAGTCGCGCACGCCATAGCCGGCCTCGCGCCCGGTCCGGTCGTTCCACACCGCCTGATAGACCGCACCCGAGAACAGCCGCCAGTCAGGCAGGCCCAGATCGCGCACGGTCTGCAGCACCTGCATCACTGCCGGGTCACGGCGCAGGATGGCGGTCAGTTTTTGTTCCAGATCCACGCTCAGGCCTTTCGCACCGGCCAGGCATGGTCCAGCGGGCCATGGCCCTGGCCCAGCCCGGGCGCGCGGCGGATGGCCTCGGCGACATAGGCCCAGCCCTCGGCCACCGCCACCGGCAGCGGCAGGCCCCTGGCGATCCCGGCGGCACAGGCACTGGCCAGGGTGCAGCCGGTGCCATGGGTGTGGCGCGTGTCCAGCCGCTCGCTTTCCAGCACGGTCTCGCCCTCGCCGGTCATCAGCAGGTCCAGCACCTTGTCGCCGGGCACATGGCCGCCCTTCATCAGCACCGCGCCGGCCCCCATCTCCAGCAGGGCCTCGCCCGCCCGGCGCTGGCCGTCCAGATCGCGCACCTCCAGCCCCGTCAAGGCCTCGGCCTCGGGCGCATTGGGGGTCAGCAGGGTGGCGCGCGGCACCATCAGGCGACGCACCGCCTCGATCGCCTGCTCGGCCAGCAGGGGCGATCCGCCCTTGGCGATCATCACCGGGTCCACCACCGCCGGCACGCCGGCCGCATAGTCGATGATCTCGGCCACGGTCTGCACCACCTCGACCGAGCCCAGCATCCCGGTCTTCAGGCAGTCCGCCCCGATGTCGTCCAGCACCACCCTGGCCTGGGCCTCGATCACGTCGAGCGGCAGCGGATGGACCCCGTGCACCCCCAGGGTGTTCTGGATGGTCACGGCCGTGATCGCAGTGGCAGCGAACCCGCCCAGCAGGGTGACCGCCTTGATATCGGCCTGAATGCCTGCGCCCCCGCCTGAATCCGATCCTGCCAGGATCAGAACCCGTCCTCTGGGTCCGCTCATGCCACACTCCCGTCCTTCAGCTATTGGGCGCAATAGCCCTGCTCTGCCCGGTGAAATCAAGGCACCCGATTTTTTCACCTTCAGGGAACCGCCCGCGCGCGCAGGAGTTGTGATTAACGGATTAGAGCGCAATTCATCTATCGATGGATTGTAAAAACATTAAATATTACACAGGTTTTTAGCATCCATTTCCCCAGCTCTACATTAGGGTGCCACAATCGCGTGCAGTTCTGTCCGGAATTGTACGGATATTCGTACATGCGTGCTCGGATCTGAATGAAAACCTTACCCGTCAAAACCGGAATGCTGATCCGCAGACCCGTTGACGAGGTCTACCAGGCCTTTACTGAACCGGGTGTCACGACCTGGTTCTGGTTTACCCATGCTGATCAGCGTCTGACCCCTGGAGCCAAGGCCACCTGGACCTGGGCCATGTTCGGCCTCTCGATCAAGATCGAGGTCAAGTCGATGGAACGGGACAAGCGTATCCTCATCCTTTGGGATACGGAGAACACCCCATCCGAGCTGGAGTTTCGCTTCGAGGAACGCGGGCGGGCCACCTGGGTCGAGATCATCAACAGCGGCTTCCCCGCCGATGAGGCCGGCTTCGAGGCCGCGCTGAAGTCGATGGAGGGCTTCACCCTGGTCCTGGCCGGGGCCAAGCTGTGGCTGGAGCAGGCGATCGAGCCGCGCTTCATCCGCGACAGCAACCCCGATTTGGGCAGCTGACCCGACCGCCTGATCCGGGGCTCAGGCCTGCGCCACCGCCGCCTGGATCTTCAGGGCCTGGACGGTCTCGCGCACGTCGTGGACCCGGACCATGGCCGCGCCCCTCAGGGTCCCCTCCAGGGCCAGGGCCAGCGACCCGCCCAGCCGGTCGGTCGCCTGCTCGGCGGTTTCGTCCACGGCCTGGATGACCCGCTTGCGGCTGGCGGCATAGAGCACCGGATAGCCCAGGTCGACCAGGGCGGGCAGGTGACGGGTCAGGGCCAGGTTATGCGCCGCCGTCTTGGCAAAGCCGATGCCCGGGTCCAGCCAGATCGCCCCGCGCGCCACGCCTGCCGCCATGGCCGCCTCGGCCCGCGCCTGCAGATGGGCCACCACCTCGGCCACCACATCCTCATAGTGCGGCGCATCCTGCATGGTCTTGGGCTCGCCCTTCATGTGCATCAGCACCACCTCGCAGCCCAGCTCGGCCGCGACCGCCAGGCTGTCCGGGCTGTGGGACAGGGCGGTGACGTCATTCCACATCCCGGCCCCGGCCTCGACGGCGGCGCGCGCCACCTCGGGCTTCATGGTGTCAATGCTGACCAGGCCATCCCAGCGCGCCTTCAGCGCCCGGATCACTGGCACGACCCGCGCAATCTCCTCGTCGACACTGACGGGATCAGAGCCCGGCCGCGTGCTCTCGCCGCCGACATCCAGCACCCTGGCCCCCGCCGCCGCCATGGCCAGGCCATGGCTCACCGCCGCCTCGGTCGACCCGTACCGGCCGCCGTCTGAAAAGCTGTCTGGCGTGACATTCAGGATCCCCATGACAAGGGGCATGGACGGCTTCATGGGCACTCCGTGATGCAGGGGGATTTGACAAATCCAACGCCGGGGATCAGCCTCATAGCATCATGGTGCGAAGTTTCATCCATCAGGCTCGACGCCTCTCCCACGCGGGACGCCGCGTCGAAGGCCATTAACCCGTAGCGGCCGCTTAAACGCTGTCGACCGCTACGGGGCGTTTCCGCTTCGCTTTTTTTTCAGACCATCCAGAAAGAGACCTCGCGCCCTTAAATCGGCTCCGCGAGTGCGCGTGCCATGGACCACATCCAACACCCGGCGTCCGAGCCTGCTCACAGCGCCGACATCCTGCCCTTCCGGCGTCCGGATCGCGGCCCGGCCCCGTCCGCACCGACGCCGCCACAGGCAGATCCCGCCCCGATCGACAATGGGGACGATGACGGCCCGTCTGCGGCCTGATCCTGCGTCCCGCCTCCTCCCCTGTTTCAGTGAGACCCCAAATGAGCCTTACCAAGTCCCGTGGCCGCCCCCCGGCCCTGCCCAACATCACCATCAGCCAGACCGACTTCGACACCCTGGATCGCCTGGTCGGCGACCTGCCCGGCAAGGGCGTGGCCGGCCTGCTGCAGCAGGAGCTGGACCGCGCCCGGGTGTGCAAGACCGAAAGCCTGCCCCGCTCCGTGGTCGGCCTGAACCGCTGGGTCCACTACACCGATGGTGCTTCGGACAAGGTGCGCCGCGTCCAGCTGGTCCTGCCCAACGAGGCCGACATCGACGCGGGCAAGATCTCCATCCTGTCCCACGTCGGCGCGGGCCTCCTGGGCCTGAAGGAAGGCCAGACCATCCACTGGCCCGACGCCTCGGGCGCGCTGCGCAAGCTGACACCCATCCTGATCGAGGACGAAGACCTGGTCGAGCAGCTGACCCATTAGGGCCAGGCTTTCAGCCAAAATCTAAAAAAACATGGTTACATAATACTGCGATTTATGTAATCCCTTGCCGTCAAGCTTTACCCGCTCGTCGGCAAGGGACCCCATGTTGAAACGTCTAACCGGGGCTCTCGCGGCTCTTGTGGCCCTGACCGCCACGCCTGGCCTGGCCCAGACCTATGATGCGCCTGCGCCCACCCGAACCGGTTGGACCACGGGCAACGGCCTAGTCGCCGTCTTCGAGATGACAGGTAATGCCACGGTCAACACGATTGGCATCTACACAGCGACATCAACAAGCCATCGGCGCAAGTTTCTGATCTACAACCAGACTGACAGCCGATTTGAGTTCGTCTCCACCGATGTCGTTCGCCCAGCTAGCCCGATCCGGAGCCTCGATACGTTCGACTTGCCATCACCTGTGCAACTCGAATCGGGAAAACGCTACATGATCGGCACCATAGCGGATAACCCTAGTGGGTACGGAACGACCCCCGAGGCATCGTCTCCGAACATTGTGCCACCCTTTGTGGCCGTGCCCGAGTATTACCAAGTGTCCAACTTTGCCTCTCCCGATACGCCAAATTTTGGGCTAACCGGCCGGCTGGAAGTCAGCATCAACCCGACCTCGGCACCCCCGACCCCTGCCGCTGTTC
>JAEYQX010000169.1 GCA_023409795.1 Pseudomonadota bacterium
ATGATCGCCCATCCCATCCTGGTCAACCGGCCCATCGTCGCCCCCCCGCGCGGCACCCGCCTGTGCAGGCCGTCGGTACTGGTTTTCGACCTGCTCGACACCCCACCCGTCTCTTTCACCAAGGAAGATGGCGAGACGGTCCAGGCCCGCCCGAACCGGTAACCGCCGACAGTCCCGCAAGGGCAGTCAGTCATGGCCGCGACAGCCTCCACCCACCTCAACGCGAGGGCAGGTAATTGATCATTTTCAATGTCTTGGGGTTTGCTGGCGGAGACGGAGGGATTCGAACCCTCGGTACCCCGTAAAGGGTACGACGATTTAGCAAACCGTTGCCTTCAGCCACTCGGCCACGTCTCCGACAGGCGCGGTGGATAGCGGGTGTTTCGCCGGGACGCAACGGTGAAGATGAGCAAAATCGTCGCGTTAACGTCGGATAGACATCCTCGAGCGTAAAATAACAACGTATTTTGCGCACAGGGGCCCGCTTACCGATCATGCCAACGGCAGATTCATCCGTTCAGACGATCCATGCCGGGGCCCAGACCAGGTTTAAGGCACTGGAATCGAAAGAATCTGTCGCGCCGACAGGTCGTTCGCGGCGGGGGCCCTTCCGCCCCGACCTGTGGCGGAACACGCGACAGAGGAATGCGGCGCGGCTGCGCGTCTTCTACTTCCGCGGCATGGATATCGCCGGGGTCAGCCTCATCACCGGGCTGGCCGTGGTCGGGCCGGACCTGGCGCGGTGGTGGAGCACGCCACTTGGCCATGCCCTGCCTCCGATTCTGGGCGCGGTCATCGCCCTGGCGCTGATCCGGTCCCTGGGACTTTACCGGTTTGCGCGCGACCATCGCCCTGGGCTGCACCTGTTGCAGGTCGCTGGCCTGGCGGCGCTCGGCTGCGGCCTGGGGCTGGCGACCGGCCTTCCCTTTGCAGGCCCGTCAGAGCTTGCCGCGCGTTTCGCCCCATGGCTGGCGGCTATCGTCGCCTTTCTGGGGTGCAGTCACCTGGTCTGGAGCCTGCTGGTGGGCCGCTGGCGCAAAAGCGGGGCCATGACCCCCAATGTCGTGGTGGTCGGAGCCACGCCCCATGCGGAACAGCTGATCCTGGAAGCCCTGAACCGGCGCGACCTGAATGTGCTGGGCATCTTCGACGACCGCCTGGCCCGGGTGCCCGACGCCGTCGTGGGCGTGCCGGTCCTCGGGCCCGCCAAGGCCCTGATGGATCATCGGCTGACGCCCTATATCGACCAGGTCATCCTGGCCATTGATCCGGGTGCCAGCGCGCGTGTGCGGGCCCTGGCCGCCAACCTCGGCACCCTGCCTATCCCCCTGACCCTGCTGGTGGATGCCGATACCGCGTCAAAGCGCAGCCAGGCCCTGGAACGGCTGGCGCGCGCGCCCCTGCCCCCGCTTGAAGGGCCGGTCGACCCGGATCGACGCGCCTTCCACAAGCGCCTGCAGGATATCTGCCTCGGCTCGGTAGCCCTGGTTCTCCTCAGCCCCCTGCTGGTGCTGATCGGCCTGCTGATCCGCCTCGACAGCCCCGGCCCGGCCCTGTTCCGCCAGAGACGCCATGGCTTCAACCAGGAACAGATCGTGGTGTGGAAGTTCCGCTCCATGCGCCATGAGCAGGCCGACGCCACCGCCAGCCGCCAGGTATCGGCCGATGACGACCGGGTGACGCGCCTGGGCCGGATCCTGCGCTCGACCAGCCTGGATGAACTGCCCCAGCTGCTGAACGTGGTGCGCGGTGAAATGTCCCTGGTCGGCCCGCGCCCCCACGCCATCGGCATGAAGACGGGCAATGAGGAATCAGCGGGCCTGGTCCGCGACTATGCCCACCGTCACCGGATCAAGCCGGGCATGACGGGCTGGGCAGCCATCCACGGCTCGCGCGGGCCGCTGCACACGGCCAGGGACGTGCAGACGCGTGTGCAGCTCGACATCGACTATATCGAGCGCCAGTCCTTCTGGCTGGACCTGTGGATCATGGCGGTGACCCTGCCGGTCCTGCTAGGCGACCGAATGGCAGTGCGCTGATGTTCTGGCGTGGCGTCGCGGGATACCTGCCCGCAAACCTGCTTCAGGGCCTGGTCGGCTTCGGCGCGATCATGGCTTATACCCGGCTGCTGAGCCCCGAAGACTTCGGCCGCTATGCCCTGGCCTTTTCGGTCATGACCCTGGCCCACGTCGCCACCTTCAGCTGGCTTGAGGCCGCCATGGCCCGGTTCTGGGCGGCGCAGAAGACGGCGCAGGACCTGGCCGACCATTTCGCCAGCCTGTACCGCGCCACGGCCGCACTCAGCCTCGTCTTCCTGCCCCTGGCCCTGGTCGGCACCTGGCTGTGGCCCATGCCCGAGGCCTATCGCTGGCCCATCGCCGTGGCCCTGGCTGGCATTCCGGTCCGCTGTCTGGCCAAGCTGGCCCAGGAGCGTTTCCGTGCCGCAGGCGAGGTGCGCAAGGCCGCCAGCTTCGACATCTGGAATACCCTGGCCGGGTTCGCCGTCGGCGTGGCAGCGGCCTTCAGCGGCGCAGGCGGCTCGGCCCCCCTGATCGGCCTGCTGATCGCCCCGCTGTTCGCCCTGCCCTTCGTCCTTCCTGCCGAGGTCCGCCAGGCCCGCGGCGGACAGGTCCAGCCCCCGCGCCTGGGCAGCTATGCGCTTTACGGCTATCCGATCGCGGCCTCGCTGGGCCTGGCCCTGGTGCTGTCGTCGACGGACCGTTTCCTGCTGGCCTACTTCCTCGATGACGCCGCCGTCGGGGCCTATCACGCGGGTTACAGCATCGCCAATCGCACGCTGGACGTGATGTTCATCTGGCTGGGAGCCGCCGGCACCCCGGCCCTGGTGATGGCGCTTGAGAAGGGTGGCCACGAGGACCTGCAGGCCGCCGCGCACGAACAGGCCTCGGTCCTCCTGCTGATCGGGATGCCCGCCGCCGTGGGCCTGGCCCTGGTCGCCCGGCCGCTGGCCGAGTTCATGATCGGGCCCGACCTGCGGGCCGCTGCGACCCAGGTCACGCCGTGGATCGCCCTGTCGGCCCTGCTGTCCGGCCTGACCGTCTATTATTTCCACCAGGCGTTTACCCTGGGTCGCCGGACGGGCTGGCTGCTGGCCACCATGTGCATCCCGGCGCTGGGCAATATCCTGCTCAATCTGTGGCTGATCCCGGCCTATGGGCTTATCGGAGCGGCCTGGGCCACCACGGCCAGCTTTGCCCTTGGCCTGGTGGCCTCCATGAGCATCGGACGCCGGGTCCTGCCCCTGCCCGTCCCCTGGCGCAGCTTCCTGACCTGCGCCCTGTGCAGCGGCATCATGGCCCTGGCCGTGATCGTCCTGCCGCCCATCGGGGGACTGGCAGAGGTCATGCTGGATGCCAGCGTCGGGGCGGTCGTCTATGGCCTGGCGGCGATCCTGTTCGATGCTGGGGATGCCCGCACCCAGTTGGTCCGCCTGCAAGGATTCCTGAGGGCCAGAAAGGCCGCGAGGGCCGCCGCATGAGCCTCTACCTGACCGACAATGCCCACCACGCCGAGGCTTCGCCGCGGCTATCCGTGCTGATCCCCTTCCTGCGGGATGATCCGACCGACCTGATCCAGAGGCTGGACCGCGAGGCCGGTGCCGTGGATGGCCGGGCCGAGGTGGTGCTGCTCGACGATGGCACCGGTGATGATGACCTGACCCGGCGCCTGACGGCGGCGCTCATGGCCGCGTCCCTGCCGATCCGGCTGATCACCCTGGCAGCAAACCAGGGCCGGGCGGCGGGCCGAAACCTGCTGGCCAGCCATGCGCGCGGGCAAGGCCTGCTGTTCCTCGACAGCGACATGAGGCCCGACCGGCCGGACTTCCTGCAAGCCTGGCTGGCCCTGGCCGAGGCGGGCAAGACCCCCATCGCCTTTGGTGGCTTTTCCCTGCTGCAGGCGCCGCGTGATCGCCGGTTTGCCGTCCATCGCCAGATGGCCGCGCGCTCGGAATGCCTCAACGCCGAGCAGAGGCAGCTCCAACCAGAGAAGTATGTTTTTACATCCAACCTGCTGATAGATCGCGATATCTTCCAGCAGCACGCCTTTGACGCCAGCTTCAGCGGCTGGGGCTGGGAGGACGTGGAGTGGGCCATGCGGGTGTCGCGCCTCTATCCCGTGGCTCATGTCGACAATCCCGCCACCCACATGGGGCTGGACCGGGTCGAGGACCTGGCCCGCAAGTATGAACAGTCCGCGCCCAATTTCGCGCGGGTGCTGGCCCGGCATCCGGATTTCGTGAGCGCCTATCCCAGCTATCGCGCCGCCCGCCTGCTGCGTCGCCTGCCCGGTCGCGGCCTGTTGCGCGCGGGGCTGAGGCAGGGTTTCAACAGCGCCGTCCTGCCGGTGCCGCTGCGTGCCTTCAGCCTGCGCCTCTATCGCGCCGCCCTTTATGCGGAGGTCGTATGATCACGCCCTATACGCCTGACCGAAGCCTGGCCGGCAAGGTCAGACGCCGGCTGACCCGCCTGTGCTGGCGACGCCCGGCCCGCCTGAAGCTTGAGCGGCCTGTGGTCAGCTTCACCTTCGACGACATCCCCGCAACGGCCGCCATTGCCGGGGCCCAGGCGCTGGAGGCAGCCGGTGCGCGCGGCACCTTCTATGTCTGCTCGGGTCTTTTTGGTCGCGAGGGTCACATGGGCCGGTTTGCCGATGCTGCCGAGATCTCGCGGCTGATCGCGGCGGGCCACGAAATCGCCAGCCACACCACGAACCACGTCGATTGCCATCGCACCACCCCTGGCGCGCTCGAGATCGACCTGGATCATAACGACACCGTCCTGTCGCGGCTGGGGGCCGCGCCGAACCACTTTGCCTATCCCTATGGCGAGGTCTCGACGCGGGCCAAGCGCCTGCTGGCCCGGCGCTACGCCTCGCTGCGCGGTGTGCACAAGGGGCTGGTCCACGATGGCAGTGACCTTAACCAGTTGCCGGGCGTCGGCATCGAGGGGCCCCAGGGCGAACGCCTGGCCCGCGCGTGGATTGACCGGGCGATTGCCGAGCGGGCCTGGCTGATCCTCTACACCCATGATGTGCGCGACCAGGCCTCGCCCTGGGGCTGCACCCCCGACGTCCTGCGCCGCCTGATCGCCCATGCCAGGGACAGCGGCGCGGACATCCGGACGGTCGGGGAGATGGTCCAGTGAGCGCTGATGTCGCCATCGTCATCCCGACGCTGCGCCGGCCCGAAAGCCTGGAGCGCGCCATCCGGTCGGCCCTGGCCCAGACCGGCATCGAGGCGCGACTGCGCGAGATCATCGTCGCCGATAATGACCCGCAGGGCAGCGCCCGCACGACGGTGGAGTGCCTCTCGGCCAACGCATCAATCCCGGTGCGTTGGTGTCACGCGCCGCGCCCCGGCGTGGCCACGGCCCGCAATCGCGGCCTGGCCGAGACGGACGCGCCGCTGATTGCCTTTCTGGATGATGATGAAGAGGCCAGTCCCGGCTGGCTGTCCGCCCTGCTGGCGGCGCAGGCGGCGCTACAGGTCGATGTGGTGTTCGGCCCGATCCGGGGCCGGGTGCCACCGCAAACGGGCTGGAGCCGCGACTATCTGGAGCACTTCTTCGGTCGCGAAGGCCCCGATGCAACCCAGGTGATCGACCACGCCTATGGCTGTGGCAATTCGCTGCTGGTGCGCGCCACGGCCCTGCCCGGTCCGGTACCGTTTGATGTGGCCGCTGACCAGACCGGGGGCGAGGATGATGCCCTGTTCACGGCCCTGGCGGCCCGCGGCGGGACCTTCGGCTGGGCAGCCGACGCCTGGGTGGACGAATATGCGCCGCCGCATCGGGCGAACCTTGGCTATGCCCTCAGGCGTGCCTTTGCCTATGGCCAGACGCCCAGCCAGATCGCGCGTTCGCAGGGCAACTGGCCCGGCGTCGTGCGGTGGATGGTGATTGGCGCAGGCCAGTTGGCGATCTATGGCCTGGCTGCGCTGGCGCTGTCGATGCTGCGTCATCCGCTGCGGGCGCAACTGCTGGATCGCGCGGCAAGGGGAACCGGAAAACTGTTATGGTTCCGTGGGTTTGAGCCAAAATTCTATGGCTCACATGAACTGGAGCGCCTGAACCAGGTCGAGGCCTAACCGGTCAGCCGACGCAGGATGGCCGGCGGCTGCCACTGCATCCGGTTCATCACGATCCCGGCGATGGAGCCGCCGACCGCATCAATCTCGTCGCGCAGGGCCACGGCCTCCGAAGCCGCCGTAGTTTCCGCTCCCACGACAATAATAGTCACATCGACATAGGGAGCCAGGACGATGGCCATGTCGCTGCGGTCAGCCGAGGGCGTGTCGATGATCACCGTGTCCGCATGGGCGCGAAGCGCGGTCCAATAGGCCGCATCCGGCACCACCTCGGCCCTCTGGCCGGCCCGAAGCAGCTCGGCGTGGAACCGCGTGACAAACAGCCTGCCCCCCAGGCAGGCCCGCGCGGTCAAGAGGCGTGAGGGCGGCACCGGGCGGCCGTCGCGGCCCTTGAACGGCGGGTTGATGGCATAGAAGCACGAACCGTCCGGCGAGGCTTGCACCGGCTTGGACAGGCGGCCGAACCGGTCGGGCTCCTCGCCCACCTGCATCAACTGCCCCTGCTGGGCCAGGTCGCCATCCACCAGCCAAACCGGTCTTTGCGCGCGAACGGCAGCCAGGCGGCCAAACTCGCGCGCCACGGTCGAGGTGCCCTCACCGGTCGTCGTGGCCACGAATTGAAGCACACGCCCCCGATGGGCCGGGGCCGGCCCCAGGGCGGCCCAAAGTCCCGCCATTTCTGTCGTCAGATCGACCATCGAATCTCTTGGCTACCGGCGCTATGCCCGACCCTAGCACGCTGGAGGCCGGACATCAGGCCCGCTTTAGCGGGGCCACGGCCAGAACGGGAAGCTGCAGGGTGCGGCTGGCCGTCGCGGGCACCACGAACCCGCGCCTCACGACAATCCGCAGCAGGCCGACGCACAGGGCCGTAAAGCCGGCGAACAGCACGACGGCGACCAGCAGCGGCAGCTTCAGGCTCTTGCCCGTGCTGGGGGGCCGGGCGCGCTCGATCACCTGGACATTGTCGGCCCCGGCCTTGACCAGCTCATTGTCGGCGCGGGCCAGGTTTTCACGCTGCTGGAACTCGCGGATGAAGGACGACAGCACTTCGCGGTTGCCGGCCAAGGTGGCGTTGCGCGATTCCAGCTCGGTCAGGCGGACCTGGCGCTGGCGCAGGTCATCGACCTGTCGCGACACGACAGCCAGGCGGGCTGCCAGGGCATCGCGCTCGGCCTGGGCATTGATCCTCTGGGTCTCCAGCTCAGTCCAGATGGGGCTGGGACCGGTGCGGACCTCCTTGGGACCAACAGCGGTGCCTGAGCTGACATAGTCCTGCATCCGCGCGATCTGGGCCTCGATCTCGCGCACCGGGGCGGCATCGGGCTGATAGCGCGACAGCAGGGATTCACGCTGGGTGCGCAGTTGCAGGATCTGGTCCTGGGCCGAAATGTTCAGGTCCTGGTAAAGGGCGATCTCTGCTGGCGTATTGTTCAACTGGGCCACCAGGGTCGCCAGGCGCTGCGAGGCCTGGTTCAGCTGCGCCCGCAGGCTGAGCTGTTCGGCAAAGGCCGACTGATAGGAGGCCGCCACAGCCGCCCGTGCCGTGCCGAAATCGCCCAGATCGTTGCTGGTCAGGAAGGTCTCATAGGCGCGGTCGGCGTCGTCCAGCTGGGCCTCGAACCTTTGCCTCTGCGACTGGATGGCATTGATCCCGCGCCCTTGGAACACCTCGCGGCGATAGACCAGGTACTGGTCCAGCACCGCGTTCAGCACCTGGGCCGAATGCTGGGGATCATCGCTCTTGAAGCTGATCGTCACGATAGGGCTGAGCGGAGCCGCATTGATCTTGAGCCCCCGCTTGACGGCGCGAACAGCCGCCTCCTCCTGCTTCTTCAGAGGCTCGGCAGAGGGCTTGTCCCCCTGGAAGCTTTCGACGCCCATGGCCTGGACCACGCGGCGCTGGACCTCGTCACTGTTCAGGATCGCCGCCTCGGCCTGGGCCACTTCGCCAGCAGCGGGCGGGGTCGCGCGCTCCTGCGAGCCGATCCGCGGTTGGTAGACATATTCCTGGCCCACCCCGGCAAAGATGCTGGCCGTGGCGGTATAGTCCTTCTTGGTCGTCATCACGGCCAGGGCCCCGATGGCGAACAGCACCGCGAACACCAGCAACATGAGCTTCAACTCACGGAACAGCAGCACCACGACGTCGGTGACGCCGTATCTGGGCTGTGCCGCGGCATGGGGTGGCGAACGCATGAAACCAGCTGATCCCGTCTAAGTCGGCGACAGGTTTGAGGTAACAGCGTTAACCATACGTTACGACTAAACAGGCAGCGTGCAGAAACCTAGTTTGCAGCGGACACCGAAGCTCCATGTCCTTGGATAGACGCCTTGTTTGGATGGGATTGGCCTCAGCGGGGCTGGCTGGCTGCGCCAGCTCCGGCCGCGCACCCTATGGACGGGTCCAACCGGTCGGCGGCGAGCATTTTCCCGATATTCCCTTTGCCAGCTGGAGCGATGCCGAGCCGGAATACCTGCTCTATCCCGGCGACGAGATCGAGGTTGCCCTGCCCTCCGCCACGGAGTTGACCCGGCAGATGCGAATCGGTCCGGACGGGCGGATCTCCCTGCCCCAGCTGGGCCACGTCATGGCCGCAGACCGCACCCTGTCCCAGCTGGAAGGCGATGTGTCGGCCGCCTACTCCAGCCTGCTCTTGCGCCCCGCCGTCGAGGTTACCCTGCGCCAGGCCGGCCCGATCAGGGTCTGGGTCGATGGCGAGGTGCGGAACCCCGGCGTGTTTGAAATGACCGGCGACAGCGACGCCTATCAGGCCGTGATCGGGGCCGGCGGCTTCCTGCCCTCGGCCAAGTCCCAGATGGTGGCTCTGATCCGGCGTGGTCCCGGGGGGCAGCGGATGATGCGGACCATCGACCTGAGGCCCCGTCGGGCCGAGGTCGTGGCCATCAGGCGCGGAGATATCCTCTATGTGCCGCGCTCGACCCTGGGCGAGCTGGCCGCCTTCTTCACCCAGTTCCGGTCTGCCCTGCCCATTGGCTTCAGCTACGCCATCAATGGCGGCTATGCCTCGACCTGACGGTCCCGAAGGGCTGGCGATATCTTGGGAAAAGGCACGGATACGGCGAGGGCGCGCGTAATCCGTTGAAATCCATGGTCGGGGCGAGAGGATTCGAACCTCCGACCCTCTGGTCCCAAACCAGATGCGCTACCAGGCTGCGCTACACCCCGATCCAATGGAGCGCCCTAATGACATGGCGCTGACAAATCCGCAATGAAGTTCGGGTCTTATTTGCCGTCAGGCTTGAAAAAACTGTGCTTCACCAGGTCACCCGGCACCGCGCCGATTTCCTCGGCCCGGCCCGCGCGCAGCTCCAGCACGCCATTGGCGGCCCCGTGGGACGGGATCGGCGTCGTCGAGTTGGGCGTGGTGTGGCGGGCGATCGAGACGATGCGCCCCTGCGGGTTGATGTAGAGGATATCCAGCGAACTGGGCGTATTCATCATCCAGAAGCTCTGCTCGGTCGCCGTGGGAAACTGGAACAGCATCCCGCGGTCGTCCTCGAGCGGCGGCCGGAACATCAGGCCACGCTGCCGCTCGGCTTCGTCATCCGCGATCTCGACCATGAACTTGTGCTCACCCGTCGAGGTGACGATGCTGAGCGGCTCCAGCGCCCGCCCCTGGGCGTCGGTCGGCACGGTCTGGGCGCAGGCCCCCGTCAGGCTGAGGGCGGAAAGCATCCCCGCGAGATACAGACGTCGAGAGGAGAACATGGGTCGCCTTTCAGGGCGGCTTTTAGTCGCCCGACATAATCTCAGCCACAACCAGGCCCTTGGGCCCATCGGCAAAGCGGACCTTCACCGAATCACCGGGGATCAAATCATCGAGACCACAGCGTCGCAAGGTCTCGACGTGGACGAAGATATCGCCCGGCGCGCCCTCGCGCACAACGAAGCCGTAGCCCTTGGTGCGGTTGAACCATTTGACGGTCGCGACCTCCAGCGGCCCCTCAGCCGTCAGTTCGCTGGGACGACGCACGGTCCGGGCCGGGTCGCGCTGGGTCAGGACCGGTGCCCCCTCCCCCAGGTCGATGATACGCACAGCCTGCCAGCCCTTGGCCCGCTGGGCACAATCACAGGTGATCGGAGCGCCCTCGGCCGCCGTCTCACGCCCACCCTCCCGCAGGCTCGAAACGTGGAGCAGAACGTCCTTCATCTCGGTCAATTGCGGCTCGTCAGGAATGATAAAGCCATATCCCTTGCCGGGATCGAACCACTTCACCTTGCCCGAGATACGCACGACGTCTTGCACTGTGATTTCGCTGTAACCTGACAAAATACAACCCCCGCCTGCAAAACATGCAGAGATTATGATTAACACGGTTCTACGAAGGCGTGGAGCGAAAAAATGCCGATTTCGGACAGATCTTGCCAAAATCGAGGCAGGATTGTGTCACGACGGGCCGCTTTGAATGTCGGGGAGATCACCCGCGCGTGGCAGTCCCTAGGGGAATCGAACCCCTCTTTTCAGGTTGAAAACCTGACGTCCTAACCGATAGACGAAGGGACCGCTGCGCGAAGGAGCGGCCTGATACCCGGCTCTCTTGCGGGTGGCAAGAGGCTGTTTGCGGATTTCAGAAAAATCTTTGAACCGGCATCGGCAGGCACGCCAAACTGTGCCTTGGAAGACCTGAATGTGCGGGAAGCGAAGGCTCCGCGTGGCAGTCCCTAGGGGAATCGAACCCCTCTTTTCAGGTTGAAAACCTGACGTCCTAACCGATAGACGAAGGGACCGCTGCGCGAAGTAAGGCCAGATGGCCATCACAACAGGCTGCAAGCCTATGTAAGTCCTTCCGAAGAAGGCCGGCGGTGGCAGTCCCTAGGGGAATCGAACCCCTCTTTTCAGGTTGAAAACCTGACGTCCTAACCGATAGACGAAGGGACCGCTGCGCCGAGGACCGGGTTATTAGCCGCGGTTTTTGTCCGTGGCAAGCGCTTATTGTCCTGTTTCTACGACTTTTTTCAGCAACCTGCGCTCACCGACGGCAAAGCCACCGCTCAGGCCATGCGCGGGTCGGCCACATCCTCGATCTCGAACTGGACCCCGCGGCGTCCATTCCAGTCATCGGCCTTCAGCCGCCCTACGAAATGCAGGCCCCCCTGTCCGGCCAGCAGGGCCTTGCCGGTAGGCAGGTCAGCGCAGCGCCAGCTGATGGCGCGCAGCGAGGCCCCGTCCGGTGCCACCAGGCGGCAGCGCACATGGCCGCCGTTCATCGCCACGGCGTCGCGCACCTGCACCCCCTCAACCGCAAACAGGGGCTCGGGATTGGCCGGGCCGAAGGGGGCCAGCTGCTCGAAAGACTCAAACAGGTCGCGCGTGGCGGCATGGGGGTCGATCAGGACGTCGACATCCACCCAGTCCTGGGCAATCGCCTCGATCCGCTCATCGGCCAGGCGTGCGTTCAGATAGTTGCGCAGTTCGTCGATGCGATCTGCCGCCACCGTCAGGCCAGCCGCCATGGCGTGGCCTCCGCCCGCCATGAGAAGCCCGTCCTGCCAGGCGGCCTGGATCGCCCGGCCGAGGTTCATTCCCGGCTGCGAGCGGCCCGAGCCCTTGCCGATACGGTTGATCGGATCAACGCCGATGACAATGACCGGCTTGCGCCAGCGCTCGCGCAGGCGACCGGCCACGATGCCAACCACGCCGGGGTGCCACTCCTCGCCCGCAACGATGATCAGGGCACTGTCGTCCCTGTGAGCGCCCGTGGCCTCCACGCGGCGCACGGCTTCCTCGGTCACCTGGGCCTCCACCTCGCGGCGCTCGATGTTCAGGGCATCCAGTTCCAGGGCCAGCTGACGCGCCTCGGCCGGGTCGTCGGTGGAGAGCAGTCGCGCCCCCAGGTCGGACTTGCCGATCCGTCCGCCCGCATTGATCCGCGGGCCCAGGATAAAGCCGGCATGATTGGACTTGGCCGGGCCCGGCTCTGCCCCCGCAACGGCCAAAAGGGCGCTGAGGCCCGGGTTGCGCCAGGAAGACATGACCTTGAGACCCAGGCTGGTCAGGGCCCGGTTAAAGCCGGTCAGGCCGGTGACGTCGCAGATCGCTCCCATGGCCGCCAGGTCCAGCCACTGGCGAATGTCCGGCTCGGCCCGGTCGGCGAACAAGCCTCGGCCCCGCGCCTCGCGGTTCAGGGCGGCCAGCAACACAAAGACCACGCCTGCCGCCGCCAGGTTGCCCTGGCCCGAGGCGCAGCCCGGACGGTTGGGATTGACCACGGCGAGGCAGGCCGGCGGCTCCTCGCGCATCATGTGGTGGTCGATCACCACGACCCTGAGGCCAATCGCGGCGGCGTGGGCCACGGCCTCGTTGGCGGCGGCACCGCAGTCCACCGTCACGACCAGGTCGGCTCCCGACGCCTTCAGCTTGTCAAAGGCGCGGGCGCTGGGGCCATAGCCCTCGGTCAGACGATCGGGGACATAGATGGGCAGCTCGACGTCCAGATGCCGGAACCAGCGCACCAGCAGCGCCGCGCTGGAGGCACCGTCGACGTCATAGTCGGCAAAGACGTGAATGCTCTGGCCAGCCTGGACCGCATCAATGATGGCGGCGGCGGCGACATCCATGTCCATGAAGCTGGACGGATCGGGAAACAGCGCCCGCAGCGTGGGCTGCAGGAAGGTCTGGCCCTGGTCCGCCGCCACGCCGCGCGCCGCCAGGGCGCGGGCCATCGGCTCGTCCAGGTTCAGCGCCTGCATATGGGCGCGGGTCAGCCCGGGCTCGGCCGGACGCAGCCTCCAGCCGCGCCCCGACAGGGACCGCGAGATGCCCAGGAAGGCAGGACTGGTTGCGCCATCAGCCGGCATCAGAACCCTCTAGAGAAAACAAGAAGCGGAAAGGGACCCACTATCGGCGGATTCTGTTCATCCGACGACGTCAGTCCCGGTCGCAGGCCTGCGGACTAGAACCGGGGCCGGTCAATGGGCGGCGGCGGGGTGGCCCGTCGACGCAGGGACTCAGCCAGGGCCTCGATCTCGGCCGTCGACTGGGGCCCGATGGGGGCCATGGCAGCCGGGTCAAACTTCTGGCGAATCAGGTTTTCCAGCACCGTCGGATCGGTATTCAGCGTCCAGTCTATGGCCGCGACCTGGGCGGCCAGGGTCTGGTTCGACTGGCCCAGGGTCTGCACCTGGTTGGCGACATAGGCCGGGGTCGGCGTGTCGGTCGATGCCTTGGGGAAGTCTTCCCATCGCGGATAGCGATCGTGGCTTTCCACCAGTTCCTGGATACGCGGGGCCAGGGGCGAGGCCGCCTCGGTCTGGGGGTCAAACGAACCGACACAGCCGCCCGTGGCCGTCAGCACACCGGCCAGCGCCAGCACGATCGCATTTTTCGACAGGAACACGTTCATCTTACCCTCGGTCATATGCCATCATCGCGTCGGGAGGAAGGCTCGCCGACCCGGGCGAAGCCAGGACCGGAGGATTGCGGATGGCCAAGCGACCGACCAAGGCACCCCCAGCCGATACGGCAGAGGCTCCACGGCCTCGCAAGGCGGGACACCCCACCTCGGCCAAACCCCGCGCGGCCAAACCGGATGCCGCCGCAAAACCGCGCCCTGCGGCCCGCCCCAAGCCGGCGGCCAAGGCTTCGAAGGCTGCCCCGCCCCCTCCTCCGCCGCCGCCGCCGCCACCTCAGGATGAGGTCCCGCCTCCCTTCGGCTTCGCCGCCGACCAGCGCCATCTGCTCGAAACCCTGTCCCTGAACCTCGCCAAGGCGGCCATGACAGCCCAGTCGGCCATTGCCGAGGCGGCCCTGTCGCAGGCAGACCGGCCCGCCGCCCTGTCGCCCGATCCGTTCAACATTGCCCCTGCCATGACCTCGGTCATGACCAGCCTGGCAGCGCGGCCTGAAAAACTGTTCCAGGCCCAGGCAGACCTGTTCAGCCGCTACATGGACCTGTGGTCCACCACGACGCGGCGCGCCATGGGCGAGGACGTGCCCGCCCCTGCCCTGCCCGCCGACAAGCGGTTCAAGGACCCGGCCTGGAGCGAGAACCCCGTCTTTGACATCATGCGCCAGTCCTATCTGGTGACCTCGCAATGGATGAACGGCCTGGTGTCCAGCGTCGAGGACGTGGATCCCCGGGTCAAACGCCGTGCCGAGTTCTTTACCAGGCTGCTGACCGACGCTTTTTCCCCCTCCAACTTCCTGGCGTCCAATCCGGTGGCGCTGAAGGCCCTGGCCGAGACGGGCGGCGAAAGCCTGGTCAAGGGGATGCAGAACTTTGCCGCCGACCTGGAACGCGGCAATGGCAAGCTGAAGATCAGCCAGGCCGACTATGACCGCTTCAGGGTGGGCGAGAATGTCGCCACGGCTCCGGGCCAGGTCGTCTGGCGCGACGACCTGTTCGAGCTGCTGCAATACGACGCCGCGACCGCGACCCAGCACGCGGTTCCGCTGCTGATCTTTCCGCCGTGGATCAACAAGTTCTACATCATGGACCTGCAGCCGCAGAACAGCCTGATCCGCTGGCTGTCGGCCCAGGGCTTCACCGTCTTCGTCTGCTCCTGGGTCAACCCGGACCAGGACAAGGCCGAGTATGGCTTTGACGACTATCTGGAATGCGGCATCCATCGCGCCATCGACAAGGTGCTGGAGCAGACCGGCCAGAAGCAGCTGAACGCGGTGGGCTACTGCATCGGCGGCACCCTGCTGGGCGCGGCCCTGGCCCATATGGCGGCGCACGGCGACCGGCGGGTGGCGGCGGCGACCTTCTTTGCCGCCCAGCACGACTTTGCCGAGGCCGGCGACCTGCTGCTCTTTACCGACGAGCACTGGCTGGCCGAGATCGAGCAGCAGATGGATGCGGCGGGCGGGGTCCTGCCCGGCACGGCCATGGCCGACACCTTCAACGCCCTGCGGGCCAATGACCTGATCTGGTCCTTCTTTGTGTCCAACTACCTGATGGGCAAGGATCCGCCGGCCTTTGACCTGCTGTTCTGGAATGCCGACCAGACCCGGATGCCCAAGCGCCTGCACATGGCCTACCTGCGCCAGATGTATGGCCAGAACGCTCTGGCCCGTGGCGAGTTTGAGCTGGGCGGCGACCGGGTCGACCTGACCCGCGTCACCATCCCGCTCTACTTCCAGGCCAGTCGCGAGGATCACATCGCCCCGATGAACTCCGTCTATCGCTCGGCCCGGCTGTTCGGGGGACCGGTGACCTATACCCTCGCCGGGTCAGGGCATATCGCCGGCGTCATCAACCCGCCCGAGGCGAAGAAATATCAGCACTGGACCAACCCGGCCCTTCCCGAAACCCTCGCAGAATGGCAAGCGGGAGCAGAAGCTCATCCGGGCAGCTGGTGGAACCACTGGGCTGGCTGGCTGAAGCCCCTGTCGGGCAAACAGGTCCCGGCGCGCGATCCCAAATCCGGCCCGCTCAAGCCGCTTGAGCCCGCGCCCGGATCCTATGTGAAGGTCAAGTCTTGAAGCGTATCGAACCCAACCGGCTGCTGGCCATCGCCACGGCCATTCCGCTGATCCTGCTGATCATGACGGCCAGTCTGTTTGGCGAGCCGGGACAGGAGGTGAAGTACGTCATCCTGGCCGTTGCCTGCACGGTGGCCTATGTCGTGCTGAACGGGATCATGGCCAGACGCACCGGCCGTCAGCGCCCCGCCATGATCCATCCCGACGCGCCCTCGACCGCGCTCTGGGCTAGTCTTTTTCCTGTGATCCTGATGATACTGGCCGCCGTGCCCTTCTTCTTTGCCGGGCATGACTATGGGCTGCTGGTCATCATCGCCGCCATCCTGTTCGGCGGCACGGTGGAATCAGCGCTGAAGGCCCGCAAGGGCGGTTGATCCCACTCCGTCGTGGCTGTGACGGGCCTTCAGGCCAGGCCCGTCACCTCGTCCAGGCCCAGCATGATGTTCAGGTTCTGGACGGCAGCGCCCGAGGCACCCTTGCCCAGGTTGTCCAGCATGGCCACCAGACGCACCTGCTCGCCCCCGCGATCGCCAAAGACGTGCAGGCGCAGGTTGTTGGTGCCGTTCAGGGCTTCCGGCTCTAGCCCCGTCATGGCCTCGGTCTCCTCCAAGTCGACGACCTGGACGAACTTCTGGCCCTCATAGGCCTCGACCAGGGCTCCATGCAGGCGCTCGATGGACGGGGTTTCGGGCAGGACCGACAGGTGCAGCGGCACCTCGACCAGCATTCCCTGGCGATAGTTGCCGACCGCGGGCGAAAACAGGACAGGCCGCGTCAGCCCCGTATGCCGGGTCATTTCCGGCACGTGCTTGTGCTTCAGCGACAGGCCATAGGTGCGAAAGGCGGTCGATGCGCCCTCGGCCTCGAACTCGGCAATCATGGACTTGCCGCCGCCGGAATAGCCGGACACGGCGTTGATCGTCACCGGATAGTCGGCGGGCACCAGCCCTGCCCTGACCAGAGGGCGCATCAGGCCGATGAAGCCGGTCGGATAGCAGCCGGGATTGGACACGCGGGTCGAGCTGGCGATGGCCTCGCGCTGGCCCCTGTCCATCTCTGCAAAGCCATAGACCCAGTCCGGATTGACGCGATAGGCGGTCGAGGCGTCGATCACCCGCACCTTGTCATTCTCGATCATCGAGACGGCTTCGCGCGCGGCATCATCGGGCAGGCACAGGATCACGGCATCGGCGCTGTTCAGGGCCTCACGGCGCGCCTCGACATCACGACGTCGATCACCCAGCAGCATCAGCTGAAGGTCCGAACGCTTTTCCAGACGCTCGCGGATTTCCAGGCCGGTCGTTCCGGCTTCGCCGTCGATGTAGATGGTGTGCATGATCCAACTCCACACCCCTCTTCGAGGGGAAGAGGGCTTGAGCGCTGCGCGCCACCTTCTCCCATCGGGAGAAGGAAACAAAGAAAGAAAAAGGCGCTCCAGGTTTCCCTGAAGCGCCCTTTCCAAAACCAAATCGCGGTTGCGATTAGCGCTTCGAGAACTGGAAGCTGCGGCGAGCCTTGGCGCGGCCGTACTTCTTACGTTCAACGACGCGGCTGTCGCGGGTCAGGAAGCCGTGCGGCTTCAGGACCTTGCGCAGTTCCGGCTCGTAGTGGGTCAGGGCGTGGGCCAGGCCGTGGCGGATGGCGCCAGCTTGACCCGACAGGCCCGAACCTTCGACGGTGCAGACGACGTCGTACTGGGTGGCGCGGTCAGCGACGGTCAGCGGCTGGGCGATCATCATGCGCAGCACCGGACGGGCGAAGTAAACTTCCTGGTCCTTGCCGTTGATGGTGATCTTGCCGGTGCCCGGCTTGACCCAAACGCGAGCGATTGCGTTCTTGCGCTTGCCGGTCGAGTAGGCGCGGCCCTGGGCGTCCAGCTTCTGGGTGTAGACCGGGGCTTCGGCTTCGGCCGAAGCGTTCAGGCCCTTCAGGGCGTCGAAGCCGGTGGCTTCAGCAGTCACGTCGGTCATGCTTAGACGCTCCGGGTGTTCTTGGCCGACATCGACTTGAAGTCGATGGTTTCGGGCTGTTGAGCTTCGTGGTCGTGCGTAGCGCCAGCGAACAGGCGCAGGTGCGTCATCTGCTTGCGAGCCAGCGGCGACTCTTTCGGCAGCATGCGCTCGACGGCCTTTTCAAGCACGCGCTCCGGGAAGCGGCCGTTCAGGACCTTTTCCGGGGTGGTTTGCTTGATGCCACCCGGGTGGCCGGTGTGACGGTAGTAGACCTTGTCGGTGTTCTTCTTGCCGGTGAAGACAACCTTGTCGACGTTGGTGACGACGACATAGTCGCCCATGTCAACGTGCGGGGTGTAGGTCGGCAGGTGCTTGCCGCGCAGACGGTTGGCGATGAAGGTCGCGAGGCGGCCCACCACGACGCCTTCAGCGTCGATATGGATCCACTTCTTTTCGACCTCAGCCGGCTTCGCAGAAGCCGTAGTGCTCTTCAGCATTGTGAGTGTCCCAGAAGACTAAGAAAGCGACCCACCCCGGACCGGGATGAGCGAGTGGCGGGGTGATAGAGGCATCGACGCCCTGCGTCAACACCCGATAATGCTACAAAACTAAGCTAACAGATTGATTATAATAGGTATTTTGTAAATGGTATTAAAATACCCAGTCTATGGCCCGGGATAATCCATCGGACTCCGCCCTGCAGCGCTGCAGCACGCCGTTTCGGTGCGTGGAATTCGCGAGCCAGGCTGCTTCGAAATTTGTTCTTGATTTGTTCCAATCCCCATGTCATCCTGCCTTCATGAGTATGGCGGTGAAGGGCCGAGGTGCGCGATCCAATCAGTCGGGACGGTTTGAGGCGGACCGGCGTGAGGATTTCGACGACGGCTGGCACGACGGGGACCAGGACCTCCCTCCCCTGCGCACCAGTCTGTCGGTCGAGCGGGCGCGGACCATCATCACCAGGAATAACAGTCCAGACATAGGCTTCGACCGCTCCATCAACCCTTACCGAGGTTGTGAACATGGCTGCATCTACTGTTACGCCCGTCCGGCCCATGCCTACATGGGCCTATCCCCGGGCCTGGATTTCGAGAGCCGGCTCTTCTTCAAGCCAGACGGCGCACGTCTGCTGGAACAGGAGCTGTCAAAGCCCCGCTATGCGCCCAGGCCGATCCATATAGGGGGCAATACCGACCCCTATCAGCCGGTCGAGCGCCAGACCCTGGCCACGCGCCAGATCCTGGAGGTGCTGCAGCGGTTCAACCATCCGCTCAGCATCATCACCAAGTCGGTGCTGATTGCCCGTGATGCCGACATCCTGGGAGCCATGGGCCGTCAGGGCCTGGCGGTTGCCAGCATCTCGATCACCACCCTGGACCGCAAGCTTGCGCGGGCGATGGAGCCGAGGGCCTCTACCCCAACCAGGCGGCTTGAGGCGATCAGCCGCCTGACCGACGCCGGGTGCCCGGTCGCGGTCAGCTTTGCGCCGGTGATCCCCGGGCTGAACGACCACGAACTGGAAGCCGTGCTTGAAGCCTCGCGAAAGGCCGGGGCCGTCTGCGCCCACTATGTCACCCTGCGCCTGCCGCTGGAGATCAAGGACCTGTTCCGCGAATGGCTGCGCGATGCGCGCCCCGACCGCGCCGAGCGGGTCATGTCCCTGGTGCGCCAGACCCGCGGCGGCCTGGACTACGACGCCAACTGGAACCAGCGGATGACCGGGTCCGGGCCGGTGGCGGACCTGATATCGGCCCGGTTCCGGGCAGCGCGCAGACGCTATGGCCTGGATGGCCCGCGGCCGAGCCTGGACGTATCGCGGTTCAGGGTCCCCACAGGGGCTCGCGCGCAACTGGACCTGTTTGGCTAGCCACACCGAGTTTTTACCAAGGTCGGAGAGACGAACTTAGGTTTCACGCCTTAAAAACATCAGGTCTGAAGGAGAGCCCCATGCGCCTGCCCCTGATGCTTGTCCTCGCCGCCTTCGCCAGCAGCCCGGCTGCCGCCCAGACGGCCTCGCTCCATCTGGCCCTGACGGTGCCCGTGCGCTGCGAGCTTACCGGCATGGAGGCCACCGATCCCCAGCAGGGCGTGGTCCATCTGCGGGCCCGATGCAATGCACCGGTGTTTGACATCGTCATGGACGGTGCCCTGGCGCAGATGCCGATCCACTCAGCCACCGCCAGCCAGGGCCAGGTCTCGGTGCACGGCAACGTCATTCGCCTGCGCACCGACCATCCCGGCGAGTTCGCCTTCAAGATCGGCTATGGCGCGCCGCTGGACCAGGACCAGGCGATCCGCGCCCAGATCCTGACCCTCTGACCGGAACCGGTCAGTCCTCGGCCGCCGCCGGGTCAATATAGTCCTGCACCAGCTCGCGCCAGGTGACATCGCTGGCGTCGACCAGGTCGACATCCTCCATCAGGGCAACCGCGCCATCGCCATCCGGCAGGATAAGGCCCAGGACCTCCATCTCATCGTCCTCGGCATTGGTGTGGGCCTCGGCCTGGACGATGACGACCGGTTTTTCGCCCTCCTCGTCCCACCAGATGGCCGGCTGCGGCAGGTCCATCTCCAGCGGATAGGGCCGCTCGGTATCGCCCAGGGCAAAGACCGCCCGTCCCGCCTGCACATCATCCAGGGTCGCGACCCTGCCCACGAAGGGCGTCAGGCGATCCCAGTCGTCATGGTCAAAGCCGCCCCCGTCCTGGTCGTCGGCATCATGGATATCGGTCATCGGATTACCCCTGGCCATCAACGACGGAAGACGCCGACCAGCTCGACGTGGGTGGACCACAGGAATTGGTCGATCGGGGTCACCACGTCCAGCGAGAAGCCGGCGTCGATCAGGAAACGAGCATCACGGGCGAAGGTGACCGGGTTGCAGCTGACGCCGACCACGACGCTGGCCTTGGTGCCGGGCAGCTGCTGGGTCTGTTCCAGGGCACCGGCGCGCGGCGGATCCAGGACAATGGCCTCGCAGCCCTTCAGGTCGAACGGCGACAGCGGTCGGCGGAACAGGTCGCGCGCCTGGGCATCGATGCTCTTCAGGCCCTGGGCCGTCGATACCCCCGCCTTCAGCGCGGCAATGGCGGCGGCAGAGGAATCGGCCGCCGTCACCGTGGCCACCTCGGCCAGGGGGAAGGTAAAGGTGCCCGCACCGCAGAACAGGTCCGCGACCTTCCTGGCCCCCTTCACCGCCGCGACGGCCCGCTCGACCATGGCAGCCTCGGCCGCCGGGGCCGCCTGCAGGAAGGCACCGGGCGGGATCGGTACGCTGGCCCGGCCAAAGGCGACGCGCGGCTGGCGCGCCATCACCAGGGTGTCCCCATCCAGGCTGAGCCGCGCCAGATTGGCCTCGGCCGCTGCGGCGATGGCGCGGCTGGTCATGTCGGCGTTCAGAGATTTCTTCTCGACACCGGTCACGTCCACGTCCAGGCCCGTCTCGGTCAGGGTGACGTGCAGCGTTGGTGCCGACTTGGGATGGGCCAGGAAGGGAGCGGCGACGGCGCGCAGGCTGGGCAGGGCCGCGACCAGGGCCGGATCGGACACCGGACAGTCGGTCAGCTCCACCACGCGCCACGAACGCCGCGCCTTGAAGCCCAGGATGACACGGCCATTGGACCCCTTTCGCGCATGAAGCGCCAGGCGGCGACGGCTGGCGGGCGGCACGGCAACCGTGGCCTCGACCTGGGTCTCGATCCCCTCGCGCTGCAGGGCGGCCACGACCACCTCACGCTTGAAGGCCAGATAGGGCGCATCGGCCCAGTGCTGCAGCGGCGCAACGCCACATTCGGCATAGGTTTCCGAATGGATCGGCTGGCGGTCCGGGCTGGCGGCAATCAGGTCAAAGGTCTCGGCGCGGCCATTGGCCACCTCGGCCTCGACCGTCTCGCCCGGCAGGGCTCCAGGCACAAAGACCAGGCCATTGGCGGTCTCGGCGATGCCGTCGCCCTGAAGACCCATGCGAGTGATGTTCAGCGTCTGCTTCATGGCGCGGCTTCTAGCCCGGATGGCGCGGAAACTGAAACCTGAACGAAGATGAACGGGGCGATCAAATCCCGTTCAGGTTCATCCGCCTAATCGGAATTGCAACAGACAGTCACCGAGGCCGTTCCGGCAATCGTCACTGTCACAGGAACAAGAACGATGATGGGTCATCCTTCCAAGCAGGTTTCGGCGGTCGCGGCCCTCGCCATTGCGGGGTCGCTGATGGTTCCGGGCGTCGTCAGCGCCCAGACCTATGGCTATGACTATCCATCGGCCTACCAGAACAGCTACAGCCGACAGGGGTATTATGATCCCTGCGTAGGCGACCAGCGAAACCGCGCCACCACGGGTGGTGTCCTGGGGGCCACCATTGGTGCCATCGCCGGCTCCCAGATGGCCGCGCGCGGTCGTCGTACCGAAGGCAGCGTTCTGGGCGGTGTCCTGGGTGCCGCCATTGGCGCAGGCGTCGGCAACAGCTCGGCCAACTGCGACAGCCGCTATCGCACCTCGTCCTATGAGGATCCCTATTACGGCCGATCCTATGCGCCGCCGGCCTATGGCTACGACAACCGTGGCTATGATGATCGCTATGGCTACGACTACGACCGTGGCTACAGCCAGCCGGCCCCGGACTATCGCTATCAGAACGACAGCGAATGCCGCCTGGCCGAAAGCACGGTCCGCCTGCCGGATGGCCGCACCGATATCCGTTACGTCCGCGCCTGTCGCGACGCAGACGGCCGCTATCGCGTCGTCGATTAATTTCAGCCCCCCTGTCAATCGACGACGCGTTGAGGGTCGCCAGTCCGCTGGCGGCCCTCAAATTTGTCCGGGTCGGGCGTTTCGCGGTGACCTAGCCCTTGATCGCCCAGAGCAGGAACTCGCGGTTGCCGTCGCCGCCCGCAATCGGGCTGTCGGCCACGGCCTGGACGGCCCAGCCCTCGGTTTCCAGCCAGGCACTGACCCTGGCGACGGCCGCCTCATGGGCCGCCGCGTCCTTGACGATGCCCTTCTTGCCAACGCCACTGGGCCCGTCGGCCTCGAACTGGGGCTTGACCAGGGTCATCAGCTGCGCCCCGGCCGCCGCCAGTGACAGGGGCACCGGCAGCACCTTCAACAGGCTGATGAAGCTGGCATCACAGATAATCAGGGACGGAGCCTGGGTGACCTGATCCGTCGTCAGCTCACGCGCATCGGTCTTTTCCAGGTTCACGACCCGGGGATCGGCGGCAATGCGAGGATGCATCTGCCCCTGCCCCACATCGACGGCAAAGACCTTGGCCGCGCCGCGATCAAGGCAGATTTCGGTAAAGCCGCCGGTGGAGGCCCCGACGTCCAGCGCCACCTTGTCCGCCACGTCCAGCGGCCACAGCTCAAACGCCCGTTCCAGCTTCAACGCGCCGCGCCCGACCCAGGGATGGGCCGCCGCAAAGGTGATCTCGGCCGCTTCGGTGACCTTGAGCGAGGCGGCCCTGGCCACCTCGCCGTCCACCGTGACCTTGCCCGCCTCGATGGCTGCCTTGGCCTTGGCCCGGCTTTCGGCCAGGCCAAGGTTCACAAGATGCTGGTCGAGGCGAAGCCGGCTCACGCCATGGCTTCCAGACGGGCCAGGGCCGCCTGCAGCTTGGCCTTGCCGGCCTCGGCTTCGGCCAGCTTGGCGCGCTGCTCCTCGACGACCTCGGGGGCCGCGCGCGAGACGAAGTTGGGATTGCCCAGCTTCTTGTTCACGTGACCAATGTCGGCGTCAAAGCCCGCGATCTCCTTGGCCAGGCGCGCCTTTTCGGCCGTCAGGTCGATGAAGTCCGCCAGCGACAGGGCCACGGTCGAACCGCCCGAGACGCAGGTCACGGCACCGGCCGGGGCCGCCTCGGCCGCGTCCACCGTGGACACGCGACCCAGGGTCAGGATCAGGTCGCGGTGGCGGGCCAGGCGCTCGGCCGTCACCGCATCGGGATTGACGAAGGCCAGCGGCGGCTTGGCCGACGGCGGCACGTTCATCTCGGCGCGCAGGCCACGCAGTTCACCGATCAGCTCGACCAGCCAGCCGATTTCCGCCTCAGCCGCAGCATCGACAAAGCTGTCGGGCAGCTCGGGCCAGGTTTCGCCCAGCAGCAGGCCGTCGCGGGCGGGGCCTTCCTTGCCCAGTTCCGCCCACAGCTCTTCGGTGATGAAGGGCATGACCGGGTGCAGCAGCTTAAGCGTCAGGTCCAGGGTCCAGGCCGTCATGGCGCGGGTCTCGGCCTTGGCGGCTTCATCGGCCCCGTTGAACACCGGCTTGGCCAGCTCCAGATACCAGTCGCAGAAGACGTTCCAGATGAAGCGGTAGAGCGCGCCCGCCGCATCGTCGAAGCGACCGCCCTCGATGGCTTCGGACACCGAACGCTCGGCCTTGGTCAACTCGCCGCGAATCCAGCGGTTGATGGTCTGCTCGACGGTGGCCGGGTCAAAGCCCTCGACCCGCTTGGCCTCGTTCATCTGGCTGAAGCGTGCGGCGTTCCACAGCTTGGTGCCGAAATTACGGTAGCCTTCAATGCGTTGCTTGGACAACTTGATGTCCCGCGTGCCCGACAGGATGGCCATGGTGAAGCGCAGCGGGTCGGCACCCAGCTCGTCGATGATGCCCAGGGGGTCAATGACATTGCCCTTGGACTTCGACATCTTCTGGCCCTTCTCGTCGCGGACCAGGCCATTGATGATGACGCGCCTGAACGGGGCATCGCCCATGAAGTGCTTGCCCATCATCATCATGCGGGCAACCCAGAAGAAGATGATGTCGGCGGCGGTGACGAGGTCCGAAGTCGGATAGAAGCGGGCCAGATCGTCGGTTTTCTCCGGCCAGCCCATGGTCGAGAATGGCCACAGGGCCGAGCTGAACCAGGTGTCCAGAACGTCCTCTTCGCGGGTCAGCACAACACCGGCACCCAGCTTGGCTTCGGCTTCGGCGCGGGCTTCTTCCTCGGTCTCGGCGACGAAGATTTCACCGTCCGGACCATACCAGGCCGGGATCTGGTGGCCCCACCACAGCTGGCGCGAGACGCACCACGGCTCGATGTTGTTCAGCCACTCGAAATAGACCTTCTCATAGCTCTTGGGCTCAAAGACTGTCTCGCCGTCCTGGACGGCCTTCAGCGCCGGTTGGGCCAGGGTCTTGGCGTCGACGTACCACTGGTCCGTCAGCCACGGCTCGATCACCACGCCCGAGCGGTCGCCATGCGGGACCATGTGTCGGGTCTTTTCGATTTCCTTCAGCCAGCCGTCTTCCTCGGCTCTGGCGATGATCGCCTTGCGGGCGGCAAAGCGGTCCATGCCGACGAAACTGGCGGGGATTTCCGGTACGTCCTCATTGGTGATGCGGGCCAGCGAATCCATGACGTTCAGCGACGGCAGGCCTGTGCGCTTGCCCACGCCGAAGTCGTTGAAATCGTGCGCCGGCGTGATTTTCACCGCGCCCGACCCCTTGGTCGGATCAGCGTAGTCGTCGGCCACGATCGGCACGCGACGGCCCGTGATCGGCAGGACGACCTCCTTGCCGACCAGACCTTCGTAACGCTCGTCCTTGGGGTGAACGGCCACGCCGGTATCGCCCAGCATGGTTTCGGGGCGCGTGGTGGCGACCACGATGTAATTGCGGGTCTCGAACTCGGTCGGCTTGCCCTCTTCATCGAAGGCGACCGGATGCTGGTAGGTTACGCCGTCGGCCAGCGGATAGGCGAAGTGCCAGTAGGCCCCGTCGACTTCCTTCTGCTCGACCTCGAGGTCCGAGATGGCGGTCTGGAAATGCGGGTCCCAGTTCACCAGGCGCTTGGCGCGGTAGATCAGGCCTTCTTTATACAGCTGGACAAAGACCTTGCGGACGGCGGCGTTCAGGCCCTCGTCCAGGGTAAAGCGTTCGCGCGACCAGTCGGCCGAGGCGCCCAGGCGACGCAGCTGGCGGATGATGGTGCCCCCCGATTCCGCCTTCCATTCCCAAACCTTGTCGACAAAGGCTTCGCGGCCCATCTCGCGGCGCCCCGGCAGCTTGGCGGCAGCCAGCTGGCGCTCGCCCACCATCTGGGTAGCGATACCGGCGTGGTCGGTGCCTGGCAGCCACAGCACCGCCTTGCCCTTCATCCGGTGATAGCGGGCCAGGATGTCCTGCAGGGTGTTGTTCAGCGCGTGCCCGATGTGCAGCGACCCGGTGACGTTCGGCGGCGGGATGACGATCGAATAGGCATCCTCTGCCCCATCGGTCGCCCTGGCTTCACGCGGCTGGAACAGTCCGCTCTCTTCCCACTGGGCATAGAGGCGCGGTTCGGCAGACTGGGGGTCGAAGGTCTTGTCGAGCATGGTCATGATGAGTGTCCCTAACGCCCTGTGATGGCTGTGTCACGGCGTCGGCGCAAAGAGAAAGGGCGGCTCCGCCGGAACCGCCCTCTGATACTGGGGTGTCGATACGGAGAAGCCTAGCCGGCGCTGCGCGCGATGCGCTCTACTTCCTTGCGTACCTGGGCCTCGACGATGGCGGGCAGGTTGGCGTCCAGCCAGTCCTTCAGCATCGGGCGCAGCATTTCGCGGACCATGTCCTCGACCGTATTGCCGCTCATGAAGGGCAGGTCGCGGGGCACGGAGGCGGTGGCCTCTTCCGACTTCTGGAAGCTGGCGGCCAGGCCGGCAAAGGCCGAGGCAGCACTGGCGGCGGCGCTTTCGCCGACCAGGGTGTCATAGTCGTCAGACGCAAAGACCGGTGCGGCGGCGGGCTCGTTCGCCGGGAAGGGCGAAGCCTCGGCCACGTCCAGGTCGCCAATGGTTTCCGCAGCCGGGGCCTCATAGGGCTCGGTCAGCTCCAGCACCTCTTCCTCGGGCTCCGGTTCCTCGGCGAGGACAAGCGGGGCCTCTTCGGGCTCGGGCACCAGTTCAGGCTCGGGCGCAGCCGCCTGGGCAGGCGCGTCGTCCTCAGAAATGATCCGGCGAATGGACGCCAGGATCTCTTCCATTGTCGGTTCCTGGGCGGTCTGGTCGTTCATGTCAGCACCTTGGGCGAGCGGGCCGCGGCGTGGTGGGATCGCCGAAATAGGCCAACGCGGCGACGATCAGGGCGGACAAAACTGAGTCTTGCCCCTCCCCTTGCCCCTGTCGTCGCATCAACGACAGGCGGAATCAACGCATTTGAAGTGAGAAAACGAAGTTCTCTTCAGTTCGAGGGGGCGGTCTGGATAACTTCGCCCTTCAGGCGGGTATCAATCGGCGCGTCGGGTGCATCGGCCGCAGGCAGGATGGGCGGCGAGGCGACTCGATCAAGCGCTTCGATGGCCCCATCCCACGGCAGGGCACCGCGGTTGCGCACGGCATTATAGTTGTCCGTCGGATCATAGACGTCCAGCGTCGGGTCGAGGTTGGGACCACCCAGACGGCCCATGGCGGCCAGCAGCTGGGCCTGGGCCACATACTGGTTGCGCAGGGACGAGGCGCGGGCCACCTGGGCCGAGCGCAGTTCCAGTTCCTGGTTCAGGATGTCCAGGGTCGTGCGCAGGCCGACCTGGGCCTCGGCCCGGACGCCTTCGGCGGCGACCGTGGCGGCCCGCACCGCTTCTTCGTTGGCGCGAAGGGTCGATTCGGCGGCCAGAGCCTGGGCATAGGCCGCGCTGACGTTTTGCAGCACCGTGCGACGCTCACCCTCGACGTTGATCTGGGCGGCGTTGGCGCGCTCCAGGGCCTGGGCGACGCGCGAGCGGTTCAGGCCACCGGTGAACAGCGGCACCGACACGGTGGCCCCTGCCGTAAAGCTGGTGCGGTCATCCAGGGCAAAGCTCGAAAACTCGTTCGAGGTCCCACCATACGAGGCCTGAAGCCGGGCCGAGGGCAGGTATTCGGACCGCGCCGCCGCCACATTGGCCTCGGCTGCGGTCAGGTTATAGGCGGCAGCCCGGACATTGGGGTTTTCAACCAGGGCAATGTCCAAGGCCGTATCGAAGTCGGCCGGCAGACCGGGCAGAGCCGGCATGACTGCCATGTCGGCGGGCGACTGGCCCACGACAGCCGCATAGGCCGCGCGCGAAACCGACAGCTGCGCCTGGGCCGTGGCCAGGTCAGCCTCGGACTGGGCCAGGCGGGCCTCGGACTGGGCTACGTCGGTGCGGGTGATCTCACCCACCTCGAAGCGGGCATTCGACTCGTCCAGCTGGCGACGCAGGACGGTCAGGTTCTCCTGGCGGATGCGCAGGATTTCCATGTCGCGCACGACATCGGCATAGGCCTGGATCACGCCGATCATCACCTGCTGCTCGACCGCGCGCAGGTTTTCGCGGCCAGCGCGGATCTGGGCCTCGGCGGTGTCGATGGCGCGGGCCGTGCGGCCGGCGGTCCAGAGGTTCTGCGACAGGCTGATCGAGGCGGTGGCCGAATCGGTTTCGACCGAGCCGCCCGTCGTGCTGCCCGGCAGGGTGGCCGTGGCGTCGGCTACGCCATCGCCATCCGTGTCGATGGACAGGACCTGGCCCGGCGTCGTGATTCGATCCGACTCGGTGCGGCTGTAGTTGGCCCCCACGGAGGCGCTGACGCTGGGGCGCAGGCCGGCCCGGGCCTGGACCACGCTCTCGTCCAGGGCGCGCTGGTTGGCGCGCTGGGCCTGAAGCGAGGGATTGGTGCGATAGGCCAGGCCAATCGCCTCCTGAAGGGTCTCGGCCCCCGCAGGAACAATCCCCGCCCCCATGGCCAGGGCCACAACCGCAACGGATGCCAGCGTACGCGAGCGTTTCAACATAACCTATATCCTGCCTGCCCCACCGCGACGGCGGGCCCGTAATGCCTGAGCTGCCTTGGTGAAGCCTAAGGCCGCACCGCGCCAGTTAAGTTTTCTTCACGCAGCGGACCGGGTTTTCCGTCGTCCTGCCCTCGCAGGGCGTGCCTAGAGTGCAAACTCGGGTTGCGATGCCAGCTCGTTCAGGACCGGCGGCGTGGCGTCGAACAGCTCACGACGCGACAGGCCTTCACGACCACGGACATAAAGGACAGCCTTGCCGATCGGGCCGGTGCGCTCGACCACGGCCAGGCGACCACCGGGGCGCAGGGCATTGATCCAGGCCTGCGG
Source organism: Pseudomonadota bacterium (assembly GCA_023409795.1). GTDB lineage: Bacteria > Pseudomonadota > Alphaproteobacteria > Caulobacterales > Caulobacteraceae > Brevundimonas. Next base: position 28,564 of record JAEYQX010000169.1, read on the forward strand.
CTGGCCCGGCACGGCGGCTTCGGAGACGATCAGGTCATAGCCTTCGCCCTGGGGCTCGCCCAGCGGAGCCACGACAGTCTGCACGCCCTGTTCAGCCAGGGCCGCGCCGGTGACCTCGAACACCTCGGCGTTCGAATCCTGGACCGTGACCGTCAGGCCCATCCTGGCCAGGACTGCGGCCGCATAGGGTCCGGCGATGACCAGGGCCGTCTCGCCCTTGCGGGCGTCGGCCGCCTGCAGCAGCTTGCCCAGGTTGCGAGGCAGCATCAGGCGGCGATCACCCGCCACCTCGGGCTCGATATCGGCATAGGCCGAAAAAGCACGGTCAGCGGCGACGAATCGTTCGCGCTCGACGGCACCCATTGCGGCCTGCAGGTCGCGGTCCGTGACGTCGTTCACCCGGACTTGAGAGTCCAGCATGACCTTGCGCGCAGCGGCGAAATCCATGGTTCCGGGGTCCTTCAGGTAGGCATAAGCAAAAAATCTGCCGCGCTTATAGGTCTCTACGTTGCAGTCCACAATCCAATCTGATAGCTGACGCCCCTCGCAACGACGTGGCCCCCTTCTTCGGGGGGACATCAGATGGCCTGATGGCGGAGTGGTGACGCAGAGGACTGCAAATCCTTGCACCCGGGTTCGATTCCCGGTCAGGCCTCCAAACTTGCGATTCAAACAGTTAGCCGCCCTTCGGGGCGGCTTTCTTGTTTCCGGGGCCTGCCCAGCTGCAGTCAGGGAAAATCGACAGACCGGTGGCCTTAAGCCTCGCCGTGGGCCGTCGTCACATGGTGCAGGGCCACGGCGCTGGTGGCGGCGACGTTCAGGGAATCAAAGCCGCCCGACATCCGGATCCCGACCGCCCGACACCGCGCGATCACCTCGGCAGGCAACCCCGGCCCTTCCGATCCCAGCAACACCACCGTGCGCGGTGCCGGCTTCAGCGCCGCCAGCGTCTGTTCGGCCGAGGGCGTGAAGGCCAGGACCTCAAAGCCCCTGCCCTGCAGCACCGCTACCATTTCAGCCGTATCCAGCCCGGCAATAAAGGGCGTCCTCAGCACCGCTCCGACCGAGACCCGGATCGCCTTGCGATAGAAGGGATCGCAGCAGGTGGCATCCAGCAACAGCCCCTGCGCGCCGAACGCCGCCGCATTGCGGAACAGCCCGCCCATGTTGTCGTGATTGCCGATGCCGCAGGCTCCGACCAGGACGGCCTGTTCAGGCGAGCTGTCGAGGAAGGCGTCCAGCCCGACCGGCTCCGGCTTGCGTCCCAGGGCCAGGATGCCGCGATGCAGGTGAAAGCCGGCGATCTGGTCCAGCACGTCCTGGGCCGCCAGATAGATCGGCACCGCCTGATCCAGGGCGGCCAGAACCGGCCTCAGCCCCTCCAGTCGCCGCTCGGCAATCAGGACCGCGACCGGCTGGCAGCGCGAGGCGGGCGACGCCAGGACATTCAGCACCACCTCCCCTTCGGCGATGAACAGACCCTGCCGTCCGGTCAGGTCCCGCTCCTTGACCTCGCGAAAAGGCAAAACCGCCGGGTCGGCAGGATCGGTAACAGGAATGAGATTCATGGTGCCCCTGATACCAGCACTGGCGATAAATTTCGGCGTTTTCTGCGATTTATCCGTTGCATGAATCAAAACGGCGCTGCTATAGGGCGCTCCTTCCCCGAGGGGACGTTCCGCGGTAGCTCAGTGGTAGAGCAGCCGACTGTTAATCGGCTGGTCGTAGGTTCGAATCCTACCCGCGGAGCCACTCGGGGGAAGACTACATAATCCCATTCTTGGGACCTGTTCCGCGGTAGCTCAGTGGTAGAGCAGCCGACTGTTAATCGGCTGGTCGTAGGTTCGAATCCTACCCGCGGAGCCACCCCTCCTTCGATCATCTCAAGTCCCTGTCCCCGGACACGGAACCCTTGCCGTTGCGCGGCGATTTCCCGTAACGATCGAACGTCGCGAGGGATGCCAGCATGGGCCAGGCCATTGTCGAAACCATCGTCATCGGTGCGGGCCCGGCCGGGCTGACGGCAGCGCTCTACCTGGCGCGGTTTCACCGGGACGTCCTGGTCCTGCACGACAACAAGAGCCGCGCCCTGCGCATTCCCCTGACCCACAATGCGCCCGGATTTCCCGAAGGCATTGATGGCCCGACCCTGATCGCGCGGATGACCCGCCACGCCACCGAATACGGGGCCCGGATCGAGGAAGCCCGGGTCGAGCAATTGCGCCGGATCGATCAGGGCTACGAACTGACCGGCGCGGATGGCCAGGCCTGGCGCTGCCGGGCCGTCATCCTGGCAGGCGGCATCTTCCTGAATGAGGTCGACCTGCCGCCCGAGGTCCACGAGAAGGCCATCGAGGACGCGGTCCTGCGCTACTGCCCCATCTGCGACGCCTATGAGCACAGCGGACACCGCATCGGCGTCCTGGGTCATGACACCAATGGGGCGGCAGAAGCCCTGTTCCTCAGACAATATACCGACCAGATCACCCTGCTGCCGCTGAGCCATCCCGAGCTGCTGGACGACCAGAAGCGGGAACTGAAGGAGGCCGGCATCGCCCTGGAAACCGGCGGGCTGGACAGGATCGAGCCGACTGCGGATGCGATCAGCGTATCACTCGACAATGGCAGGCGGCTGACCTTTGACGTCATCTATCCGGCGCTGGGCTGCCGCCCGCGAACCGAACTGACCGCGCAGCTGGGCCTTTGCCTCGATAGCGACGGCTGCCTGCCCTACAGCCATGTGGGCGGCGGGACGCTGGCCGGCTTCTTTGCCGCGGGCGATGTGGTCGAGGGACTGGACCAGATCAGCGTGGCCATGGGCCATGGGGCGCTGGCGGCCACCCGCTGCCACAACTGGCTGCGCGACCAGGATCACCATAGCCTGCAGGCGCGGCCCTGACCTGATGCAACCCGTTGCATAAAGACCCGCAATCGGCCAGTTTATGCAACCGATTGCATAAACTGGCCGCCCCATGCCCTACCCCCACCTGCTCAGCCCCCTGGACCTGGGTTTCACCACGCTGAAGAACCGCGTGCTGATGGGATCGATGCACGTCGGGCTGGAAGAGGCCCCCAACGGCTTCGAGCGGATGGCGGCCTTTTATGCGGAACGTGCCGAAGGTGGTGTGGGCCTGATCGTGACGGGCGGGATTGCGCCCAATCCGCGCGCTGCGCCCTGGCCGGGCGGTGCCAAGATGTCGACCGAGGAAGAGGCCGACCACCACAGGGTCGTCACCCGCGCCGTCCATGACCACGGCGGCAAGATCGCCATGCAGATCCTGCATTTCGGCCGCTATGCCTATTCGTCGGAACTTGTGGGGCCGTCGGCCATCAAGGCCCCGATCAACCCGTTTGTGCCGCATCCCCTGTCGGGCGAGGAAGTCGAGCAGACCATCGCCGACTTCGTGAACACGGCCCGTCTGGCCCAGTATGCCGGCTATGACGGCGTCGAGGTGATGGGCTCCGAAGGCTATCTCATCAACGAGTTCATCGCCGCGCGCACCAACCAGCGCGACGACGAATGGGGCGGCTCATACGAGAACCGCATCCGCTTCCCCGTCGAGATCGTGCGCCGCGTGCGCGAGGCGACCGGGCCGGATTTCATCATCGTCTATCGCCTGTCGATGCTGGATCTGGTCGAGGGCGGCTCGACGCTGGACGAGGTGGTACAACTGGCCCGCGCTATCGAGGCGGCAGGGGCCACCATCATCAATACCGGCATCGGCTGGCACGAGGCCCGCATCCCGACCATCGCCACCAAGGTTCCGCGCGCGGCCTTCAGCTGGGTGACGAAAAACCTGATGGGCAAGGTCGGCATTCCGCTGGTGGCCACCAACCGCATCAACACGCCCGAAGTCGCCGAACAGGTGCTGGCCGAAGGTCACGCCGACATGATTTCCATGGCGCGTCCCTTCCTCGCCGACGCCCGGTTCGTGAAGAAGGCCCGTGAGGGGCGGGCACAGGACATCAATACCTGCATCGGCTGCAACCAGGCCTGCCTCGACCACACCTTCAGCCTGCAGATCACCTCCTGTCTGGTGAACCCGCGCGCCTGCCACGAGACGGAGATCGTCATCAAGCCGGCGCAGGTGAAAAAGGCCATCGCGGTCGTGGGGGCCGGTCCGGCGGGCCTGGCCTTCGCCACCACGGCGGCAGAGCGCGGCCACGCCGTCACCCTGTTCGATGCCGACAATCAGGTCGGCGGCCAGTTCAACATCGCCAAACAGGTGCCGGGCAAGGAAGAGTTCTACGAGACGCTGCGCTATTTCGCCCGCCGCGTCGAACAGACGGGCGTGACGCTGAAACTGGGCACCCGCGTTTCGGCCGATGACCTGGATGGCTTCGACGAGGTGGTGCTGGCCACCGGCATCAATCCGCGCAAACCGGGCATTGCCGGCGAGGATGGCACCAATGTCCTGTCCTATCTGGACGTGCTGCGCGACAAGAAGCCGGTGGGCGGAAAGGTCGCCATCATCGGAGCGGGCGGCATCGGCTTCGACGTGGCTGAATATCTTGTCCATGAAGGCACCAGCCCCAGTCTCGATCTGGAACTGTTCAACACCGAATGGGGCGTGGACCGCACCTATGCGACTGCAGGCGGCCTCAAGGCACCGGCACCGCACGCCCCCGCCCGTCAGGTCACCCTGCTGCAACGCAAGACCACCAAGGTCGGTGCGGGACTGGGCAAGACCACGGGCTGGATCCACCGCGCCGGACTGGTTGCCAAGGGTGTGCAGATGATCCCCGGTTGCACCTATGAGCGCATCGACGGCAAGGGCGTGCATGTGACCATCGACGGCCAGCCGCAATTGATCGAGGCCGACACCGTGGTGATATGCGCCGGCCAGGAACCGGAACGCTCCCTGCACGCGGCTCTCGTCGAGAAGGGGGCCTCGGTCCACCTGATCGGCGGGGCCGATGTTGCCGCCGAACTGGATGCCAAGCGCGCCATCCACCAGGGCACCGTCCTGGCGGCCGCGATCTAAGCGAGAGGAAGACCAGACGATGACCTCGGCCCAGCTGATCCCCGCCGCCCAGGCCTCGCTCCAGACCTGGCACAGGGTTGTCCAGACCCGCGATGCCAGCCTGCTGCGCGAAATCACCCATCCGCAGGCGACCTTCCGCTCGCCGGTCGCCTTCAAGCCCTATCACAGCGCAGATGCCGTGGTCCTGGTGATCGGGACGGTGGTGACCGTGTTCGAGGACTTCACCTATCACCGCGAAGCCATCGGCACCGACGGCAAGAGCGTGGTGCTGGAGTTCAGTGCCCGGGTTGGCGACAAGGGCGTCAAGGGCATCGACTACATCCAGTTCGACGACGACGGCCAGATCATCGACTTCGAGGTCATGATGCGCCCGCTCAACGGCGTCCAGGCCCTGGCCGAACAGATGAGCGCCCGCCTGGCCCACCTGATCCCGGCCTTCAAGAGCTGACGGCGCCGTGTCCCTGCCCCATGCCCTGCTGACCTCGCTCAGCGAACAGCCGGGCTCCGGCTCGGAGCTGGCGCGCCGCTTTGACCGGTCCATCGGCTATTTCTGGCAGGCGACGCACCAGCAGATCTATCGCGAACTGGCCCGGCTGGAAGCCGCAGGCTGGATCCAGGCCCTGCCGGCCGAGGACGGGCGCGGGCGCCAGCGCCGCTATCAGGTCCTGCCCGCTGGCCAGGCCGAGCTGAAGCGGTGGACAGAGGCCCCACAGGCCCCCTCGCCCATTCGCGACGAACTGATGGTGCGGTTGCGGGCCGAAGCAGTGGTCGGCCCCACGGGGCTGAAGGCCGAACTGGCCCGCCTGGCCGACCAGCACCGCCAGAAACTGGCCAAGTATCAGGCCATCGAGGCGCGTGACTTCGCCGCCAATTCTGAAAGCGCCGAGAAGAAGCTTCAGCATTTGGTGCTGAAGTCAGGCATTACCTATGAAAGCCACCGCCTGGCCCTGTGTGACGAGGCCCTGGCCATACTGGAGAGCCAGGATGAGCGAATCACTCATCCGAATCGGGGATAAAAAAAGCCCGGCACATTCAGCGCCGGGCAAGAAGTCATTCGGTGTTGGTGGTGTCCTCAAAGAAGAAGAAGACAGGCATTGCTTTAACCGCTTCGGTTAACGAAAGGTTAACACCGTAACCCCCGGTTATCAGGGTTGGGGGAACCAGCTTGTCAGCATGGCCTCGGCACCCAGCCGGCGCGTCAGCAGCCACCCCTCGCCCCTGGCATCCAGTTGGAAGGCAGCCTCGGCATCGGGGTCCCCCACCGGGCCCGGATAGGCAAAGGCCCGGTTGTCCACCACGACCGTCACCGCCTCGTCCGAAATGCCTGCAAGGCTGGCGGCCCATCGCCCGTTCTCGCCGACCCGAATGGCCGTCTCATAGCGTCCAGGCACCGATACCCGCACGGTGTCCTGCGGCCGGGCCCGCCCCGAGGCGATCAGGGCCTGGCCGTCGCCGTCAATGGCATCCAGGGCCGGCCCGGGCGTCAGGCGGCGACTGCTGCCCCCTTCGGTCTGCATGACCGCCAGGCCAGGCTCGGTCAGGATCAGCAGATGCTCCGGCCCCCGCACCGTGTTCTGGCCCTGCAGGATTTCCGGCCTCAGCATGACCTGGCTGTCCGCCAGGGTAATGGTGACCTCGAATCGCCCCTGCTGGTCGGCGGCCACGGCATAGGCCTCGCCCTCATCGCCGCGCAGCAGGACCCGGGCCTCCGGCGTCGCGACCCCGCTGATGGTGGCCTGTGAACCGTTCAACCGCACGGCCTCGACCCGCGGCGCGGCCGTCCAACCGTCATCCTGCACCCGCTTGGGATTGGAAGCCCGTTCCTCGTGGGACCCGCAGCCGCTCAAGGAACAGACACAGGCCAATGCCATGATGGCAGCAGCAAAACGACGATTCATCCCTGCTCGCTGATCTCTTTGATGGGCCCGCCAGACCATAGATTGCGCCAACCCCTTCCAGATAGTGTAGTGAGGCTTCATGACTTTGCCATCTGTTCAAATTGCCCCGTTTGACGGGCCTTCCGTCTGTCTTTTCTGCGGTTCTTCCAATGGGGCCGACCCGGCCTATGTCGAGGCCGCCGCGCAGTTCGGTGCGGCGACGGCCGACGCCGGCTGGCGCTTGGTCTATGGCGGCGGTGGCGTGGGCCTGATGGGAGCCGCAGCCCGTGCCGCCCACGAGGCAGGCGGCCGTGTGATCGGCATCATGCCCGGCTTCCTGCGCAGCCGCGAGCGCCTGTTCGATGACGTCGAGACCATCGTCGTGACCTCGATGCACGAGCGCAAGCAGCTGATGTATGACCAGTCGGATGTTTTTGTCGTTGCTCCTGGCGGCATCGGCACCCTGGAGGAAGCCATCGAGCTTCTGTCCTGGAAACGGCTCGACCTGCACGCCAAGCCGGTCATCTTCCTGAATCTCAACGGGTTCTGGAGCGACTACGTCCGGTTGATCGAGCACAGCGTGCGCGAGGGCATGACGCCGGCCAGCTTCCTGGAAGCCTATCAGGTCGTCGACACCGTCGAAGAGGCCGTGGCGGCCATGAAAACAGCACAACCTACGCCACACTTGAAACATGATCAGCGTTAAGTAAACATGGATCACTAAAGCGTCACGCGCCGTCTCGAGCTGGCTGACAGCAGAGAACGGACGATGGCGTCCATCGGGCAACCGCCCTGCCTCTCGGAGATGAGTCCATGCGTGCTTTGTTCGCTGCCGTTGCCCTATTCGCAGCGGTTCCTGCCCTTGCCTCGGCCCAGCCCACGACCAGCCTGACCCTGGCTGATGCCTCCAAGGCTCCGTCGAACCGCGTCATCATCGATGGTGCCGCCTGGCGCTGCGAGGGCGAGACCTGCACCGCTTCGGGTGGTTCCAGCCAGCCGGCGACCCGCGCCTGCCGCCGCGTCGTGGCCAAGATGGGTGCGGTCACCGCCTTCACCTATCGTGGCGAGACCCTGGACGCCGAGGCCCTGGCAGCCTGCAACGCCGCCGCCTGATCCAGCGTCCTGACGCAAACAAGAAGGCCGCCCCTGGATCAGGGGGCGGCCTTTTCCTTAGGCGGTGACCCGAAGGCTCAGCCTGCCCCGCCCTTCAGGCGCGCCACGATGGCCTCGCGCCCGATCAGCGGAGCCAGGGCCGCCATGTCGGGGCCATGCGGTTGTCCGGTCAGGGCCAGGCGCAGCGGCATGAACAGGGCCTTGCCCTTGGCCCCCGTCTTTTCCTTGACCGCAGCGGTCCAGGCCGACCAGGCCCCCGCGTCGATGACCTCGGGCAGGACCTCAAGGGCCGCCGCAGCAAAGGCCGGATCCTCGATCACGGGCGTTACCGGGCCGGTGACGATCCTGGCCAGGTCGGCCACTTCGTTGAACCGGTTCAGGTTCGGCTTGACCGCTTCCCAGAAGGCTTCACCCAGGTCGACACCCAGGGCCTCGAGGCGGGGCCGGGCCTGCTCATAGCTCAGGGCATGCAGCACCTGGGCATTCAGGCGACCAAGGTCGGCCTCGTCATAGCGGGCGGGCGAACGGCCCATCTTGGAGAAGGAGAAGCTTTCGCCCAGGGCCTGCAGCGAGGGGGCGGCTTCCAGGGCGTCCGAGGTGCCGATCTTGCCCAGGTGGCTGGTGATGGCGAGCGGCTCATAGCCGTCGGCACGCATGTCGATGATGGCCATGGAGCCGATCCGCTTGGACAGGGCCGAGCCATCGGCACCGACCAGCAGCGGCATATGGGCAAAGCCCGGAATCCTGGCACCCAGGGCCTCAAAGATTTCCAGCTGGGTGCCGGTGTTGGTGACGTGGTCCTCACCCCGGATGATGTGGGTGATCTCCATGTCGATGTCGTCGACCACCGACGGCAGGGTATAGAGGAACAGGCCGTCCTCGCGGATCAGGACCGGGTCGGACATCGAGGCGGTGTCGACCTCGCAGTGCCCGCGGGCCAGGTCTTCCCACGACACCCGCTTGCCTTCCAGCTTGAAGCGCCAGTGCGGGCGACGGCCCTCGGCTTCCAGGGCGGCCTTCTGCTCGTCGGTCAGGCTCAGGGCCGCGCGGTCATAGATCGGCGGCTGGCCACGCGACAGCTGCACCTTGCGGCGGCGGTCCAGCTCCTCGGCCGTTTCATAGCAGGCATAGAGGCGGCCATCGGCCTTCAGCTTCTCGGCTGCGGCCTCGTAGCGGTCAAACCGCTTGGACTGGTTGTAGCGTTCGTCCCATTCCAGACCGAGCCATTTCAGGTCGATCTCGATATTGTCTTCCGACTCCTTGGTCGAGCGGGCCAGGTCAGTGTCGTCGATGCGCAGGACGAAGGTGCCACCCTGCCCCTTGGCGAACAACCAGTTCACCAGAGCGGTGCGGACATTGCCAACGTGCAGCTTCCCCGTGGGGGACGGCGCGAAACGAACCTTGACGGACATGGTATCTTGGACCTTGGAAACGAAGGGCGCTTGGTCGCGCCCCCCGCCTCACAAGTCAAGCGATCTGCCCCCTCAGACCCCGATCAATCGTCGCGATGGACGCGTTCGCGGCGCTCGTGTCGCTCTTGTGCCTCAACCGACAGGGTTGCCGTGGGCCGGGCTTCCAGGCGACCGATGCCGATCGGTTCGCCCGTGTCTTCGCAATAGCCGTAGCTGCCGTCCTCAATCCGACGCAACGCATCGTCGATCTTGGAGATCAGCTTGCGCTGGCGGTCACGGGTTCTCAGCTCCAGCGCACGATCTGATTCTGAAGAGGCCCGGTCCACCAGGTCCGGATGGTTCTCGGTCTCGGCCTTCAGGTTGACGACCGTGCCCTTGGATTCCCGAAGGATGTCTTCCTTCCAGGCCAAGAGCTTGTTTTTGAAATAGGCGAGTTGCCGTTCATTCATGAACGGCTCGTCCTCGGTGGGTCGATATTCGACAGTGATGTCTTCGACCGGCGACGCTAATGCGTTCATAGCACTCACGCTCAAGTTATTCGCAACCCCCTGCGGCGCAAGGGCCGTATAGGGAAGCGCGCGCCATGGAGCAACAGGGTTCGCGTGTCAGCGGTACGGCAAAGCTTCCGCCGAGCGCTGCAACCGATGTAAATTTGCGCCGCAGAAGGCTTCAGGGCTGAAAACCTTGAAATTTCCGGTCACTCAAACACGTGATCGTGAAATCTCGCCCTTGGCCATTTCGACCGCTGCGCGCAGTTCGATCTGATCGAGAACCGATTTCAGGCCCGGGTCAGAATCAGTTGCCGGTCGCTCCTCGCGCAAGCTCTGCGCGAGGCGTGACAGGGCCGCCGCGCCGTCCTGTCCGCTCAGCAGCGACATCTTCAGCTCATCCAGACGGTCGAGCAGGCCACTGCCCCGCCGGATGGCGCGACGGCGCCGCTCGGTCGGGTCCTCCACCCCCTGCAGCGCCATCAGGGCCGACACGCCCGCCAGGCTGGAGACGGCCGAGGCGGCTGCGGTCGCCGCAGCCCCGCTGCCCGCCGTGCTCGCAGGCAGGTTGAAGCCGCCGCCGGCGCGCGCCGGGCGTTGACCTTGTGGCTGTGAGGGGCCGGTGGGGCCGCTGACCTTCATGATCCATGCTCCCGTTCAGTGCCCATCATGGCGCTCAAGCGTGACCTCTTGGTTAACGCCCCGGCAGAAACTGCCGCCCGGCAGGGCTATAAACCAAGCAAGTATCTGTATTTCAAAAGCTTTATAAACGGCACGATCCTCGCATGGCTGTTAAGGAATGTTGCACAGGACGCCTGTCGTATGCAGAAGTTGCTCACCGCCCTCCTCGCCTCGGTCGCCATTGCCCTACCCCTGGCGGCTGCGCCCGATGCCATGGCCCAGTCGCGGATCAAGGACATCGTCACCGTCGAAGGTGTCCGCACCAACCAGCTGGTCGGCTATGGACTGGTCGTGGGCCTGAACGGCACGGGCGACACCCTGCGCAACTCGCCCTTCACCCGCCAGTCGCTGGAAGGGATGATGGAGCGCCAGGGCGTCAATATCCGCGGGGCGAACCTCAATACCAAGAACGTCGCTGCGGTCATGATCACCGCCGACCTGCCGCCTTTCGCCACACCGGGCTCCAAGCTGGACGTCCGCGTCTCGGCCATGGGCGATGCCAAGAGCCTGCTGGGCGGCACGCTCCTGGTCACGGCCCTGCAGGGGGCCGACGGCGAGGTCTATGCCGTGGCCCAGGGCTCGGTGCAGACCGGTGCCGTCTCGGCCAGCGGCGGCTCGGGCTCGTCGGTCACCCGTGGCGTGCCCACGGCCGGCCGGATCGCGGCGGGCGGCACGGTCGAGCGCGAGACCGGCTTCAGCCTGGCCTCGATGCCGGTGCTGCGCCTCAGCCTGCGCAACCCGGACTTCACCACGGCCCAGCGTATCGCCGCCACGATCAACCAGAGCTATCCCGGCACGGCCCTGGCCGAGAATGGCACCATCGTCGCCATCCAGGCCCCGCCGTCGCACAACATGGCCAGCTTCCTCAGCCGCCTGGAAAACCTGCCGGTCGAGGTCGATGCCCCGGCCAAGGTCATCATCGACGAGGTCAATGGCGTCATCGTCATGGGCGAGGCCGTGCGGGTCTCTACCGTCGCCGTGGCCCAGGGCAACCTGACCGTCATGGTCCAGGAGAACCCGGCCGTCAGCCAGCCCGCCCCCTTCAGCAACGGCGAGACGGTTGTGGTCCCGCAGTCGGATGTCCGCATCGAGGAGGAGACCGGCCGCCAGATGAGGATCGTCAACGGCGGCACCTCGCTGTCGACCCTGGTGAACGGCCTCAACGCCCTGGGGGTCAGCCCGCGCGACATGATCAGCATCCTGCAGGCCATCAAGACCGCCGGTGCCCTGCAGGCCGACATCGAGGTGATGTGATGCAGACCCTGCTCAATCCTGCACAGGTCCAGGCCCTGGCCGCGACCCCGGCCCAGCCCCACCGCGGCGACGAGGCCCAGCTGCGTCGCACCGCCGAGGATTTCGAGGCCACCTTCCTGTCCCAGATGCTGAAGCCGATGTTCGAGGGCCTGCAGACCGATGGCCCCTTTGGCGGCGGCTCGGCCGAGGAGACCTGGCGCAGCTTCCTGATCGACGCCATGGCCCGCCAGACGGTGCGCAGCGGCGGTGTCGGCCTGGCGGACCGGGTCATGTCCGAAATGCTGAAGATGCAGGAACAGGCGCAATGACCAGCCAGACCGAATCCGCCAGCCTGCGCGCCCGGCACTTGATCAAGCTGACCCGTTCGCTGATCGAGCGCATGAGCCTTGAACGTGACGCCCTGCGGGCCCACCGGCCCCAGGACATGGCCGACGGCATGGCCGAAACCCAGGCCCTGGCCAACCAATATCGGCGCGAGTCGGCCCAGGCCAAGGCCAACCCGGACTTCCTCCGGCTCATCTCGGACCAGGAACGCGCCGAACTGATCGAGGCCACCCAGGCCTTTGAGACCGTGCTGAGCGAACACGCCCAGACCGTCGATGCCGCCCGCCAAGTATCGGAAGGCCTGGTCAAGGCGATCGCTACGGAGGTCGCCGGTGCGCGAGCACAGGGCACAGGTTATGGCGCATCCGGCCACGCTACCGCTGGCGACGGTCGCGCGGTCGCGCTTAATCGCCTGGCCTGATTACAGCCTGATCTCCCGATCGACCCCGATGTTGTCGAGAAACTCCCGGTCGTGGCTGGCTACGATGAGGGCCCCCCGATAGGCTCTCAGAACCTCCTCCAGAGCCTCTACCGCCGCCAGATCCAGGTGATTGGTCGGCTCATCCAATAACAGAAGACTGACGGGCAACGGCCCGCCCATGACGCAGGCCAGAGCTGCGCGCAGACGCTCGCCGCCCGACAACTCACCGAAACGGCGGCGGGCGGCCAGATTGCGAAAGCCAAAACGGGCCAAGGATTCCTGTGCGTCGTGAAGGATGCCCTGCGGATGGCATCTTAGCCAAGCCTCGACCAGGTCCTCCTTTTCGTCCAGGCCGCTGAGCCCCTGGTCCAGCCGGGCGACGGGCACCATGCGCTGAATCCTTCCCCCGGTAGGCTCAAGCGTGCCGTCGATAAGCTTCAGCAGGGTTGATTTGCCTGAACCATTGGCCCCCGTCAAAGCGACGCGCTCGGGTCCGACTATTCGCAAATCCAGAGGCTCTACCACCCGTCGCTCCTCAGACGGTCCCCATTCCACGTCAGTCATCTCCAGCACGACCCGGCCCGCGACCAGACCCGGGTCCGGCAGGATCATTGGCACGACGTCCTTGCGTTCAACCTGGGCGGCGATTTCGGTCAAGCGTTGGTCGACAAGCGCCTGACGTCTTGTGGCGAGCCGTGACAGACGGGCTCCTGTCTCTTCTGCCCTTTGGGTCCTGGCATCCAGCAGGATCTTTGGATCGGAAGAGCCCGCCCGTGACCGGCGCCCTGCCCTGTCGCGACGGGCCTGGCGCTCCAGGGCTTCCTGGGCTTCATTGCGGGCCCGGGCCACGTCACGTCGAGCCTGGTCGTGCTGGTGGGCCAGTGCGGCCTGCTCGGCCCGGCGCGTTTCGAAATAATAGTCCCAGTTGCCACCATAGGCCCGCGCGCCGCGATTGCTGAGTTCGATGATCCGGTTCATCGCGCGAAGCAGGGCACGATCATGGCTGATGATCACCAAGCCCCCCTGCCATCGCGTCATCCAGGCCAGCAACAACTGGCGTCCGGCCTCGTCCAGATGGTTAGTCGGCTCATCCAGCAGCAGAAGGTCCGGAGCGGCGAGCGCCGCGGCGGCAAGCCGCAGCCGGGTCTGCTCGCCTCCGCTGAGTACCGCAGTTGGCAGGTTAGGTGACAGCCCGGCCAGCCCCACCTCAGCAAGAGCCTGCTCCATGCGGCTTTCCAAGGTCCAGTCTGCGTCTGCCAAGTCGTCGTTCGAGCCTTTGCCCGCCAGCACACGCTCAAGCACAGCCAATTGCTCGCCCAGACCGAGGGTCTGGCCCACGGTCTCTCCTTCTGCGGGCAGATACACCTGCTGGACAACCGCCAGACGGCCTTCACGGTATATCGACCCCGCGTGGGGCGGAAAATCGCCAGCTATCAGACGGAACAGGGTGGTCTTGCCCACGCCATTGCGCCCGACGACGGCCGCGTGTTCACGGCCGAAGCTGAGATTCAGATTGTCGAAAAGGGGTTTGCCGTCAGGCGTGCGGACCACGACGCCGCTGAGCGTCACGAGTGCGGATCCGGACGGGTTTCGGCTTGGGTTCAGCGAGGGCATAGGCGAGCACGAGCAGCGGAGCGGAAAGGGCGAAACCGATTTCCAGGGCGCTGATCATGACCGTCGTGCCTCCTCGTCAAAAATACGCTGGCTGACGAAATAGTGGGGATCGGCCCGTCCCCGCGCAAGGGGAAAAACGCACAAGCCTCTTATGCCCGGGACGCAGGGCTACCTATATAGCGGCCATGAGCGCTTCAGACCGCACCCTTGCCTTTCGCACTGACCGCCCCGAGCCGGACCGGGCCGCGGCGGCCGCCCGCCGTGCCGAGGCGACCGATCGCATCCGCCAGGAGACCGGCATCGACGAGGCCCTGATCGGCGCCCTGGTCGAGGGCTTCTATGCCCGGGTGCGCGAGGATGACCTGATCGGCCCGGTCTTCAATGCCCGGATCACCGACTGGGGGCCACACCTGGCCCAGATGAAGCTGTTCTGGTCGTCAGTGGCCCTGTCGACGGGGGTCTATCAGGGCCGCCCCATGCCCAAGCACCTGCCGCTGCCGATTGATGCCCGCCATTTCGATCGCTGGCTGAGCCTGTTCGAGGCCACCGCCCGCGACCTGTGCACGCCAGCCGGTGCCGAGCACTTCATCATCCGCGCCCGCCGCATCGCCGAAAGCCTGGAGCTGGGCGTGGCCAATGCCAAAGGCGTCCTGCTGGGGCCCGGCGAGCGCTATGTGCCGCCGCAGGCGAGCTGGACGCCCGACGACTGAGTCACAATGTTCCCACAATGTTCTTGCTGAATCGCAGGAATTCATCCCCATATAGCGACGTCGCTCCGGAAAGTTACGGGGCCCTTCTGCGTTCCCGGACTCCATGACCGAAAAGCATAACTTCATCCGCGTGCGCGGCGCGCGTGAGCACAATCTCAAGGGCGTGGACGTCGACATCCCGCGTGAGAAGCTGGTCGTCATGACCGGCCTGTCCGGGTCGGGCAAGTCGTCCATGGCCTTTGACACCATCTATGCCGAGGGCCAGCGCCGCTACGTGGAGAGCCTGTCGGCCTATGCCCGCCAGTTCCTGGAACTGATGGGCAAGCCGGACGTGGACCTGATCGAGGGCCTGTCGCCGGCCATCTCCATCGAGCAGAAGACGACCTCCAAGAACCCGCGCTCGACCGTGGGCACGGTGACCGAGATCCACGACTACATGCGCCTGCTTTGGGCGCGCGTGGGCGTGCCCTATTCCCCGGCCACGGGCCTGCCGATCGAGAGCCAGACCATCAGCCAGATGGTCGACAAGCTAACCGCCCTGCCTGATGGCGAGCGTATCCTGCTGCTCGCCCCCGTGGTTCGCGGCCGCAAGGGCGAATACAAGAAGGAGTTTGCCGACTGGCAGCGCCAGGGCTTCCAGCGGGTCAAGGTCGACGGCGAGTTCTATGCCATCGAGGATGCCCCTGCCCTCGACAAGAAGTTCAAGCATGACATCGACATTGTCGTTGATCGCCTTGTAACCAAAAAAGGTCTTGAGGGGCGCTACGCCGACAGCATCCAGACCGCCCTGGGTCTGGCCGAAGGCATCGCCATCGCCGAATGGGCCAAGGCTGAGGAAGGCCAGGACCCGCGCCGGATCATCTTTTCCGAGAAGTTCGCCTGCCCCGTCTCGGGCTTCACGATCAGCGAGATCGAGCCGCGACTGTTCTCGTTCAACAACCCGTTCGGGGCCTGCCCGGCCTGCGACGGCCTGGGCGTCAAGCTGGGCTTTGACACCGATCTGATCATCCCCGACCGCGACAAGACCCTGCATGGCGGGGCCGTCGCCCCATGGTCGCGCGGCACGTCGCCCCTCTATACCCAGACGCTGCAGTCGCTTTCGGCCCACTTCGGCTTTTCGATGGACAAGCCCTGGCGCGACCTGCCGGACAAGGCGCAGAAGGTCATCCTGCACGGCACCGGGGCCGAGAAGATCAAGTTCGTCTATGACGACAATGCCCGCAAATACGAAGTCACCAAGGCCTTTGAGGGCGTCCTGCCGAACCTGGAGCGGCGCTGGCGCGAGACGGACAGCGCCTGGGTGCGCGAAGAGCTGGGGCGCTATCAGTCCGAGACCCCGTGCGAGGCCTGCGGCGGCAAGCGCCTGAAGCCCGAGGCCCTGGCGGTCAAGGTCGATGCCGCCGACATTGCCGAGATCAGCACCCTGTCGATCTCCAAGGCCTATCTGTGGTTCACCACCCTGGATGAGCGACTGAGCGACAAGCAGCGCGAGATCGGGCGGCGCATCCTCAAGGAAATCACCGACCGCCTGCGCTTCCTGAACAATGTGGGCCTGGAATACCTCAGCCTGTCGCGCGCCTCGGGCACCCTGTCCGGGGGCGAGAGCCAGCGCATCCGCCTGGCCTCCCAGATCGGTTCGGGCCTGACCGGCGTGCTCTATGTGCTGGATGAACCGTCGATCGGCCCGCACCAGCGCGACAATACCCGCCTGCTGGAAAGCCTGATGGGCCTGCGCGACCTGGGCAACTCGGTCCTGGTGGTCGAGCATGACGAGGAAGCCATCCTCAGCGCCGACCATGTGATCGACATGGGCCCGGCGGCGGGCGTCCACGGCGGCGAAATCTGCGCCCAGGGCACCCCGGCCGAGATCATGGCCAATCCCCGCAGCCTGACCGGCAAGTATCTGACGGGCGAGCGCGAGATCGAGCTGCCCGCCGATGGCCGCCGTCCGGTCAACCGCAAGAAGATGCTCACCGTCTCGGGCGCGACCGGCAACAACCTGAAGAATGTGACCGGCGAGATCCCCGTCGGCCTGTTCACCTGCATCACCGGGGTGTCAGGGGGCGGCAAGTCGACCTTTACCATCGAGACCCTCTACAAGGCCGCGGCCCGGCGCCTGAACAACGCCTCGGCGGCCCCCGCCCACTTCGACCGGATTGAGGGGCTGGAGCATTTCGACAAGGTCATCGACATCGACCAGTCGCCGATCGGCCGCACCCCGCGCTCGAACCCGGCAACCTATATCGGAGCCTTCAACCCGATCCGGGACTGGTATGCGGGCCTGCCTGAATCCAAGGCCCGGGGCTATGGCCCTGGCCGCTTCAGCTTCAACGTCAAGGGCGGCCGCTGCGAGGCGTGCCAGGGCGACGGGGTCATCAAGATCGAGATGCACTTCCTGCCTGACGTCTATGTCACCTGCGACGTCTGCAAGGGCAAGCGGTACAACCGCGAAACCCTGGAAATCGTCTTCAAGGGCAAGACCATATCCGACGTTCTGGACATGACGGTTGAGGAAGCCGCGCGCTTCTTTGACGCCGTGCCGTCGATCCGCGACAAGATGAAGACCCTGGAACGCGTCGGCCTGGGCTACGTCAAGGTCGGCCAGCCGGCGACCACCCTGTCAGGGGGCGAGGCCCAGCGGGTCAAGCTGTCCAAGGAGCTGGTGCGCCGCGCCACCGGCAAGACCCTCTACATCCTGGACGAGCCCACCACGGGCCTGCACTTCGAGGACACCCGCAAGCTGCTGGAGGTGCTGCAGGAACTGGTCGAGCACGGCAACACCATGGTGGTGATCGAGCACAACCTGGATGTCATCAAGGTCGCCGACTACATCCTGGACTTCGGTCCCGAGGGCGGCGACGGTGGCGGCGAGATCGTGGCGGTCGGCACGCCCGAAGAAGTCGCCGACAACAAGGCCAGCTGGACCGGCAAATACCTGAAAGAAGTGCTGGACCGGCACGAAACGCGTCGCCAGGCCCGCGTCGCCGCCCTGGCCAGGGATGCAGCTCCGGCCAAAAAACCGCGCCAGGCCGCCAAGGCCTGAGGCACAAGAAAGCCTCCCTGCATCGCTGCGGGGAGGCTTTTTCCTGTCAGGGCCGCCGGGGATCAGGCCGGGTTCGACAGGCGCTGGTAGGCTGCGGCAAAAGGCGCATAGATCAGCGAAAACTGGGCGGCCATCAGCAGGCCGTTCAGGATAGTCGGGACCAGAAAGCCCACCGGCCCCGCCTGCAAGCTGGCTCGCAGCCGCTCAACCGGGTCCGCCGTCTCGGGCATGACGACCAGCAGGCTGAGCGGCGTCAACGCGACCGACAGCAGGATGGTGACCAGCAGGGACATCAGGACGGCGATAATGCCCATCCCCAGCAGGGGCCACACACGCCCCTTGGTCAGCCGCAGCGAGGTCGCCAGACCAAATCGCCCCTCGGCCAGGGTCGCCGGAACCGCCAGGCTGAGCCTCAGGCTGATCCAGACCATCAGGGCGACCGCAGCCAGGGCCGCGACGAAGGCGACCAGCCACAGCGCCGGGACACTGGCCGCCAGACCGATCAGCATACCGACCACGGTAAAGCTGATCATCGAGATCAGGCACAGGGCCACCGCCATGACCAGCTTGACCGCCAGCACCCGCACCTCGTCGCGCCCCAGCCTCAGATAGGCATGGCGACGCTCTTGCGGCTTCAGCACCGAACGCACCAGGGCCGAGCTGAGCACGGCCCCACCGAGGAGCCCCAGGGGCACCGCATACAGCATCACCATGCCCCAGGCCTGTGCCGCCGGGGCGACCTGTTCAGGCGTGGGGCTGGCCACGCCTTCCAGCACCTGGGCCTGTTCCAACATCACGACCAGCCACGGCCCGGCCCCGACCAGGAACAGACCATAAAGGACCGCAATCAGGCCCGCCCAGGCCAACACGGCCAGAGGCGCACGCCGTGTCAGGCGAAACCCTTCATAGGCACACTCAGCAGCAGGAAAATGCATTCAGCCAAAACCCTTCTCTAGGCTTCCTGTCTAGACGAGAACGGCAGGCGAAGTCTTGGCCCGTGACGCTGGATCGGCGTCCCGGACGGCTGATTTTTTGCCGCACCGGCGTGGGTGGAGCAAAGACAGGCTGGCGGCAGCATCAGTCGGGGCTAGAAGGCCCCCATGTCGAACACCTCGTCCTCTCCCAAGCCCGTCCACGTCATCGGCGGCGGTCTTGCCGGTTCCGAAGCCGCCTGGCAGATCGCCCAGGCTGGCGTGCCTGTCATCCTGCATGAAATGCGCGGCGTGCCGGGCATCAGGACCGATGCCCACCAGACGGATGGCCTGGCGGAGCTGGTCTGCTCCAACTCCTTCCGCTCGGATGACTGGGAATACAACGCCGTCGGGCTGTTGCACGCCGAGATGCGGGCGCTGGGCTCCATCATCATGGAATGCGGCGATGCCCACCAGGTGCCTGCGGGCGGCGCCCTGGCCGTGGACCGCGACGGCTTTTCCCAGGCCGTGACGGCCCGGCTGGAAGCCCATCCGCTGGTGACCATCGTGCGCGAGGAAATCGCCGGCCTGCCGCCCGAGGAATGGGACAATGTCATCGTCGCCACCGGCCCGCTGACCTCCCCCGCCCTGGCCGACGCCATCCTGAAGATGACCGGCGAGGAGAGCCTCAGCTTCTTTGACGCCATTGCCCCGATCATCCACGCCGACAGCATCAACTTCGACGTCGCCTGGCGTCAGTCGCGCTACGACAAGGAAGGCCCCGGTGGTGATGCGGCCGCCTACATCAACTGCCCGATGGACAAGGAACAGTACGAGGCCTTCATCGACGCCCTGCTGGCCAGTCCCAAGGCGGAGTTCAAGGACTGGGAAAACGTCCCCTACTTCGACGGCTGCCTGCCGATCGAGGTCATGGCCGAACGCGGCCGCGAAACCCTGCGCCATGGCCCGATGAAGCCGGTCGGCCTGACCAACCCGCGCAACCCGACGGTCAAGTGCCACGCCATCGTCCAGCTGCGCCAGGACAATGCCCTGGGCACCCTGTTCAACATGGTCGGCTTCCAGACCAAGATGAAATACGGGGCCCAGACCGAGGTCTTCCGCATGATCCCGGGGCTTGAGAATGCCCAGTTTGCGCGTCTGGGTGGCCTGCACCGCAACACCTTCCTGAACAGCCCGAGGCTGCTGGACAAGCAGCTGCGCATGAAGTCCATGCCGCGCCTGCGCTTTGCCGGCCAGGTCACTGGCGTCGAGGGCTATGTCGAAAGCGCCGCCATGGGCCTGCTGACCGGGCGTCTGACCGCAGCCCAGGCCCTGGGCCGCGATCTGGCCGCCCCGCCGCCGGAAACGGCCATGGGTGCCCTGGTCGAACACATCACCGGCGGGCACCTGGAAGGCTCAAAGTTCCAGCCGATGAACATCAACTACGGCCTGCTGCCCCCACTGGAAGCGCCCAAGGTCGACGAGGAAGGCAAGCGTATCCATCCCAAGGAGCGTGGTCGCGCCAAGAAACGCCTGCAATCCATCCGTGCCATGGAGGCAATCCGGGCCTGGCGCGACGCCTGATACAGGACCGTTGACACCGTCGGACAGAACGCGGATACCCCGACTGGTAACGCAGCTTTTCGTCGGGGATTCTCATGGTCAAGTTCAACCAGCCGGGCCTGCGCGGCCTGCCAGCGGCCCTGATCTTGGCGGCTGCGGTCGCGGCCCTGCCCCAGATGGCCCTGGCGGCCAGCGTGCTCAGTATTACGCCAGCCTCCACCGGCCCCTCTCGCGCGACCACGGAAGTCTTCAGGGTGGTATTTGATGAGCCTGTCACAGGTGTCTCAGCCTACGACTTCGGCCTTTCTGTCACTGGCAGCGCGGGCGGAAGTATATCTGCTCTCATCCCATCTGGTGCCGCCGACTTTAACGTTCACATAACAGGAATCCACGGAACGGGCACCCTCAGGCTGGACCTGAACGCCGGTAACAATATCCAGACCGCCAGCTCAGCCCCGATCCCGGCCTTTACAACTGGCCAGGTCCGCATTGTGAACGATGCTGCGGCGGCCATACCGACCTTGACCGAGTGGGCCATGATATTGGTGGCCCTGGCTCTTGCCGGGGCTGCGGCCCTGCGGCTGACCGCCCGACCCCGGCAGGCCTGACCCGCAGGTCAGGCTGCGGCGATGGCCTGCCAGCCTACATAGACGGCCACGATCAGGATCAGTCCGGCGAACAACTGGCGCCCCAGCCGGGCGTGGTCGCCCAGCCGACGGGACAGGGGCAGGCCCGCCAGGGTGCCAAATACGCCGCCGATGGCCATGGCCACGACCACCCACCAGTTCATCAAGCCTGACAGACTGTAGTTGACGGCCGTGCTGGCCCCGAACGCCACAACGCTGAGCAGCGAAGTGGCCTGGGCTGCCGACAGTGTCATGCCTGCGGCCCACATCAGCCCCGGGACAATCAGGAAGCCGCCGCCGATGCCAAAGAAGCCGGCCATGGCACCGACGCCCGAGGCAGCGACGGCGACACGCGGAGCCATGTCCCGGTTCAGCCGTGCGTGCGGATTGCCCAGCCCCCTGGCCGGGCGCAGCATCGCCAGGCCGACCAGCCCCATCGCCAGGGCAAAGGCCAGAAGCAGGCTTGGCCCGTCGATTGCCTTGGCCAGGCTGGAGCCCGCCCAGGAGGCAGCTGAGCCTACGACGGCGAACAGGATGGCGCAGGGCCAGCGGACGCGCCCTGCCCTGGCCTGCCCGGCCAGGGCCGTGACGCCGTTCAGCGCCACCCCGGCCGCCGAGGCCGCAATGGCCACGTGCGGCTCGGCAATGCCAACGACATAGAGCAGCAGCGGAACGGCCAGAACCGATCCTCCGCCTCCGAACACCGTCAGCAGCAGGGCCACCAGGCCGCCACTCAAGGCGGCCAGAAGCCATTGAACCGACTCCATGGCCTCAGGCCCGCTTCATCCTGCGGTTCCACGGCATCACGGCCAGAAGATGCGCCATGCCGCAGAAGCCGGTTGCACCCGCCACGAACAGGCCTGCGCCGACAAAGGCGCTGATGGCCCACAGGCCGGGGTGCACCAGGGTGCCCAGGACGGCTCCCAGCAAGATCAGACCACCGGCGGCCATCTGGACCTGGCGCATCAGTTCCAGCGGCTGCTTCGTGTCCAGCCTGATCGGCAGACCGGCCTTCTTCCAGCCATCCAGCCCGCCTTCCAGCACATGGGCGGGACCACTGACGCGCGCCGCCAGGCGATCACAGGCTCCATTGGTGCGGTTGCCGCTGCGGCACATGAAGACCACGTCCTTGCCCGCCTCAAGATGGAGGTTGGCGGTCTCGAACGACGACAGCGGGGCCAGGACCGCCCCGGCAATGTGCTCGCGCGCATGTTCATCGGGTTCGCGCACATCGACCAGAACGGCGGTGCCAGCCTTGAGGCGGGCGGCCACTTCCTGGGCCGACAGGGAGATCAGCGGGTTCATCAGGCTTGTCCTTCTTTTGCAGGCTGGCCCGGTGCGGGCGGGCAATAGATCTCGGCCAGGGTGGCGATGACCTTGAGGGCGGCAGGGTCGGCTATGCGGTAGAAAACCGCCGTCCCCTGCCTGCGCGCGACGATCAGCTCGTCCTCGCGCAGGCGGGCCAGGTGCTGCGACAGGGCGGACTGCGAGAGACCCAGCTCCAGCTCGGCCACCTGACGCTCTCCCTCGCCCAGCTGGCACAGGATCATCAGGCGGCTTTCGTTCGACAGGGCCTTCAGCAGGCGCGCGGCCTGGCCGGCATTCGCCTGGAACTGCTCAAAGGTCATGTTTGCGAGATCAACCATGGGCCCGATATATAAGACATTGCTAAATTAGCAAGAGCTAATATTATGCGACGCAAGATTGAGGAGTAGTTCCATGACCCCCCTGCCCCAAGGCCCGGACGTGACCGGCTTCTTTGATCCGGCGACCCATACCGTGACCTATCTGGTGGTGGACCCGGCGACCCGGGCCACGGCCATCATCGACCCGGTGCTCGACTATGACCCGGCCGCCGCCCGCACCTCCACCGCCTCGATCGACCGGGTGATGGAGGCCATCCGCGAACGCGGGCTGAAGCTGGAACGCGTGCTGGAAACCCATGCCCACGCCGATCACCTGACCGGAGCGGACGTGATCCGCAGCCGCACCGGCGCGCCCATCGGCATTGGCCATGACATCCGCAAGGTCCAGCAGACCTTTGGCACCCTGTTTGCGGCCCACGACGTGACGCCCGATGCCGTGGTGTTCGACGAGACCTATCGCGATGGCGACCGCTTCACCCTGGGCCAGCTCGAGATCGAAGTGCTGCACACGCCGGGGCATACGCCCGCCTGCGTCAGCTATCACATCGGCGACGCGGTCTTCGTCGGCGACACCCTGTTCATGCCCGACTATGGCACGGCCCGCTGCGACTTCCCCGGCGGCGATGCCCGCACCCTTTATGGCTCGATCCAGAAAATCCTGGCCCTGCCCGATGACACGCGAGTCTTCATCGGCCACGACTACCTGCCCGGCGAAGGCCGCACGGATTATCGGTGGCAGACCACGGTGGCAGCTCAAAAGGCGGGCAACATCCACATCGCCGGGCGCAGCGAAGCCGAGTTTGTCGCCCTGCGTGAAGCCCGCGACGCCACGCTCAAGGCCCCGCAACTGATCCTGCCGGCGCTTCAGGTCAACATCCGCGCCGGGGCCCTGCCGCCGGCCGAGGAGACCGGCCAGCGCTTCCTGAAACTGCCGCTGAACGCGATCTGACCGGCGTCAGACCCGGCCGCGCAGGACGCTCCAGAACAGCCTGAGCCGTTTCAGCGGCTCGGGCGCGTCGGGGCGCGACAGGCTGGCGTGGGCAACAGCGGGAAAGGCCCGGGTCGGCAGGGTCTTCAGGCCGCGGTTGGCCGCCTGCCGCATGGCTGCGGCGTCGTCATGCCGCCCGGTCTGGATCAGGCCCCAGCGCCGTCCCGCCGCCGCGACCGCCTCGTCATGCCCGGGCCCCGCCAGGATCCTTGCCGCGACCTGCATCGGCCCCACGTAGAAGGCATCCAGGTCATGGGGCTGGTTGTGGACGCGGTCGATGTGAGCCTCGATCAGGGCGTCAAGGGGAGCCCGCTCCAGCCCATGCCGGGTGACCACGGCGGTCAGGGCTTCCAGCACCGGGTGCCCCACGCGCGGGGTCTGGCTGAAGACACCGTCCATCTGCTCGGCCCACCAGGTGTAGCGCATCTCGGCCAGCATGGGCTGGGTCACCCGCGTCGGGATGGCCAGCAGTTCAGCCTCAAAGGCATAGAGGGCCATTAGGTCGGCGCGCAGGCAAGCATCCTCGACAAAGCGGCTGGACAGCCAGCGATCGTGGTCGGCGGCGCGCACCTGGGCATCAAGGTCTGGGCTCATGGGCAGGCCATCCCCCATCCTGGCCGCCGTGACAAGGTGTGCGGGGAAGCGGCCAAAAAGAAACCCTCCCTTCCGGCAGGAAGAGAGGGTTCCACAGGCCAGGGGCCGGGTCGATCAGGGACGGCTGGCCATCCCGAACTTGACCGGCTTGTTGTCCTCGTCCAGGGCACCGCGCTTGACGCCCCACAGCATGATGATCGGCGTGCCGACATAGATCGACGAATAGGTGCCGATCACGATACCGAACATCAGGGCGATCGAGAAGCCGAACAGGGCCTCGCCCCCGAAGATGGCCAGGACCGCCAGGACGCCCACGGCAGTGACGCCGGTGATGATCGTCCGCGACAGCGTTTCATTGATCGACAGGTCGATCACTTCGCGCAACGGCATGGTTTTGTACTTGCGGAGGTTCTCGCGCAGGCGGTCGAACACGACGACGGTGTCGTTCATCGAATAGCCGATAACGGTCAGGATCGCGGCCACCATGTTCAGGCTGAACTCCAGCTTGAACAGGACGATCAGGCCAAAGGTCAGGATCACGTCGTGAACCAGGCCGGCAATGGCACCGAGGCCGAACTGGGGCTCGAAGCGGAACCAGATGTAGGCAAACATCAGGACGAAGGCCATGCCCAGGGCCATGAGGCCGTTGACCAGCAGCTCGCTGGACACCTTGGAGCCCACGACGCTGACGCCCGAGAAGTTGACCTCGCCCACCGCCTCGGTGATCGCGGTCTGGACGCGCGACACCACGGCCGCCTGTTCCTCGTCTTCCGGCATCTGGAAGCGAACGATGGCCTTCTGGTCACCGTCGATGTTCTGGACCTGGACCTCGCCGAGGTTCAGGTTGTTCATCGCCTCGCGAACGGACGCCGCCTCGACCGTCTTTCCGGCCGGAGCGGACATTTCCATCACGCCCCCGCCCTTGAAGTCGATACCCATCTCCAGGCCCGGATAGAAGCAGGCCACGATGGAGGCGATGCACAGGAAGCCCGAGATGATCCCGGCGATCGGCGCATACCGCACAAAACGGAAATTCGTCTTCTGCGGCAGTAGTTTGATGAGAGGCCATCCACGCATCACTATCACTCCGCGATCGGCAGTTTCTTGGGCTTGGCTACCTTGAGCCAGTACCCGAGCAGCACCTGGGCGACCATCACCGAGGAGAACATGGAGGTGAAGACGCCGATGGTCAGCGTCCAGGCAAAGCCGCGCACCGGGCCAGCGCCGAACATGAACATGATCAGGGCCGCCACCAGGGTGGTCAGGTTGGCATCGATGATCGTGCCCATGGCCTTGTTGAAGCCGGCATCCATCGAGGCGATGACCGAGCGCCCTGCCCGGGCTTCGTCGCGCATACGCTCATAGATCAGGACGTTGGCGTCCACGGCCACGGCGAAGGTCAGCACCAGGCCCGCAATACCCGGCAGGGTCAGGGTGGCCTGGGTCAGGGACATGGCCGCAATGATCAGCAGGCCGTTGAGCAGAAGGCCCAGGACCGAGATGCCACCGAACAGGAAGCCATAGGACAGGATCATGAAGGCGATGATCAGGGCAAAGCCGATCATGGTCGAAACCTTGCCCGCCTGGATGGCGTCTTCGCCCAGCTCGGCACCCACGACGCGGCGTTCCTCGACATTCAGCGGGGCTGGCAGGGCACCGCCGTTCAGCAGGTTGACCAGTTCAGAGGCCGACTGGATCGAGAAGTTGCCGGTGATCTGGCCGGTGCCACCCAGGATGGCCGACTGGATCGTCGGGGCCGAGATGATCTTGCCGTCCAGGATGATGGCAAAGGGCTTGCCCAGGTTCTGGGCAGTGGCCTCGCCGAAACGACGCGCGCCCTGGCCGTCGAAGCGGAAGTCGATGGCGGCGCGGCCGTTCTGGTCGGTGCCCACGCTGGCGCGGGTCAGGTTCTCACCCGAGACCAGGACGCGCTTCTTGACCAGGTAGGGCGTGCCCTGCTCGTCAGCCAGCAACTCGGCATCGGGCGGCACCCGGCCAGCCATGGCGTCGGCCAGGCCATTGGTCGAGGTATCGACCATCTGGAAGGTCAGCTGGGCCGTCTGGCCGATGATGCGCTCCAGCTGGGCCGGATCGCTTTCACCCGGAGCCTGGACCACGATGCGGTCAGCGCCCTGGCGGGTGATGGAGATTTCCTTGGTGCCGGTCGAGTCCAGGCGACGGCGGACGACTTCGATCGACTGGTCCACAGCGCGCGGGCCCATCGCATTGATGGCGGCATCCGTATAGACGAAGCGGATACGGTCATTGGACAGGCGGGTGGCGGTCCGGTCCACCTGACCCTGGGACGCCCCGGCCTGGGCCAGGTTGCGCAGGGCGGTCATGGCCGCGTCATTGGCGTCCTTGCCGGTCACCGTGACGATGACGCCGTTGGGCTCGCGCTGCAGGCTGGCAATGGAGATGCCCTCGGACGCCAGCGTCACGCGGACGTCCTCGACCAGGTTGCTCATGCGCTTTTCGCGCAGGGCCGGAACATCGACCTCGAGCAGAAGATAGGACCCGCCTTGCAGGTCCAGGCCCAGGTTGAGGCCATTCTTTGGCAGCCAACCGGGCAGAGCCTCGCGCTGGGCAGGCGTCAGGACGTTGGGATAGGCCAGCAGTAGCCCGAGAACGAGCGACAGCCCGACCAGGACGACTTTCCAGCGCGATAGCTGAATCATGTCAGGGCTCTTTGTGAGTGAGCTTCAGCGGTCAAGTGACCGCTCAGCCCTTGTCGTTGGCGGCGATGGCGGTGCGGTTGCGGACGTCGGCGATCATCGACTTGACGACGCGGACGTTCACGCCCTGGGCAACCTCGACCATGGCTTCGTTTTCTTCCACGCGGGTGATCTTGCCGACCATGCCGTTGGACAGGACCACTTCGTCGCCACGCTTGATGGCGGCGATCTGGGCCTGGTGCTGCTTCATCCGCTTCTGCTGCGGACGGATCATCAGGAAATAAAACAGCACGAAGATCGCAACCAGGGGTGCGATGTTCACGATAAGGGCCGTCAGGCCACCTTCAGTTCCGTTCATTGGAAACTCCCCGAACCGGGCCAACCTCAAACGGGGGCCCCAACTTAATCAAGGCGCGGAAACTAGGGTGCGCCGGGGGGATTTGCAACGCACGCGCGACAGGCTGCGACAAGGCGGTGCGGCCCGGACACGCCGGGCCGCCAGGACCCTAGCGTGGCAGGACACTCAGAGGATCCACCGCGACGGGGTCATCACCACGCATCTGGCGGGTTTCAAAGTGCATCGAGGGGCGACCGTCACCGGCCGTCAGGCCGACCGTGCCGATGACCTGGCCGGCCCGCACATCAGTGCCGTCACGCACCGTGGCCGAGCCCAGGTGGCCATAGACGGTGCGCCAGCCGTCGCGGTGGACGATCAAGACCGTCAGCCCCTGCCCGACGATGTCATCGCCCACATAGGCTACGCGGCCATCGGCAGCAGCACGGACCTCGGCCCCGGCGGCTGCGCCGATGTTGATGCCATTATTGCGCTCGCCCATGCCCACCGGGCCGAAGCGGCGCAGGATGTCCCCGCGCACCGGCCATTGCAGCGGCAGACTGGCACTGAGCGCGCCGGGCTCGACCGGGGCCGTCGGAGCCGCCGGCTCGACGCGGGGTGCAGGCGGCAGGGCCGGGTTGCCGCTGGGCGGCGGGGGCGGCGGCGGCAGGACCCCGGCATTGGGCGTGCGCACGCCAACCGGCGACGGGCCCATGGCATAGGGATCGGTGCCACTGTCGATCGCAGTGTCGGGCAACAGGATCTTCTGGCCCACGCGAATGGCAGCGCTGGGTCCCAGGTTGTTGAGGTCGATCAGGGTCTGAACCGGCGTGCGGAAACGGCGGCCGACGCCCGAGATCGTGTCACCCGGCTGGATCTCATAGGTGGCACCCGGCATGACCTGGGTCGGCACCGGAGCGGGTGCCGGCGCAGGCGCGGGAGCCGGCGTCGGGGCCGGCGTGGCTGCGGGTGCTGGCGGAATAGGCCTGGCTGACCGTCGGCGGCAGGGCTCCGCCCTCGACACTGCCCGCCGGGGCGCGCACGCCCTGCTCCACCACCGGCGGGGTGGTGGCAGGCGGAGTGGCGGGCTGGCCGGTGTAATAGGGATTGCTGACCGGAGCCGTCGCCCCGGCCGGGGCCGGAGCCGGCGCAGAGGGACTGGACAGGATGTCCGTCGGACGAACCGGATAGCGGGGCTCTCGCGGGTAGGTTGAACAGGCTGTGACCGTCAGCGCTCCGCCAACCACCACTGTCGCCCTGATCCAGCCAGCCATGCTGCTCATGCGCCGCTCCTCCTTAACCATAAACTCGTGCCCTGTGTGACCCGGAATCCGGCCCAAGCCAACCCGTCAAAGGGCACCAAAGTGGGGCAAAAAGGTTAACCGGGCCGACAGAAGCGGGGCTCAGCCCTCTTTTGCCGTCCCCTCGACCAGGGGCACGAAGCGGACCTCGCACAGGCTTTCGCGGCGGAAGCTGCCGTCGGGCTGGCCGGTATAGCGGTTCAGCATCTGCACCGAGCCCCGCCCCACCGGTGCAACCAGGACGCCGCCCGGCTTGAGCTGCTTCAGCAGTTCGCGCGGCTCATGCGGCGAGGCCGCCGTGACCATGATCCGGTCAAAGGGGGCCTGCTCAAGCCACCCCTCCCCCCCGTCGCCGTGGCGGGTAAAGACATTCTCGACGCCCAGTCGCTTCAGCCGGGCCTCGGCCTCCTGCAGCAGGCTCTTGTAGCGCTCGACCGAATAGACAAAGCGCGCCAACCGGCTCAGCACCGCGCACTGGTAGCCACTGCCGGTGCCGATCTCGAGCACCCGATGACGCGGCTGGACGTCCAGGGCCTGGGTCATCAGGCCGACGATGAAGGGCTGGCTGATCGTCTGGGCACAGTCGATCGGCAGGGCCTGGTCCTCCCAGGCCTGGTCCAGGAACTTCTCGTGGACGAAGACCGACCGGTCGATGGATTCCATGGCCTGGAGCACCCGCGCATCGGTCACCCCCTGCCGCCGCAGCGACAGGATCAGCCGGCCAGCACGGTCGTCAGCCAGGCTCATTTTTCCTGGGGCCCTTTCGGCGGGGCACCGCCCAGCACCTTCTTCAGGTCATTGATCATGCGCATGTGGGTCAGGTCGATGTGAAGCGGCGTGACGGAGATCCGGCCCTCGTCCATGGCGCGAAGGTCGGTGCCCTGCGGATGTTCGTGCGGTTTCCCACGGAAAGCCATCCAGTAATAGTCACGGCCGCGCATATCCTGGCGGCGCACGGCGTGCAGTTCGCCGATGTCGCGGAAGCCCTGGCGCGTGACCTCGACTTCCTTGACCAGTTCGGGCGGCAGCTTGGGGAAGTTGACGTTCATGACCACGCCATCTTCCCACTCCTGCTCCAGCAGGCGGGCGATGATGCCGGGACCAAAGGCCTCGGCCGTCTCCCAGTGGGCCACCACGTCGTCGTGGAAACGCTCCAGCGACTGCGACAGGGCGATCGAGCGGATGCCGAAGGCCATGCCCTGCAGCGCGCCGGCCACCGTGCCCGAATAGGAAACATCCTCGCCCACATTGTGCCCGCGATTGACGCCCGACAGCACCAGGTCAGGCTTTTCGGGCATCAGGTCGTTGACGGCCAGGATGACGCAGTCGGTCGGGGTGCCGGTCACGGCATAGCGCTTGTCGCCCAGCTTGTTGACGCGCAGCGGCTCAGTCAGGGTCAGGCCCCGGCCCTTGCCCGACTGCTCGACGGCCGGGGCCACGATCCAGACGTCGTCCGACAGGGTCCGGGCGATGTTTTCCAGGCAGGCCAGGCCCTCGGCGTCGATGCCGTCGTCGTTGGTCAGAAGAATACGCATAAGGGCTCTTTAGGCAGCGGCGATGGCGGTCAGACCGCCCATGTAGGGTTGCAGCACGGCGGGAACGGCGATCGAGCCGTCTTCACGCTGGTAGTTTTCCATCACGGCGACCAGGGTGCGGCCCACGGCCAGCCCCGACCCGTTCAGGGTGTGCAGATACTCGGTCTTCTTCTCACCGGCGCGCTTGAAGCGGGCGTCCATGCGGCGGGCCTGGAAGTCACCGCAGTTCGAGCACGAGCTGATCTCGCGATAGGTGTTCTGGCTGGGCAGCCATACTTCGAGGTCATAGGTCTTCCGGGCCGAGAAGCCCATGTCGCCCTTACACAGCAGCACCTTGCGATAGGGCAGCTCCAGGGCCTGCAGCACGGCCTCGGCGCAGGCGGTCATACGCTCGTGCTCTGCCTCGGAATCCTCGGGCTTGCAGACCGAGACCAGCTCGACCTTCTGGAACTGGTGCTGGCGGATCAGGCCGCGCGTGTCACGCCCGGCCGAGCCGGCCTCGGCGCGGAAGCAATAGGTCAGCGCCGTCATACGGATCGGCTCAGCCACGTCCTCGTCGGCCAGCACCTGCTCGCGCACCAGGTTGGTCAGCGACACTTCGGCGGTCGGGATCAGCCAGCGGTTGCCCGCCTCGGCGTCGACCTCGATCGCGGGATCACCATCGGCGGCGCGGAACAGGTCTTCCTTGAACTTCGGCAGCTGGCCCGTGCCGAACATGGTGTGGTCGCGCACCAGCAGCGGCGGGTTCACTTCCTGGTAGCCGTGCTTGTCGGTTTGCAGGTCCAGCATGAACTGGCCCAGCGCACGCTCCAGCCGCGCCAGCTGGCCCTTGACCACCGCAAAGCGCGAGCCGGACATCCTGGCCGCGCCTTCAAAGTCCAGCAGCTTCAAAGCCTCGCCCAGGTCGGCGTGGTCCTTGGCCGGGCCTTCGGTGCGCGGGGTGCCCCACCTGGCGACCTCGAGGTTGTCGTTCTCGTCCGCGCCATCGGGCACATCGGCGGCGGCCAGGTTCTTCAGGCCAGCCAGCAGGTCGCGCAGCTCGCCGCCCTTGGCCGCCTCGACCTCGCCCGCCGTGGCGATGTCGTTCTTGAGCGTCTCGACCTCGGCCTTCAGGCGCTCGGCCTCGGCCATGTCCTTCTTGCCCATGGCCGCGCCGATGGCTTTCGAGGCGGCGTTGCGCCTGGCCAGGGCTTCCTGGCCAGTCGTCTGGGCCGCGCGCAGCTCGACATCCAGGGCCAGGATCTGGTCGACCACGGCCTGGGCGTCATCGACGCCGCGCGATGACCACCCGGCCACATAGGCCTGGGGATTTTCGCGGATCGCTCTGATGTCGTGCATGGTCGTGACCTATGGCTAGGCAGGTATCGGGAAGGCCCCTGCTCTACCTGCACCACCCGGCGCAATCAAACCCCGCACGACTGAAACCGGCGTAAGTTTTCAGTCGGCGCGGCGCGCCTGGACCTCGATCTCGACCTGAATGGCCGTGGACACCCAGTTTCCGGTGGCATCCGACGCCATGCCCAGGTCAAGCGCCGTGCGATCCAGCTCAAGCTGCCCCTTAACCATGGCCATGCCCGCGGCCTCGTCAAAGGTGAACGGCAGGACGACCGGCAGGCTGACCGCCTTGATTCGCAGCACGCCCTGGGCCTCGAAACGGTTGCCGCCCAGGTGACGAAAGGCGTCCGCCTCAAAGCGGGCGGTGGCGAACTGGCCGGGATTGAACCACTCGGCCCCCTTCAGGGCCCCATCCTTGGTCGCATCCCCGGTGCGGGCCGAAGCGGTCCTGACCGTCACCACGGCGCGCGAGCCCGCAAGATCGGCCGAGTCGAACCAGACCTCGGCCGTCCAGTCCTCGAACTGGCCCTTGAAGGCCTGGCCCGAGTGGGTGCCGGCAAAGCGGATGGCAGACTGGCCCCTGTCCACGCTCCAGGCCTGGGCCGTGCCGGGGACGGTGGCGGCATCGGCCACCACAGCGGCCTCGGCTGCACCGCTGGGGGCGGCGCTTGCGGTGTCCAGCGGCAGGGGACGGGCCAGAAGAGCTGCCAGCAGCCCCAGGGCCAGCACCAGGCTCACCCCCACCGAGCGCTCGAACCAACGCAGGCCGGCGCTGGCCTCGGGCGCGGGGCTCGCCTCGCCGTGCGGCAGAACCGGCACCATGTGCGCCAGCACGCCGTCGCGATTGATGAACTGGTGCTTCAGCACCGCACCGACGTGCAGGCCCACCAGGATCACGGCCCCCCAGGCCATCAGGCTGTGCGCGCTCATGGACATATGGCTGACGGTGCGGCGAACCGGCTCGGACGCCGCCTCGACCAGGCCAATGTGGGGGATGATGAACAGGCCGAACCAGCTGGTTGGCACCTCAAGCGCCTGGTCGGTCGAGACTGCCCATCCGCTGGACACATAGAGCCAGCCGGTCAGGGGCAGGCCCAGCATCAGGCCATAGAAGGCGACGTGGGTGGCCCGGGCGGCAAACTGCTCCCAGGTCTTCATGCCGTTGGGCAGGGCCGGGACCGGATGGGTCAGACGCCACACCAGCCGCACGACCGTCAGCGCCAGGATCAGGAAGCCCACCGCCTTGTGGACCTGGAAGACGCCATAGGCCAGGGCCTGGGTCTGGGGCTGCTCGATGGCCCCGGTCATCCACCATCCCATGGGGATCATCGACAGGATGGCCACCGCGATCAGCCAGTGCAGGATGATGGCGACGGCGGAATAGCGATCTGGACGAACCGGCATGGGACTACTCATTCGGATACGGGAAGGGTTGAAAGAAAGGACGGGGTGGAGATGCCTCCCCCTCCCCGTCCCGTTTGGCATCAGGCTGCCGGAGCGGCCTCGACCTGCTGCACGAACTCGCCGTCAAAGCGGATGGTCACCTCGTCACCGACGGGGCCCAGCGCCATGCCGAAGTCAGTGCGCTTGAAGCGGCCTTCTGCGGCAAAGCCGATGGCCGGAACCGACATGAAGGGATGGCTTTCCAGGTCGCCGATGAAGGTGGCATCCAGGGTCACGGGCTTGGTGACACCCAGGAAGGTCAGGTCGCCAGTCACCTTGGCCGTGCGCGGGCCAGTCTGCTCAACCTTGGTGGACTTGAAGGTGATCTGGCCAAACTGGCCGGCGTTCAGGAAGGCCTTGTTGCGGGCGATGTCCTCGGACCAGCTGCCAAAGCCGGTGGCCGCATGGGTGCCGACATAGTCACCGGCATAGTGGGCATCGACCGAGGCGGGATCGATGGTCACCTCGATCGAGCTCTTGGTCAGGTCATTGGTGTCCAGGGCCAGGACCGCGTCGAAACGGTTGAAGCGGGCCGTGTAGTTGGAAATGCCATTGTGCGGCAGCGACCACTGCAGCGAGGCGTGGGTGGGGTCCAGCTTGTAGGTGCCGGTCGGGGCCTTCAGCTCAACCGGAGCGGTCGAAGCGGCGGCGGTTTCGGCTTGCTGGGTGTTGGCGGGACTGTTGCACGCGGCCAGCAGGGCGGACGCGGCAACGGCGATAAATGCGGCTTGGATCTTCAAGGCGACACCTCGGTCTGGCCCCTGGGGGCCCATGGTCAGGAAAGGTTGAGCGATCACATCGCTAATAGCAACTGTATATGTATCAGTTCTGGTTCGCACAAGTTGCTGGCGAAAAAATCTCTCGGGGGCCGCCGCCGGCCAAACCAGATGATGCCAAAGCCGCCGCCCCGCCCTATCGTGCGACTCACATGCCCATTCGTCGCCTTCCCCCCGAGACCGTAAACCGCATCGCCGCTGGCGAAGTGGTCGAACGCCCGGCCAGCGCCATCAAGGAGCTGGTGGAAAATGCCCTGGACGCAGGGGCCAGCCGGATCGAGATTCAGGCTGACGGCGGGGGCCTGACGCGCATCCTGATCGCCGATGATGGCAAGGGGATTCCGCCCGACGAGCTGCCGCTGGCGGTCGAGCGCCACGCGACCTCCAAGCTTGAGGCCGACGACGCCGGTGACGTGGACCTGCTGCGGATCAATACCCTGGGCTTCCGGGGCGAGGCCCTGCCCTCGATCGGCTCGGTCGCCCGCCTGACCATCACCAGCCGCGCCCGGGGCGAGGACGAGGCCTGGGCCATTACGGTCGAGGGCGGTGACCAGCGCCCGGTCGCGCCCGCCGGCTTCCCCGGTCCCCACGGGGCGCGGGTCGAGGTCCGCGACCTCTTTTATGCGACCCCGGCCCGGCTCAAGTTCATGAAGTCCGAGCGCGCCGAGGCCATGGCGATTTCCGAGGAAATCAAGCGCCAGGCCATGGCCCACGAAGCGGTCGCCTTTACCCTGACCCTGGATGGCAAGACGACCCTGCGCCTGCCCGCCGAACATCCGGGCTTCGAGGGACGGCTGAAGCGCCTGGGAGCCCTGCTGGGGCGCGAGTTCGAGGCCAATGCCCTGCTGATCGACCAGGAGCGCGATGGCGTGCGGCTGTCCGGCTATGCGGGCCTGCCGACCTATTCGCGGGGCAATGCGGCGCACCAGTTCCTGTTCGTCAACGGCCGCCCGGTGCGCGACCGCCTGCTGCAGGGGGCCCTGCGCGGGGCCTATGCCGACTTCCTGGCCCGGGACCGACACCCGGCGGCGGCCCTGTTTATCGACATCGACCCGCTTTACGTTGACGTGAACGTCCACCCGGCCAAGGCCGAGGTGCGCTTCCGTGACCCCGCCCTGGTGCGCGGCCTGATCGTGGGCGGCCTGCGCCATGCCCTGCACGCCGCCGGTCACCGCGCCTCGACCACCGTGGCCGCCGATGCCCTGGCCGGTTTCCAGCCGCACACCGGCGTCCAGACCCAGAGCCAGTACCAGCCGACCCAGCCATCCGCGGCGGGCTTCTCGGTCTGGGAAGGCTGGTCCCGCCCGGCCGCAGCGGCCCAGGTCATTCCGGGCCTGTCAGAGCGGTCGGCCCGTGTGGAACACACCTGGTCGGGCCAGGCTGATGCGCCCAGCTTCCGCACCCTGGCGGAGGTCCAGGCCGAGCACGCCGGCCAGATCACGCCCCAGCCGACCGCCCCCATAGATCCCATCGACTATCCGCTGGGCGCGGCCCGGGGTCAGTTGCACGCCACCTATATCGTGGCCCAGACACGCGACGGCCTGGTCATCGTGGACCAGCACGCGGCCCACGAGCGCCTGGTCTATGAGAAGATGAAGGTGCAGATGGAGGGCGGCCACGTCACCCGCCAGGCCCTGCTGACGCCCGAGGTGGTCGAGCTTGACCCCGCCGAGGCCGAACGCGTCGCCGCCAAGGCTGAGGAACTGGCCGAGATGGGCCTGATCGTCGAGGCCTTTGGTGCCGGGGCCGTCCTGGTGCGCGAGACCCCGGCCCTGCTGGGCGACACCGATGTCCAGGGCCTGATCCGCGACATTGCCGACGACCTGTCCGAACACGGCGCGGCCCTGTCGCTGAAGGAGCGCATGGCTGAGGTCTGCGGCACCATGGCCTGCCACGGCTCGGTGCGGTCCGGACGGGTGCTCAGCGCCCCGGAGATGAACGCCCTGCTGCGCCAGATGGAGGCCACGCCCCACTCGGGCCAATGCAACCATGGCCGCCCGACCTATGTGGAACTGAAGCTCCACGACCTCGAAAAGCTGTTCGGGAGGAAGTAGCCGGTGCCGCCCCGCATCCTGTTCGTCTGCCTTGGCAACATCTGCCGGTCGCCCCTGGCCGAGGGAGCCTTCCGGGCCGAGGCGGCGCGGCGGGGCCTGGACGTGGTGATCGATTCCGCCGGAACCGCCGCCTACCACATCGACGCCCAGCCCGACCCGCGCGCCATCGCCACGGCCCGGCGGAATGGCGTGGACATATCCGCGCTGCGAGGTCGACAGGTAAAACCGGCTGATTTCAGGCACTTCGACCACATTGTTGCGATGGACGCTGAAAACCTGGCCAACCTGAAACGCATCCGGCCTGGAGATGGCACGGCGCAACTCAGCCTCATGCTGGACTGGGTCCAGGGCCGCGCGGGCCATAGCGTCCAGGATCCCTATTACGGCGAGGATGACGGCTTTGACGTCACCTGGGCCGACGTGGTGGCCGCGTCAAAGGGCCTGGCCGACCACCTGCTGGGCTAGAGGCTGATCGCCTCGACGCGGGCCGACGCGCGGCCGCCCGAGACGACCTCCCCGCCTGCGATCGCCAGCGCC
Source organism: Pseudomonadota bacterium (assembly GCA_023409795.1). Classification (GTDB taxonomy): domain Bacteria; phylum Pseudomonadota; class Alphaproteobacteria; order Caulobacterales; family Caulobacteraceae; genus Brevundimonas. The sequence goes on from JAEYQX010000169.1 coordinate 64,804, forward strand.
TGTCCACCGACCTGGATGCCCGCCAGGCCATGGCGGGGCGTCTTCATGTGCGGGCCTCGGCTCCAGGCGTCGCGCACCGGATCATAGATCCAGGTCTCGGCAAACACGCCGCCGTCCCCCGCGAACCATTCCCCGCCAAAGGCAAACAGTCGGCCGCCGGTCTCGACCATGGCCAGGCCGCCGCCCACCTGTTGCCCGGTCGCAGGCGACGGCGGAATGGGAGCCAAAGTGTCCCAGCGGTCTGCGGCCGGGTCATAGACATCCAGCCGCCCCGTCCCGCCGCCCTCGACCGTGCGGCCGCCGGCGATATAGAGCTTGCCGTCCAGGACCGCGCCCGCCGCGCTGTTGCGCGCCATCGGCGCAGGACGCGCCTGGTGCCACCGGTTGGCCGAGGCGTCAAAGACCAGGTGGGTGGCCACGTCGCCCTGGTCATTCCACTGGCCATTGGCGGTGCCCTTCGGAGCCCGGCCCGTCACCAGATGGATATGGTCGCCCAAGGCGAGCCCGACTGTCTCGCACAGGAAGTCCGGCATCTGGCCGACCGGGGCCCAGTCGCCCTGATCCAGGGCCCAGACCTCCTTCATCGCGGTCCATTCCCCGCCGTCGCGCCGGTCATAGCCGCCGAACACCCAGACCCGCCCGAGGGCCGCGACCAGCATCGGATGATGCCGGGGCTGGGGCAGTCGCGGCCCCTCGGTCCAGCTGTCGCCCACTGGATCATAGATGGCGGTGCGGTCATTGATCAGGGTCCCCGAGCGCCCTCGCACCAGGCCGCCAGCGACCCAGACCCTGCCCTCCAGCTGGGTGCAATAGATCTCCTGCGCCACCCAGGGCATGGGTGCGCGGGCCTGCCAGGCTGGCTCCGGGCGGGCCAGGGATGCGGATGGCAGGGTGGAGGCCGCCGCAGCAGCCCCCATGAACAGGCGGCGATTCATCGGGCTCATGAGACTGAGCCTAACGCGGCTATGCGGCCTGGGCCACCCTCAGGAACAGCACCCGCGCCGCGCCATAGTCCCGGACATCCAGGCGTTCATAGCCGGGGGTATCGATCTCGGGCTCGTCCGAGCCGCGCTCGAAGACGACGAGGGCACCGGGGGCCAGCCAGTCGCCTTCCAGCAGGCGGGCCAGGGTCTGCTCGCCCAGGCCCTTGGCATAGGGCGGATCCAAAAAGGCGACGTCGAAGGCCTCGCCCGCCGAGCCGGGGCGCGGGCCAAGGTCGGTGGCGCTGCGTCGATGGACACGGCATTTCCCGAACAGGCCATAGGCATCCATGTTCTCGCGGATGGCACCACGGGCATCGTCGTCCGTCTCGACGAACAGGGCAAAGCTGGCCCCGCGCGACAGGGCCTCGAAGCCAAGCGCGCCGGACCCCGCATAGAGATCCAGCACGCGCGCCCCGTTCAGGCTTTCGCCCCACGAGGCGTGCTCCAGCACGTTGAAGATGGCCTGGCGGGCACGGTCAGAGGTCGGGCGGGTGCCCTGTCCCTCTGGCGCGACAATGGCCCGCCCCTTCAGGCTTCCGGCAACGATCCGCATGGCTTAGCCGCGCGGCCCGCCGCGACCGCCCGAGGGCTTGCCGCCAAAGGGTTTGCCACCGCCGGGACGGCCGCCGCCCGGCTTGCCCGCGCCGGGACGGGCTCCAAACGACTTGCCACCCGGCTTGCCGCCAAAACCACCGGGCTTTCCACCGAACGACTTGCCCGCCGGCTTGCGACGATCATCGATGAACTGTTCCGAGCGCGGCTCGCGGTTGAAGGGCTTGCGCGGACGATCCGAACGGAAGCCCTCGTCGCCCTCGGCGCGCGGTTCCGGGCGGGCGCGCGGCTTGAAGGTCTTGGTGTGCTCGAACTTGGGCTTGGCCTTGGCCCAGCCTTCCTTCTTCACCGGGCGTTCGCGGCGTTCCACAGCCTCGGCCTGGGCCGCATCGGCGGCGCGGACGCGGCTCGGCTTGCGCGAGGGGTCCGACAGGGCCGAGCCCGACCGGCCCGTGACCATGGGCGTCGAGGTGCGGCGGCCCGGAATCGGGGCCGGGGTCGAGACGCTGTTGCCGGTCGGCAGGTTTTCCGGGCGGATGTGGTCCGACAGCATTTCGCGGATCACGCGCGGGCCGACTTCCTCGACCGCACCGACCGGCAGGGTGCCGAGGTTGAACGGACCATAGGCCAGGCGGATCAGGCGGTTGACCGTCAGGCCGACCGACTCCAGCACCTTGCGGACCTCGCGGTTCTTGCCCTCGGTGATCGAGACGCTGATCCACATATTGGCCGAGGACTTCTCGCCGTCGCCCTTTTCCTTGGCCTTGTCGATGGTGGCTTCCATCGGGCCGTAGTGGACACCCTCGATGGTGCAGCCGGTCTTCAGCTTGTCCAGCTGTTCCTGGGTCACGCGCCCCCGGGCGCGGGCACGATAGTGTCGCACCAGGGCCGTGTCCGGCATCTCCAGCGCGCGGCTCAGCTCACCATCGTTGGTCAGCAGCAGCAGGCCCTCGGTGTTCAGGTCCAGGCGACCAACCGAGATCACGCGGGGCAGGCCCGCCGGCAGGTTGTCGAAGACGGTCGGGCGACCGGCCGGGTCATTGTGGCTGGTGATCAGGCCGGCAGGCTTGTGATAGCGCCAGACGCGCGTGGCCTGGGCCGCGCCGATCGGCTTGCCATCCACGGTGATGACATCGTCGCGGGTGACCAGGGTGGCCGGCGTGTCCAGGATGCGGCCGTTGACGGCCACCTTGCCCAGGCCAATCAGGCGCTCGACTTCGCGGCGCGAGGCAATGCCGGCGCGGGCCATGGCCTTGGCGATTCGCTCGGTGCGGGCCGGGGCCGGCGCGTCCTTGCCGCCGCGCGCGCCGCCCTTGTCACCGGAACGGGCAAAGGGCTTGTCGCCGCGATCGTCCTTGCGATCACCGCGCGGCGGGCCTTTGCGGTCCTTGAAGCCGGATTGGCCAGGGCGTGCGTCAGCAAATTTACGGGGACCACGCGAGCCGTCATCTTGACGGGCGCGGGGCTTCTTGTCGTTGTCTTTGGGATGGCGATCCATGATGAGCGGTTCATGAGCATGGCGCTCGATCTGGCGCAAGCGGCGGCGAAAGTCGGCGAAGTGCCGGTCGGGGCTGTAATTGTCGACGAAACGACCGGCAAAGTCGTTGGTCGCGGGCAAAATGGCCCAATTAATGCGCATGATCCGACAGCTCATGCTGAAATCATTGCCCTGCGAGATGCGGCGGCATCGTTGCAGAATTATCGCCTAACCGACCTGACTCTTTATGTGACGCTTGAACCCTGTGCCATGTGCGCCGGTGCGATCAGCCATGCCCGCATCGGGCGGGTGGTCTGGGGAGCCGACGACCCAAAGGGCGGCGCGGTCCTGCATGGCCCCCGCTACTTCGAGCAGCCCACCTGCCATTGGCGGCCTTCGGTCGAGGGCGGGGTCCTGGCCGAGCCTGCGGCCCAGGCCCTGCGATCCTTCTTCCGGGAACGGCGGGGAACGCGCAGTTCCGGCGAGCGTTGAACAGCAAAGCCTGACAACCCGGAGACGGCCTTGCGCGCAGCCCCCTTCATTGCCGGTTCGGCCCTTTGCCTCAGCCTGGGGCTGGCGGCCTGTGGCAATGCCCCGGCAACGGAAGCGCCCAGCGACAGCGAGGCGGTCGAGGATCGGGCGATCCGCCAGCAGAAGGCCAAGCGCCGCACCGGGGCCGAGATCCAGGAACTGGCCCTGAACCGCGTGGTCCAGGCGGTCTATGTTTGTGACAACAGCGAGCGCCTGACGGTGGATTTCGACAATCCGCGCCAGATGGCGACCGTCAGGAACTCAAACGGCCTGGCCGTCGACCTGCACCAGCAACGCACGGATGAAGGCATCTGGTACACCGCCAGCGGCTACGAGCTGCGCGGCCAGGGCATCCATGCCGCCTGGCAGGCGCGCAACGAAGAGCCCACCAACTGTCGCGCCGTGGACTAGCTGCCGGGAAACAGAGGCCCGGCCGGGCTCAGGCCGCGCCTTCTTCTTTCAGGAAAGACAGCACCGCATCGGCATCGACGTCACGCGCGGTGAAGGCCTGGCCAATCGCACGGGCCAGGATCAGGGTCAGACGGCCGCCCTCGGCCTTCTTGTCCCCGGCCATGCGGCCCAGCAGGGCCTGCGCGCCAAAGCTCTGGGCCACGTCGGACAGGCGGGTGGGCAGGCCTGCAGCCCTGATCCCCGCCTCGGCCTTTTCGGCATCGGCCGCCGGACAGATCCCCTGACGCGACGAGAAGCGGAAGGCCATGGCGCAGCCGAGGGCCACCGCCTCGCCATGGGTCAGCAGGTCGCCAAAGCCCAGTTCCGCCTCCAGCGCATGACCAAAGGTATGACCCAGGTTCAGAAGCGCGCGGCGACCGGCCTCCTTCTCGTCCTCGCTGACGACCTGGGCCTTGATCTCGACCGAGCGGATGACCGCGCGTTCCAGGGCATCGGCGTCGCCGGAAGCCCCGACGGCCCCCTCCCCGCCCAGCCAGTCAAAGAAGGCGGCATCGCAGATCAGGCCATGCTTCAGCACCTCGGCCCAGCCCGAGCGCACCTGCCGCGCAGGCAGGGTGGCCAGGACGTCGATGTCGGCCAGCACCAGCCTTGGCTGGTGAAAGGCGCCGATAAGGTTCTTGCCGCGCGGCGTATCAATGGCCGTCTTGCCCCCGACCGAGGAGTCCACCTGGGCCAGGAGCGTGGTCGGGACCTGGACGAAATCAATGCCGCGCATGAACAGGGCCGCTGCCAGGCCAGCCAGATCACCGACCACCCCGCCGCCCAGGGCCACGACCAGACTTTTGCGATCCAGGCCCTCGGCCAGCAGGCGGTCCAGGACGGCCTCAAGCTGTTCAAAGGACTTTGACGTCTCGCCAGCCGGAATCGTGACCAGGCCCGCCTTGATGCCGGCGGCGGCAAGTGAGGCCTGGACGGTGCCACCGTGGATCGCCGCCACGGTCTCGTCGCTGACGATATGAACGCGGGTCGGTGCCAGGGCAGAAACGCGCGCGCCAGCCTCGGCCAGCAGGCCACGGCCCACGATCACATCATAGGCGGCAAAGCCTTCGCCCCCGACCCGGACCGTCGTCATGATGGCTTTCCCCCGCGCACGTGGCGCTTCAACTCGCGATAGATGGCTTCCACGGCCTGACCGTGCGAGCCCCAGCCCACCTCGACCGTCAGGTCGGCCTGGGAATAGACCGGATACCGGGCCTCGGCCAGATCGGTAAGCACGGCCAGGGTGTTCTTGCCACGCAGCAGCGGGCGGGTATCGCGACGCTGCACCCGCTCGGCGATCACGTCCAGGTCGGCCTTCATCCAAACGCTGATGGAATGCTGCTTGATCAGGGCGCGCGTGTCCGGGTTCATCATGGCCCCGCCGCCAGTGGCCAGGACGATCGGCGGCCCTTCCAGCAGGCGGCGCATGACCCGCGCCTCGCCCGCCCGGAACTCGGCCTCGCCCCGGGTCGCGAAAATCTCGCTGACCGTCATGCCGGCGGCGGCCTCGATCTCATGGTCGCCGTCGTGGAATGGCAGGCCCAGGCGCTGGGCCAGCCGTCTGCCCACGGTCGATTTCCCAACCCCCATCAGCCCCACCAGTGTAATGGTGCGGTTCACCCCCAGGGGCGACACAGGCGTGGAATCAGGCAAGGCATCGGCAGGCATGGTTGTCTATCCTCTACACCAGTCCGCGCCCGGCTCCACACCCCTGTGACGGCAGAATGACACCGCAGATTGAGGCCTTTCTTGAGATGATGGCGGTCGAGCGCGACGCCTCGCCTCATACCCTGGCTGCCTATGGCCGCGATCTGGCCGATGCCGAGACCTGGCTGTCCGAGGCGGGCGGGCTGATGCAGGCCGACGAGACGGCGCTCGAGGCCTGGTTCGCCGACCTGTCGCGCCGGGGCCTGTCGGCTGCGACGGCCGCCCGTCGCCGGGCCTCGGTGCGACAGTTCTATCGCTTCGCCCTGGGCGAAGGCTGGCGTCAGGATGACCCGTCACGCCGGATCGATGCCCCGCGCCAGGGCCGCCCCCTGCCCAAGACCCTGTCACGCGACGAGGTCGAGGCCATACTGACTGCCATCGGCCAGGCAGACAGCGCCGCTGCGGTCCGCCTGCTGGCCCTGGTCGAGATGGCCTATGCCTCGGGCCTGCGGGTCTCCGAACTGCTGGCCCTCAAGGTCGAGGCCGTGCGACGGGACCCGGCCTACCTGATCGTGCGCGGCAAGGGCGGCAAGGAAAGGCTGGCCCCGCTCAACGCCTCGGCGCGCCGGGCGATCAAGGCCTGGCTCGAGGTCCGCGACCAGCCGCGCGAGCCAGGGCGCGCCGACAGCCCCTGGCTGTTTCCCTCGCATGGCAAAAGCGGCCACCTGACCCCGCGCCGATTCGCCCAGCTGCTGGACCAGGCGGCCCTCTTGGCCGGCATCGACCCGGCGCGGGTAAGCCCCCACGTCCTGCGCCACGCCTTTGCCACCCATCTTCTGGAGGGGGGCGCAGACCTGCGCGTGGTCCAGACCCTGCTGGGCCATTCGGACATTTCCACCACCCAGATCTACACCCACGTCGCCACCGATCACCTCAGCCAACTGGTGCATGACAAGCATCCTCTGGCACGTGATGATTGAACCCCGCTTGCCCCGACACGCTTGGGGCTCTAGTTTCCGCCGCCTTCCGTAGCGCAAACAGCGCTTCTTCAAGCCGGATGCCTTATGGCCACGCACTATCTCGAATTCGAAAAGCCGATTGCCGAACTGGAAGCCAAGATCGCGGAGCTGTCGCATCTGGCCCCCACCAGCGGTTCCTTCGAGGCTGAGATCGCAGCCCTTCGCAAGAAGGCTGATGCCCTGCGCACCAAGACCTATTCCAACCTGGACCCGTGGATGCGCACCCAGGTGGCGCGCCACCCCCAGCGCCCGCATTTCGTCGACTATGTGGACAGCCTGTTCACGGACTTTGTCGAGTTGCACGGCGACCGCCAGTTTGGCGACGACCAGGCCATCCTGGGCGGTCTTGCCCGTTTCCGCGGCCAGCCGGTGGTCATCATGGGCCACGAAAAGGGCCACGACACCCACACCCGCATCACCCACAACTTCGACATGGCCCGCCCTGAAGGCTATCGCAAGGCCGTGCGCCTGATGGACATGGCCGAGCAATTCGGCCTGCCGGTCCTCAGCTTCGTCGACACGGCCGGTGCCTATCCGGGCCTGGGTGCCGAGGAACGTGGCCAGGCCGAGGCCATTGCCCGCTCGACCGAGCGTGCCCTGACCCTGGGCGTGCCCTCCATCGCCACGGTGACGGGCGAAGGCGGTTCGGGCGGGGCCATCGCCATTGCCGCCGCCAGCCGCGTGCTGATGCTGGAACACTCGATCTATTCGGTCATCTCGCCGGAAGGCGCGGCTGGCATTCTGTGGCGCGACGGCACCCGGGCCAAGGACGCGGCCATGGCGATGAAGATCACCGCCCCTGACCTGCTGGCCATGAAGATCGTCGACCGGGTGATCCCCGAGCCGATCGGTGCGGCCCACACGGCCCGCGAAACCACGATCCAGACCGTGGGCGACGTGCTGCAGGAAGAACTGAAGGCGATGGCGGGCCTGTCGGCCGACGAAATCCGCAAGCGCCGCGCCGACCGCTTCTACGCCATCGGTCGCGCCGGCTAGGCCATAGCCAAGCCGCACGTCGCGTGGGACGCTCTCTTCCATGCGATTCGATACACTACCCAAGATTGAGTGGGTCTGATGCGTACCAGCAATGGTGTCGGCGACAGTTTGCGCCAGAGCGCCGTGGTCAACTTCGCCGGTGCGATGACCATGGTCATTGACGACTCTCCCTTTGCCATGGAGCTGACCACCCAGGCCCTGCTGGGCTTTGGCATGAGGGTGCGCCATGCCTGCTCCAGCGCGGCCGAGGCCATCGCCATCCTCAAGGACTGCCCGGTCGACCTGATCCTGGTCGACAGTGAGATGCCGGGCATGAGCGGCTTCGAGTTCGTCCGCTGGCTGCGTCGCTCGGGGCTGGAGCCCAATGCCTTTGCGCCGGTCATCCTGACCGCCGCCCACGTGCGCCGCTCCAAGGTCAAGGAGGCCCGCGACTGCGGGGCCAACTTCCTGATCACCAAGCCGTTCAGCTCTGCTACCCTGCTTGAGCGCATGGTCTGGGTTGCGCGCGACAACCGCCCCTTCCTTGAGGTGGGCGACTATTTCGGGCCGGATCGCCGGTTCCGCAAGGACCCGTGGCCGGGGCCGGAACGACGGGCCGAAGAGATCCGCAGGGCGGAGTTTGAAGCCGCCAAGAGAGCCTCGATCGCCCTATGACCGTCATCACGCACAATCGTCGGCGCTCTCGCCTTTCCACCCTGATCGACCAGCCGGGCGGCATCAGCGTCAGCGTGGCCCTGGACCAGGCGCGCGAGAACCTGTCCGCCCTGGCCGATCGCAGCCTGGAGATGATCGGGGCGGAAATCCACAAGCTTGCCGAGCTGGCCGCGCCGACGGGCCTGGAGACCCAGGTCGAGGCGCTGAACCAGGCCTACCTGCACGCCAGCACGGTCATTGATGCCGCCTGCCCGTTCGAGATGGCGGACCTGTGCGCCGCCGCCTCCAACCTGTGCGACCTGCTGGATACGGCACCCGAGGACCAGCTGTTCGACTGGCGCATCGTCACCGTCCACGCCCAGTCCATGCGCCTGCTGCTGTCGCTGGACGATACGGCGGGCGAGGCCCGGACCCAGGTCCTGGCCAGCCTCAAGGACGTGCTGAAGGCCAAGGCGGGCCCGTCGGACGAAGACCCCGCCTGACCTCCGCCCTGCGGCCTCAGGCCTTTTCCTGGGCTCCCCGGGTCTGCTTGCGCCACAGGCCCGCATATTCCCCGCCCTGGCGCGCCACCAGTTCATGATGCGCCCCGCGCTCGACAATGCGCCCGGCCTTGAGCACCAGGATCTGGTCGGCGTCGGCGATCGTCGACAGCCGGTGAGCCACCACCAGGGTCGTGCGCCCGGCGCGCGCCTTGCGCAGGGTCTTCTGGATCGAGGCTTCGGTGCGGCTGTCCAGGGCGCTGGTCGCCTCGTCCAGGATCAGGATGCAGGGATCAGCCAGCAGAGCCCGGGCAATGCCCACGCGCTGGCGCTCGCCGCCTGACAGCTTCAGTCCGCGCTCGCCCACCCGCGTCTCCATGCCCTCGGGCAGGGTGCGGATGAAGTCGGCCAGCTCGGCGGCCTCGGCGGCGGCCCAGATGGCTGCATCGTCCGACTCGGGCCGGGCAAAGGCGATATTGGCCCGCAGACTGTCGTTGAACAGGGCCACGTCCTGGGGCACCAGGGCGACGGACTGGCGCAAAGACGCCTGGGTCAGGCTGCGGACATCCGTGCCATTGATCATCACCCGCCCGTCCTGGGGATCGAGCAGGCGCAGGGCCAGCTTGACGATGGTCGACTTGCCGGCCCCGGACGGTCCAACCAGGGCCGTCGTGGTCCCGGCCGGAGCGACAAAGCTGACATCGACCAGCCCCGCCGAACGGGCATCGTGGCGATAGCTGACCCCATCAAAGACCACCTCGGCCCCGCAGGTGCCCTCGGGGCGGGGCAGGTCCGCAGCGTCGGGGGCGTCGGCCACCTGCGGGACCTGGCGGGTCACCCTCAGCATCTCCTCCATGTCGATGAAGGACTGGCGGATTTCGCGATAGGCAAAGCCCAGGATGTTCAACGGGGCATAGAGGGAAATCATGATCAGCACGGCGGCCGTCACATCGCCCGGACCCATGCGCCCCGCAGCGGCCTCGAAGCCCGCCATCACGGCGATGACGCCGAGGCCCAGGTTCATCACCAGGGCCTGCACCAGGTTCAGCGTCGCCAGCGAGGTATTGGCCTTCAGCGAGGCACTGACATAGGTCGAGAGCGACTGGTCATAGGCCTCGGCCGCGCGGCCCTCGGCCCCGAACGACTTGACCGTTTCGTAGTTCAGCAGGGCATCGACCGACAGGCCTGCCGCCTCGCTGTCGGCGGCGTTCATCGCGCGGCGATGCTCCAGCCGCCAGTTGGCCATGGCAAAGGTCACGATGGCATAGATGGCCACGACCACCAGGGCCACGGCCCCGAAGCGCCAGTCATACTTGCCCGTCAGGACAGCGGCCGCCAGCACCAGCTCGACCGCCGTCGGGCCAAGGTTGAAGACCAGGATACGCAGGAGGAAGTCCACCGCCCGCGAGCCACGATCCATGATGCGGGACAGGGCTCCCGACCGCTTGGTCTGGTGAAAGTCCAGAGACAGGCTCAGCGCGTGGGCAAAGGTGTCGGCGGCCGTTCGGCGCTGGGCTGCGGCCCTGACCGGGGCAAAGACGACGTCAGACAGCTGTGGCGTGGCGGCGGCCAGCAGCCGGATCACGGCCCAGCCAGCGGCAAAGGCAGCAAAGCCCCATCC
>JAEYQX010000223.1 GCA_023409795.1 Pseudomonadota bacterium
CCGGCCCGGGGGTCGAGGCCTTCCAGCGGGGGGCGGGGCGCGACTGGCTGCGCAGCCTGATGCCGCGCCTCGATGACTGGATGCCGCTGGAGGCGGTGGCCCCCCGGCGTGACCGCGACGATGCCCATGGCCCCAGCCAGGCCAGCTATACCGCCTCGACCCTGTCAGCCAGCCTGGAGCTGGTGAAGGAGGGGGCCATGGACCTGCGCCAGGCCCAGCCGTTCGACGAGGTCCTGCTGAAACGTCGCGGTCGTGGCCAGCCGCTGGAGCTGACACCGTGATGCCTGAACCTTTTGCGCCCCGGCCTGTGGCCCTGGGGCAAGCCTGTGCGTGTGACTGCCATGTCTGATCTCAGCTTCCAGCCCGATGACACCGAGATCGAGCGCCGCGTCGAGGCCATTCTGTTCGCCGCCTCGGCCCCGCTGTCGGCCGCCGAGATCGCCCGCCGCCTGCCCGCTGGCGTGGATGTCGGCGGGGCCATTGCCCGCCTGCGCGAGCGCTATCAGGGGCGCGGCGTGGAGCTGGAGTGTGTCGCGGATCGATGGCGCTTCCGCACGGCGGCCGACCTGGGCTTCCTGATGACCGAGGAGCGGGACGAGCCGCGCCGCCTGTCCAAGGCCGCGCTGGAGACCCTGGCCATCATCGCCTACCACCAGCCCTGCACCCGGGCCGAGATCGAGAGCGTGCGCGGCGTGTCCCTGTCGAAGGGGACGCTGGACCAGTTGCTGGAGATGGGCTTCGTGCGCCTGCGCGGGCGTCGTCGCACGCCGGGCCGCCCGGTCACCTATGGGACGACGGACCGGTTCCTGGAACAGTTCGGCCTGGGCAGCCTTTATGACCTGCCGGGCGTGCAGGAAATGAAGGCCGCGGGCCTGCTGGACCTGGCGATTCCGGCCGGGTTCGAGCTGCCCGAACCGGGCCGTGCCGAGGACACCGCCGACGAGGTCGCCTTCGAGGCAGATGATCAGGCCCCTGAGTTTGCACAAGATTTTGTGTCCGAAGACGAAGAGTCGGGCCGCTAGTCGCGACCCATCGCCACGGCTTTGCAGGAGCGTGACCATAAGCTGCTGAAATTTCAGCACTTAACTTGAATCTACATTGCCTTGACCTAAAGCCCCCTCGGCTATAGGTTCCGCGCCGAATTCAGACCTGTTTCGGACCCGTTTCGAAACGCTGAGCGAACAGGCCCATGTCCCCTATGAAGGAATCGCGCGAAGAGGCGATCAAACGCCTCCAACAGAGCGCATCCAAGCTGGAGGCTCGGACGACGACGGAGAAATTCGTCGACGCTGCCGCTCAGAAGGTTGTGGGTCAGGCCTATCGCATTATCGCCGAGCTTGTCGGCGGAGTGCTGATCGGGCTGGGACTGGGGTTCGGTATCGACCACGTGTTCGGCACCGCACCCGCAGGAGTATTGGGCGGCGTCCTTCTGGGCTTCGCCCTGTCGGTTTATATGGCACGCCGTACAGCCAACCGGCTGATGGCAGAAGCCAAGGCGGCAGGTATCCCCCAGCAGGGTGAACCGATCGTCGAGGCTGATGAAGAAAACAGGGAACGATAGGCTTTATGGCCGGTCCGATTGAACAGTTTGAGGTCAAGCCGCTCGTAGAGTTCGGCACGGTCAATGTTCCCGTTCTGGGCGAACAGCTGATCGCGATCACCAATGCCCACGTGGCCATGACCATCGCCTTTGCCGCGATCGTCGGCTTCCTGACCCTGGCCACCTCGCGCGCTGCCGTGGTGCCGGGCCGCATGCAGGCCGCAGGCGAGACCCTGTTCGGCATGGTGGACAACCTGACCAGCTCGATCATCGGTCACGAAGGCAAGAAGTACTTCCCGTTCGCCTTCACCATCTTCATGCTGGTTCTGTCGATGAACCTGCTGGGTATGTTCCTGACCTTTACCGCCACCTCGCAGCTGGCCGTCACCCTGACGCTGGGCCTGATCGCCTTCCTGACCGTGGTCGTGGTCGGCTTCGTCAAGAACGGCCTGGGCTTCTTCAAGCTGTTCTGGCCGTCGGGTGCGCCGCTGGCCCTGCGCCCGGTGGTGGGCCTGATCGAGTTTGTTTCGTTCCTGCTGCGTCCGGCCACCCTGGCCCTTCGTCTGTTCGGTAACATGCTGGGCGGCCACGTGGCCCTGAAGATCTTTGCCCAGTTCGTCGTGCAACTGGGTGCCGTGGCCCTGGCCACCGGCGGCATCGCCTATGCCTTCATGGGCGTGGCGGCCCTGTCGCTGGGCATGACGGTTGCCATGACCGCCCTTGAGTTTCTGGTGGCCTTCCTCCAGGCCTTCGTTTTCACCGTTCTGACCTGCATCTACCTTAATGATGTGGTCAACCTGGACCACGCCCACTAAGGCTACGGACCAGTACTAACCTCACCCTCCAACGCTCCAAGAAATTAGGAAATCATCATGGACGCTGAAGCCGCAAAGTACATCGGCGCTGGTCTCGCCACCCTCGGCATGATCGGTTCGGCCCTGGCCGTCGGTAACATCTTCGGCAACTTCCTGGCTGGCGCTCTGCGCAACCCGGCTGCTGCTGCTTCGCAAGTCGGCAACCTGTTCGTTGGCGCGGCTCTGGCTGAAGCCCTGGGCATCCTGGCCTTCGTGCTGGGCGTCCTGATGATCTTCGGCTGATCCCAGCCTCCGATCCTTCAGATCAGGCGGCGCGCGGGTTCCAGCCTGCGCGCCGCCGTCGTGACTTAGCGAAGACGGTTCATGGCCAGCGAAACTCCCCTAGACGTCCAGATCCCGGCGCACGGTGATCCCCACGTGGATACCCATGCCTCGACCGAGCACGCCTCGGGCGGACTGCCCCAGTTTGAATTCCAGCACTGGGCCGGCCAGATCGGCTATCTGCTGATCCTGTTCGTTGTCACCTATGTGCTGATCGCCAAGGTCTTTGCGCCGCGCCTGCGCAAGGTCATCGACGAACGCGCCGAAACCATCGAAGGCGCGATTACCGCCGCCCGTTCGGTTCAGGACGAAGCCGAGGCCCAGGCCGAAGCCGCCCGCGCCGACGTCGAGAAGGCGCGCGCTGACGCCCGTGCCATGGCTGCTGCAGCCAAGGCTCGCGTCACCGAAGAATCCAATGCTCGCCTGGCAGCCGACGAAGCGGCCATGAACGCCCGCATCGCCGAGGCCGAGACGGCCATCGCCGCGACCCGCGACAGCGCCATGGCCAATGTCACCCAGATCGCGACCGACGCCACCAGCGCCATGCTGGAGCGCCTGACGGGCACGCCCGCCACCGAGGCTGAGCTGGCCGCCGCCATCAAGGGAGCTGCCTGATATGCCCGCTTTTCTGACCGGTTACTTCTGGGACCTGTCCAACCCTGAGTTCTGGGTTGGCGTTGGCCTGGTCATCTTCTTCGCCATCGTCGTCCTGGCTGGCGTGCCCAAGCTGGTCGCCACGGCCCTGGATGCCAAGGCTGCCAAGATCCAGTCGGACCTGGACGAAGCCGCCCGCCTGCGTGCCGAAGCCGAGGCCATGCTGGCCCAGATCCGCGCCGAGAAGGCTGAAGCCGAAGCCCAGGCCAAGGACATGCTGGCCACCGCCGAAGCCGAGGCCAAGCGCCTGGAAGCCGAAGCCAAGGCCAAGATCGAGGAAGGTCTGGCCCGCCGCCAGGCCCTGGCCGAGCGTCGCATCGCCCAGGCCGAGAAGGACGCTACCAACGAGGTCAAGGCTGCGGCCGCTGACCTGGCTTCCAAGGCTGCCCATCAGATCCTGAGCGCCCGCCTGGCCGTCGCCAAGTCGGACCCCAAGATCGACGAAGCCATCAGCCAGATCGGCACCAAGCTGAACTGATCCCTATCGGATCGAACAGGACAAAGGCCCCGCCAGCCATGGCGGGGCCTTTTCTATTGGGCCCTGGGGCCGCTCAGGCTCAGTGGGCGGGGGCACCGCCGACGAAGCTGGCCGCGCGCTTCTCGCGGGCCTGCAGGCGGGCAAGGACATTGCCCATGACGCCACCGAAGATCATGTGGCAGACCAGCATGAAGGCAAAGACGCCAAAGCCTTCGCTACCGGCGAAGATTCGACGATCGCCGCCCAGGGTCACCATCAGCAGCAGCACCACCCAACAGGCCACGGCGAACAGAATGCCCTTGGTAATGGGGGTGTTGGTCGGCAGCCGGGGGTAGAGATAGGCAAAGGCCGGCCCCAGAATCAGCGTGCCCGACAGGAAGTGGAGGACCCACCCGCCTGCCAGGTTTCCGGGCATGCCGGCAAACCGCGCAATGATTTCAGGGAAGGGCAAAAACATCTTCAGGAAAAGGATGTTACCGACCTCAATAATCGATACGACGACCGTGCCGATAAAGCCGGCAATGACACCATTTTTCACGCGTGACATCATTAGATCAGCGCCTCCCAACGCTATCTGAACCTGTTTACGCGTGGGAGATCATACGCCTTTCCACAGGGAATGGCGCAAAACGGCGTTCACGTTGCCGTGTGGCAGAATTAAGGCCTAGCTTGCCAGGTTCCGAAAGATCCGGCGCAGCCGCTTGCGGGCGCGGATCAGCTGGCGCGTGGTGCGCTTCCTCAGCACGACCTTTTCGGCCCGCAGCGCCTGTTGCCAGAAGACCGGGGCGATCTCGGGCTTTTTGCGCAGCAGCCGACGGAAGGGATAGACCCACTTGGGCCGCGCATACTGCAGGCGGATGAACTGGCGCTTGGCCCACCAGGAGTTACGCAGCACCAGGACCAGGCCGACGGCCGTGACCGGGATGCCGCCCGGGCCGGGCAGGGGTGCAATCAGCAGGCCCAGGCCCATGACGGCAAAGCCCAGTCCCATCAGGGCCAGGCGCTTGATCCGGCGCAGGCTGCTGTTCCGCTGTGGGCGGGGACCGCCGCGGAAGGAGGAGAGGGCAAGGGTCACGGGCTTCACGAGACGGCGGGGAGGGAGGACAGAACGCAATACTTTGATGGGCGACCAACCTTGGGGGTAATCGCGATCCCTTATAACGCGACCTTAAAGGCCGAACCGTGGCATCCGAGTTAAGCTTTTTTATTGCAACGCACAAAGCATAACGCCGTGTCCTTGCAGACACGGCGTCAGCCTGGTCAGGGTGTGTTGGACGGGGCTCAGGCGGCCTGGTTCGAACCTTCCGGCTTGATCCAGCGCAGCCTGGGCTGGCGGGCGGCCCTGGTTTCATCCAGACGACGCATCGGGGCGTGGAACGGCGCACCCTTGAAGCGGTCGACATCGCCGGCCTTGGCGGCCTGCGCCAGCAGGCGCATGGCCTCGATGAAGCGATCCAGCTCGGCCTTGGATTCCGTTTCGGTCGGCTCGATCAGCATGGCCCCGTGGACGACCAGCGGGAAATACATGGTCATCGGGTGGAAGCCCTCGTCGATCATCGCCTTGGCGAAGTCGAGCGTGGTGATGTCCGTACCCTTCAGCCATTCGTCGTCGAACAGGGCCTCGTGCATGCACGGACCGTCCGGGAAGGCGGCGCTCATCAGGTCCGACAGGCGGGCCTTGATGTAGTTGGCGTTCAGCACGGCGTCCTCGGCGACCTGACGAAGGCCGTCAGCGCCGTGGGACATCATGTAGGAAAGGGCGCGCACATACATGCCCATTTGCCCTTGGAAGGCGCACAGACGGCCAAAGGCTTGGGCGGCCTCGTCCTCTTCACGCTCGACCAGCTTGAAGCCTTCACCGGTGTTCACGACCCACGGAGCGGGTGCGAACGGGGCCAGGGCTTCGGACAGGACCACCGGACCTGCGCCCGGACCACCGCCGCCGTGCGGCGTCGAGAAGGTCTTGTGCAGGTTGATGTGCATGGCATCGACGCCCAGATCGCCCGGACGCACGCGACCGACGATGGCGTTGAAGTTGGCACCGTCGCAATAGAAGTAAGCGCCAGCCTCGTGGGTCAGGCGGCTGATTTCCATGATGTCGCGCTCGAACAGGCCGCAGGTGTTCGGGTTGGTGACCATGATGGCCGCCACGTCCGGGCCCAGTTTCGACGCCAGATCAGCCACGTCCACGCGGCCGTCTTCGGTCTGTGCGACCTCGACCACCGAATAGCCGACGAAGGCGGCGGTGGCGGGGTTGGTGCCGTGGGCCGAGGTCGGCACCAGCACCTTGCGGCGCTGCTCGTGCTCGCCCTTGGCTTCGTGGGCGGCGCGGATGGCCATCAGGCCGCACAGCTCGCCGTGGGCACCGGCCTTGGGCGACAGGGCCACAGCCGGCATGCCGGTCAGGGTGGTCAGCCAGTGCGACAGGCTGTCCATCAGCTCCAGCGCGCCCTGAACCGTCGATTGCGGTTGCAGCGGGTGGATGTCCGAGAAACCCGCCAGACGGGCCATCTTCTCGTTCAGACGCGGGTTGTGCTTCATCGTGCACGAACCCAGCGGATAGATGGCCAGATCGATGGCGTGGTTCTTCTGGCTCAGGCGCACATAGTGGCGCATGGCTTCCGGCTCCGACAGGCCCGGCAGGCCGATCGGGTCACGGCGGAGCAGATCACCGAGGTCCGAGCCATCGGTCTTCGGCGCAGGCAAATCCACACCGGTCTTGCCCCAGCCTTCGCCTTCGAAGATCAGCGGCTCGTCCTGCAGCAGGCCACGGCCACCGGTCAGGGTAGCGGGCTTTTCGGCGACTGCGTTCGGGGTGGTCGGGCGGCCGACGTTATTCATGGTGCTCATGTCTGTGGCCCTTCCTTACGCTACAGCCGCGGCCAGAGCGGTCGCGAGGGTCTTGATGTCGGCGTCCAGCGTGGTCTCGGTGGTGGCGACCAGCAGGACGTCGTCCATACCGGCTTCCGGTGCGAGGCGGCTGTAGGGCACGCCCGCGAGGATGCCTTGCTGGGCGAGACGGGCCTGCGCCAGCTGGCCCTGCTGAACCACGAGAAGGCGCTGG
>JAEYQX010000189.1 GCA_023409795.1 Pseudomonadota bacterium
GTCCTGGGCACCGGGGGCCCTCAGGGACAGGCGCCGGGTCTCGATGACCGGCGAAGATTCGATAATGCACATTGGGTCTCGCCCCTTTGGTGCGACCGCCGCCTTTTGCATCAGGGCTCGGGCAGTCAGCGAGGCGGGGAAACGCAAACGGGGAGCCTGGTGATCCAGACGCCCCGCGGAATATTTTCCCTGGTCGGGATCGCGGCTTTTCAGCAACGCGATCCCGGGATGTGCTTCCGTTGCGCGTTACTCGGCGGCCACAGCCGAGGCGTCGTCGTTGGCCGCAAGAATCGATACATAACAACGGCCACCACGTTTGGTGGTGAACTTCACCGAGCCGTTTGCCGTGGCAAACAGGGTGTGGTCGCGGCCCAGGCCGACGTTTTCACCCGGGTGGAACTGGGTGCCGCGCTGACGCACGATGATGTTGCCGGCCAGGACCTTCTCGCCGCCGAACTTCTTCACGCCAAGGCGTTTGGATTCTGAGTCGCGGCCGTTACGCGACGAACCGCCGGATTTCTTGTGAGCCATCTTGTCGCTCCTCTACTTGGCGCTTCCGGGCCAGAAGGCCCGGGGCACCCATCGTCCTGTCAGGCGCTGGTCCCAGCGCCGGTGAATGTCTTAGGCAGCCGCTTCGACGCGGGGAGCCAGGCCACGGGCGCGAGCATTGATCTCGGCCTTGGTGATCAGCTCAACCTTGCCGTCCCACTTGGCGGACTCGCCAGCACCCTCGATGCCGGTGATGCGCAGGACGGATTCGAACTGGCGATGGCCGTTCGTGCGACGATAGCCCTGGCGACGGATCTTCTTGAAGATCTTGATCTTCTCACCCTTGCGGGTCTCGATCAGGGTCGCAGCAACCTTGGCACCGTCGACGACCGGAGCGCCAACCGTCACGCCCTTGTCACCGCCCAGCATGAGGACTTCATCGAAATTGACGGCAGCGCCAGCGTCGCCGTCGATTTTCTCGACAACAATCACATCGCCCGGTTGAACCCGGTACTGCTTTCCGCCGGTCTTGATCACCGCGTACATTTGGAAGCCTCAGCGTGAACGCAAAAAAGAATGCGCCCGCTGGGAAACCCTGCGGGCGAAGAGCGGCGACATATACGGCGATGAGCGCCGGAGTCAATGCTCATGGGGCCCCTTTGGCGGCAAAACCGGCGCAGACGGGACCTTGGTGGGGGGCTGTGCCCTGATTTGTGGTCCTGCTGCAATAGTCTGCCGGGCCGAAGCGGGCTGGCACCGGGCCGCATCCCGGGCGGATTCGCCCTCTCGACTGTTATACAGTAACAGACTAAGGGGGAGGCATGACCCCTGATGGCCTTGTCCAACCCCTGATCCTTTCGCTTGTCGGCGGTGGCTTCATAGCCTCCGCCCTGCACGCGGCCCTGCCGACCCACTGGCTGCCCTTTGTCCTGGTCGGGCGGGCCCAGGGCTGGGGCCTGCGCCGCGTGGCCGTGACGGTCGTCCTGGCCGCCACCGTCCATCTCATGGTGACCGCCGCGATCGGGGCGGTCGTGGCCGTGGCCGGGGTGGCCCTGGACCGTTGGCTGCACGGGGTGCTGCCCCACCTGTCGGCGGCCCTGCTGTTCCTGTTCGGGGCCTTCTACCTGGCGCGCTACTGGCACCGGACCACGACGCCGGACTGCAAGGGCTGCGAGCACGACGAGCCCAAGGTGTCGGACCGCGCCGCCCTGCTGGGCCTGGTCGCCCTGATGGCCGCCTCGCCCGGTGAGGTGCTGCTGCCGCTCTACCTGTCGGCCGCGACCCATGGATGGAGCGTCTTCGTCGGCCTGAGCCTGGGCTTCTGGCTCGGCACCGTGGCCGGGATGCTGCTCCTGACCTCCCTGGCCATGGCCGGCTATTCGGTCCTGAGGCTGGAGCGCTGGGCCCGCTACGAGGGGGTGGTCCTGGGTATCTCCCTGATCCTGCTCGGCTTTATCATGACATTCCATCCGGCCTGACATGATAGGTTATATATTTACATTCAATGACTTAGTGGCGTCCTGCTTGACCGCTGCCGCGGGGCAGGCCTAAGCGTTAGGGCCATGGCACACGACCACACCCACGGTGACGCCGTCCACGGTCATCATCACCACGATCACGGGCAGCACCACCACGGGCATGGCCATGGACACGACCATTCCCATGGTCTGGGCGGTCACCACCATCATCCGGTCGATACCGGCGACTGGCGCTATGCCGTTGGCCTGGTGATCAACCTGGCCTTTGTCGTGGTCGAGTTCGGGGCAGGGGTCCTGTCCCAGTCCACGGCCCTGATGGCCGATGCCGGGCATAACCTGTCGGATGTCCTGGGCCTGGCCATGGCGGGCGGCGCGGCCTGGCTGGCGCGGCGGACGGCGGGGGCCAACCGCACCTATGGCTATGGCAAGGCGACGGTTCTGGCGGCCCTGGCCAATGCCCTGCTGCTGATCTTTGCCTGCGGGGCCATTGCCTTCGAGGCGGTGCGGCGCCTGGCCGAGCCCGCGCCCGTGGCCTCTGTCACCATCATGATCGTGGCCGGCATCGGCTTTGTCATCAACCTGGGCACGGCCTTCCTGTTCATGAAGGACCAGCACAGGGACCTGAACGTGCGCGGGGCCTACCTGCACATGATGGCGGATGCGGCGGTGTCCCTGGGCGTGGTCGTCGCGGGGGGCATCATCCTGCTGACCGGCTGGAGCCTGGTGGATGCCCTGGTCAGCCTGGTCATCGTGGCCGTCATCCTGATCGGGACCTGGGGCCTGTTCCGGGATTCGGTCAACCTGGCCCTGGATGCCGCGCCCAACCGCCTGGATGTGGACAAGGTGCGCCAGGCCCTGCTGGCCCTGCCGGGCGTCACGGCCATCCATGACCTGCACGTCTGGGGCCTGTCGACCACGGATGC
The DNA here is from genome assembly GCA_023409795.1 of Pseudomonadota bacterium. Lineage (GTDB taxonomy): Bacteria > Pseudomonadota > Alphaproteobacteria > Caulobacterales > Caulobacteraceae > Brevundimonas. Next base: position 2,891 of record JAEYQX010000189.1, read on the forward strand.
GGCCCTGACGGCCCACCTGGTCCACGGGCGCACCGACGCCGAGGCCCTGCTGGCCGAGGCCCAGGAACTGGCCCATCACCAGTTCGACATCAGCCACACCACCTTCCAGCTCGAGGCCTCGACCCTGCCGCACTGCCCCCGCTGCTGAGGGGCCGGTGCAGCCAGGCCTCGTCCCCCCTTCCATTTCCGGGCGGGACGCTCCATCTAGCGGGCATGACCCAAAAGACCCCCGTAACCGTCCTGACCGGCTATCTCGGTGCCGGCAAAACCACGCTCCTGATCCGGATCCTGACCGAGGACCACGGCAAGCGTTACGCCGTCATCGTCAATGAGTTTGGCGAGATCGGCATCGACAATGACCTGGTGGTCGGGGCCGACGAGGACGTGTTCGAGATGAACAACGGCTGCGTCTGCTGCACGGTGCGGGGCGACCTGATCCGCGTGGTCGGCGGCCTGATGAAGCGCCAGCGTCCGGGCAAGCCGGCCTTTGACGCCATCATCGTCGAGACGACCGGCCTGGCCGACCCCGGCCCGGTGGCCCAGACCTTCTTCGTCGACGACGAGGTCAAGGCCAAGACCCGCCTGGACAGTGTCACCACCCTGGTCGATGCCAAGCACGTCATGGCCCGCCTGGACGACTCCAGGGAAGCGCGCGAGCAGGTGGCCTTTGCCGACCGCATCATCCTGAACAAGGTCGACCTGGTCGACGAGGCCGAGCTGGTGGCGGTCGAGCGCCGCCTGCGTGCCCTCAACCCGCTTGCCCCCATCGTCCGCGCCGAGCGCTCGTACGTGCCGCTGGACCAGGTCCTGGGCCTGAACGCCTTTGACCTGGAGCGTATCGTCGAGGTGCGTCCCGACTTCGTGAACCCGCCGCACGGGGCCGAGGGCCACGTCCATGACGAGCATTGCGGCCACGACCATCACCACCATGACCATGGCCACGACCATGTGCATGACGACGCCTGTGGCCACGGCGCGCACTGCGACCACGACCACCATGACCATGGTGCCCGGGGCCACAACCACAATGACGACATCAAGGGCATCTCCCTGACCCTGGACCGCCCGATCAACGGGGCCCGGTTCACCGCCTGGCTGGACAAGCTGCTGGGCGAGCAGGGCCAGAACATCCTGCGCGCCAAGGGCATCATCGACGTCGCCGGCGAAGACCGCCGCCTGGTCTTCCAGGCCGTCCACATGATCCTTGAGGGCGACCTGCAGCAGCCCTGGGGCGAAAAGGAACGCCGCTGGAGCCGCGCCGTCTTCATTGGCCGCGACCTCGACGAAGCCGAACTCAAGGCCGGCTTCGAAGCCTGCGCCGCGTAAGGGGAAGCCCCCTCCGTCACTCCCCGTCCCACCCCCCCCTCCGTCATCCTCCGGCTTGACCGGAGGACCCACGGCTGAGGCAGGCTGGCGTTTTCCAAGGTCGCGCAGCCAGCCACCCCGATCCCCGGATCAAGTCCGGGGATGACGGCCCCAACCGACGGCCGCGCGCAACCCCGCGCGCCAGACCCGGCAATTTCCCGGCATTGCCCCAGCCACGCCGCCTTTTGCCCGCCTGGGTCATGGGTCGCCCTAGGCTGCAGGTCCGCGCCCGCCGCCCGTGGCCGGGCCCCGTCTCGCGTTCCTCGCCGGGATTAGACAGATGAGACTCTCTGGACCCTGTTTTTTTTACGCAGCCCTGCGTCTCGCAAGACCCTCCCGACAGCTCAGGCTCTTTCCAGCCATCCTGTCATCAGCCGCGCCAGGGCCTGCGGCTGCTCCAGCGGGATCATGTGGCCGGTGTCTTCCACCCGCACCAGGGTCGATCCCGCAATCGCGCTGTGCAGCTCCGCCGCCTCGGCGGGCGAGCGCAGGGCGTCGTGGCTGGCCTCGATGATCAGGGTGGGCACGGTGATGTCCGACAGCCGGTCCAGGTCCCCGTCGCGGGTAATCATCGACTGGCGGTGGAAGACCTCGCCGCTCAGCCTGATCCCCATGTCGCGGATCCGGGCGTGAAGGGCGGCGTCATCGCGGGAATCCGGATGAATCGAGGACTGGATGGCCAGGCGGCTCAGGCCCTTGAACCGCTCGGGCGGGGATTTCAGCGCCGACTGCCTCTGGCGGATCATCGCCTCGGTATCGCCCCTCGCCGACGTGGCGATCAGGATCAGGGCCTCGACCCGCTCGGGGGCCATGCGCACAATCTCGCGGGCCACATAGCCGCCCATGGAAAAGCCGACGCAGGTAAAGCGGGCAGGGGCCTTGTTCAGGATCGCCCCGGCCATCTCCTCGATCGTCGCCCCCTCGTCCAGCGCGGTCTTCACCAGCGGCCCGAAGGGGGCCAGCGCCCCGTCCAGGGCGTCAAACAGGGTGTCGTCGGCCATGAAGCCGGAGATGAGCAGCAGGGTCATGGGGTCCATATAGGCCCGGTGGGCGACAGAGGCGATCGGGGACGCTATGAGGCTTTGACAGACCTGCCCAAGACACGATTTGAGTGCCGCATGACCCAATATTCCTTTGACGCCCAGGTGACCTCGGTCGTGTTCGACCGGGCCCAGGCCATCTTCGCCCTGGGCGACGGCAGCGTGCGCTTCGAGAACGGCACCGCCCATGAAGCCCACGACGGGGCCATCCTGTGCGCCTGCGCCCACCCCTCGGGCGAGGGGATCGTCACCGGCGGCGACGATGGCCAGGTGATCTGGACGCGCGAGGATGAATCCGTGGTCCTGGCCACCACCGGCGGCCAGTGGGTCGATTCCATCACCGCCTCTCCCGAAAGCGGCCTGATCGCCTTCTCAGCTGGCAAGAAGCTGATCGTCATTGATTTCAATGATTTGTTCTTCCGTCGTGAGTTTGTTCATGAACGGACCGTGTCGGGCGTGGCCTTTGATCCCAAGGGCCGCCGCGTGGCCGCCTCGACCTATGGCGGGGCCTGGATCTGGTATGCCCGGATCGAGCAGCAGCAGCCGGTCAAGCTGGCCTGGGCCGGCTCGCACCTCGACGTCCTGTTCTCGACGGACGGGGCCTTTGTCATCACCTCGATGCAGGACAACCAGCTGCACGCCTGGCGTCTGAAGGATGCCCGGAACATGCGGATGCCGGGCTATCCGACCAAGGTGAAAAGCTTTGGCTTCATGGCCAGGGGGCAGCTGCTGGCCACCTCGGGGGCCCAGGGCGTGGTGCTGTGGCCCTTCATCGGCAGCAATGGCCCGATGGGGCGCGAGGCGACCGAGATCGGCTATGACCAGTCGACGGTGGTGACGCGGGTCGCGACCTCCGTCTCCCAGGGCCGCCTGGTCGCGGGGCTGGAGGATGGCCGGGTCTGGTGGGCCGATCCCGCCGGTCGCGGGCTGGAGTTCGTCAAGCGCGACAAGGGGGCCGCCATCGTGGCCCTGGCTATGAGCGAGGGCGGCGCGCGCCTCGCCTGGGCGGACGAGGACGGCCAGGCCGGCGTCGCCGCCCTGGCCTGATTAACCATTTGTTTCATGTGGATCATTGAGGGGATAGATGGCGCGCAAGGGGGCTAGATCCGGGGCCAGGACCCGCAGGCGGCGGCCGCTGCTGACCCTTCTGCTCATCCTGATCCTGATCCCGGTCGGCAGCGTGGCCCTGCATCGCTTCGTGCCGCCGCTGTTCACCATCCTGATGGTCAGGCAGGCCGTGGCCGGCCATGGCATCGACTATCGCTGGCGCTCGCTGGACCGGATTTCCCCCAACCTGGTGCGCGCCGCCATCGCGGCCGAGGATGCCCGCTTCTGCGAGCACCAGGGCTTTGACTTCGACGCCATCCAGGAGGCGCTCAAGGCCAATGAGCAGGCCGAGCAGTCCGGCTCGTCAAAGGTGCGCGGCGGCTCGACCATCAGCCAGCAGACGGCCAAGAACGTCTTCCTGTGGCCGGGCCGCGGCTGGATCCGCAAGGGCCTCGAGGCCGGCTACACCGCCCTGATCGAGCTGGTCTGGCCCAAGCGCCGGATCGTCGAGGTCTATCTGAACGTCGCCGAATGGGGTCCCGGCGTCTATGGCGCCGAGGCCGCGGCCCGGCACTGGTTCGACAAGGGCGCCGACGAGCTCACCGCGCGGGAGGCGGCCCGCCTGGCGGCGATCCTGCCCAGTCCGCGCCGCTACCAGGCGGCGAACCCCGGCCCCTATGTGCGACGCCGTGCGGCGACCGTGCAGGCGGCCATGGGAACCGTTCGCCAGGACGGGCT